>JAHDXY010000504.1 GCA_023384005.1 Burkholderiaceae bacterium | reverse complement strand
GGCCTTCGTCGAGGCCCGCCAGCAGCGCCACGAGTTCATCACCGTGGAGCATCTGCTGCTCGCGCTGCTCGACAACCCCTCGGCCGCAGAGGTCCTTCGCGCCTGCGCGGCGAACATCGACGACCTGCGCAAGAACCTCACGTCGTTCATCAAGGAAAACACCCCGGTCGTTCCCGGCACCGAAGAGATCGACACCCAGCCCACGCTCGGGTTCCAGCGCGTGATCCAGCGCGCGATCATGCACGTGCAGTCCACCTCCAACGGCAAGAAGGAAGTCACCGGCGCCAACGTCCTCGTGGCGATCTTCGGCGAAAAGGATTCGCACGCCGTCTACTACCTGCACCAGCAGGGCATCACGCGCCTGGACGTCGTCAACTACATCTCGCACGGGATCACCAAGAACCCGCAGCCCAAGGAGCCGGCCAAGGAAGAGGCGGCCGAGAACGAACAGGACGCGTCGGCGCAGCAGCAGAGCGCGCTCGAGCAGTACACGCAGAACCTCAACACCGCCGCGCGCGAAGGCCGGATCGACCCGCTGATCGGGCGCGAGCACGAGGTCGAGCGCGTGATCCAGGTCCTTTGCCGGCGGCGCAAGAACAACCCGTTGCTCGTTGGCGAGGCGGGCGTCGGCAAGACCGCGATCGCCGAGGGACTCGCCTGGCGCATCACGCAGGAAGACGTTCCGGAAGTGCTCGCCGACGCCACCGTCTACTCGCTCGACATGGGCGCGCTGCTCGCGGGCACCAAGTACCGGGGCGATTTCGAGCAGCGCCTGAAGACCGTGCTCAAGCAGTTGAAGGCGGCGCAACACGCGATCCTGTTCATCGACGAGATCCACACCCTGATCGGCGCGGGATCGGCATCGGGCGGCACGCTCGACGCGTCGAACCTGCTCAAGCCCGCGCTCTCGTCGGGCACGCTCAAGTGCATCGGCGCGACCACCTACAACGAGTACCGCGGGATCTTCGAGAAGGATCACGCGCTCTCGCGCAGGTTCCAGAAGATCGACGTCAACGAACCTACGGTCGAGCAGACGGTGCAGATCCTGCGCGGCCTGAAGTCGCGCTTCGAGGAACACCACGGCGTCAAGTATTCGTCCTCGGCGCTCTCGGCCGCGGCCGAGCTCTCGGCCAAGTTCATCAACGACCGCCACCTTCCGGACAAGGCGATCGACGTGATCGACGAGGCCGGCGCGGCGCAGCGCATCCTGCCCAAGAGCCGGCAGAAGAAGGTGATCGGCAAGAACGAGATCGAGGACATCGTCGCGAAGATCGCGCGCATCCCGCCAGCGTCGGTGTCGTCCGATGATCGCAGCAAGCTGCAGACGCTCGATCGCGACCTCAAGGCGACCGTGTTCGGGCAGGACCCGGCGATCGACGCGCTTTCGGCGGCGATCAAGATGTCGCGCTCCGGCCTGGGGCGGCCGGAGAAGCCGATCGGCGCGTTCCTCTTCTCGGGGCCCACCGGAGTGGGCAAGACCGAGGTCGCGCGCCAGCTCGCGTTCA
Source organism: Burkholderiaceae bacterium (assembly GCA_023384005.1). Taxonomy (GTDB): domain Bacteria; phylum Pseudomonadota; class Gammaproteobacteria; order Burkholderiales; family Burkholderiaceae_E; genus Quisquiliibacterium. The sequence goes on along the minus strand of JAHDXY010000504.1, from coordinate 56 downwards.
CGCTCGGCATCGAGCTGATCCGCTTCGACATGTCCGAGTACATGGAGCGCCACGCG
>JAHDXY010000503.1 GCA_023384005.1 Burkholderiaceae bacterium | reverse complement strand
CAATTCGCATACCTTTGGCAGAATGCCTGAATCCCTTCACCTGCGGCTTCCACTGCTCGCTTCTGAATGTACAACACCAACTTACCGGGATGTCCGTCAACAAGCGACAAGGTGACGTACGCCCGCAGACTTCTGGTCCCGCTTTCAGTAATCTCTGCTAAGCTGTAGGTAAAGGCTGTTTTGCCAGGCCACTGGTATGCGCCGGGGAGGTGCTCACGAATGGAGTCCGCCACCCCGTTCATCAGCTGCTCGACATTCAGGCGTTTTGCCTTCTCCTGCAAGACACGCAAGTTACCTTCCTTCGTGTAGGTTGCAGGCGGAGTCGTTGGCCGTAAGGGCACACGTTCGGCCTGACGTGCTAAGAGGAGTGACTGTTCTGATGCGAACGCATGGAAAGTCAGCAGCTGAATATCGACGCCAGCTGCAGCTAGGAAGTTCACCATGCGCCTAGCACGATCATCGGCTCCAAGCCCAACAAGGACCATGCGGGGCGACTCTGCCAAAGGTGAAGTGCTGCTCGGGAACTGCTCGTTATAGAGTTCCTGGAAGTCTTCAATCTTGTCGATACCCGCTTTGCCAGACGTATCCTCGATTATACCAGCTAGTTGCTCAATATCCATTTCGGCCAGATCGGAGGCATAGTCAAGCACTTGAGCGATGGCCTCGCGCGTGAGGATACCTCGCTTTAGCTCAAACACGACGAGACGCCCTTCTTCATCGATCCCGAGCAAATCAAGAGGCCCACCGGCGGTTGGAAGCTGCCGCCCGACCAGCGTGAGACCCTCCATGAGGAGTTCCGGCTCCTGCACAAGCAATTGCTCGAGAAGCTCCTCCGTCTCGGTGTTCTCGATGCTCGCGACCGGTCCTACGGAGAGATTAGCCGACTCCCCCTTCCGAACCGCCCACAGCTTGATAGTCTTCATCTGTCACCTCCCGTTCTGCCATCAACTCGGATCAGGTCATACTTACCTATAGAGCAGCCGCAACTCCCACGCGAGCGGAAACGCGCTAAGGCCGCTCAAGCTTAAGTGATGCAGGAGCATTGAACAGCTACTATCACGCGTGTTCAAGACGGGCCAAAGCGGCCGCTGCCTTCCTAGCGTCCTCTACGCCAGCACTCCATGACGCCTGAACGCTTCTTCGATCAGTGGCCGGGCCCAGTCCGGACACGGATGAACACGATAGTTCGGTGATTGACGATTTGGAGCTGTCCGCATCGGCGGTCCGTTGAGCGACTTGACATGGGCAATCCAGCAGGTCTTGATTGACCGCCCGCTGCGCTGTCGAACTTCGGCTTGGATCGCTGCGTAGGTGCCAGTCATTGTTGGGTGATCTCCAGCACGCGGTTGCGGTGTGTAATCAGGAACTGACCCGGGCAACCGCAGGTGAATAAAGCCGTCGCCGCCGCACGGATACGGGCTGGGAATCGAGTCGGATCGGAAGCCTCGAAATCAGACCCGAAGCCGCTGCCATCACCAGCGCGGATCTCGACTACGACCCGGCCCGAGTAGCCGGGCTTCTCGGTGTCCATGTCGATCCGAATCGGCACGCCGGTCAACAGGGC
>JAHDXY010000129.1 GCA_023384005.1 Burkholderiaceae bacterium | reverse complement strand
TATCGGGCGCGAGCGTCTGGTGAACGTCGCCGACCTGCCTGCTGCGATCGCGCGCGAGCGCGGAGCGGACGAGGCGATCATCGAGAATGGCGTCGCGATCAGCTACGCGCAGCTCGACCTGCTGGTCTGGCGAGTCGCGACGCGTCTGCGCCGCGCCGGCGTTGGCGAGGGAGAGACAATCGGCCTGTCGTTCGCCAGCGAGGCGGCGTCGCTCGCCGCGACGCTCGCCGCGGCGCGAGTCGGGGCCACGGTCGTCGCACTCTCACTGTCCGAGCCGCCGCTGCTCAGGGAGCAGACCGCACGCGACGCCCGCGTCGGCGTCGTGCTCGGCGACCGGGACCAGTCACCGATCGCCAGCCTTCGCTACCTTCGGATCGACCTGGCCGAAGCGCTGCTCGATCGTTCGGCGCACGACCCGGGGGCGGGCGTCGCGTCTCCCGCCGCACCCTGGATGCTGGCCCTGGGCTCCGGGTCGACCGGAGACAGGAAACTGATTCCGCTGACCCACCAGGTCCTGCTCGCGCGGCAGCGCATCGTTCAGGCGACGATCCCGTTCCTCCCGAGGGAGCGAGTCGTCTTCGTCTCGCCGGTCGATTTCGTGATCACGCGCCAGGCGTGCCTGATCGTGCTGGCGTGTGGGGGCACGATCGTGTTTCCCCACCGCGGCATCGACGGACTGGTGCAGACCTGCCGCAAGTTCGAGGTGCGCGTGGTGTGGGCCGCGGTGGTCCACCTCGAGCGTCTGCTCGAGGTGATTCCGGCGCAAGGCGCGCCGGTGCTCGACGGGTTGAGGGTACTGCGCGTAGCGAGTTCGCTGGTCAGCGACGAACTCAGGGCGCGGATCATGCGACGCGTCTGCCCGTGCCTCTACGTCGCGTACGCCAGCAACGAGTCGTGGATGGCGACGATCGCGGGCCCGGCCGACCACGCCAAGGTGCCCGGAACGATAGGCCGTGCTCCCGCGGGTGTCGAAGTCGAACTGGTCGATGAGCGCGGTCGCCGGGTCGATCCGGGCGAGGTTGGCCGAATCCGGATTCGCAGCCCGGCGCTGATCGCGGGGTACCGCGAAGATCCGCAGGCGAGCGCCGCCGCGTTCGTCGAGGGCTGGTTCCTGCCGGGCGATCTCGGAAGGTTCTCGCCCGACGGGCAGCTCGTCTACATGGGCCGCGCCGACCAGATGATGGTGATGGACGGGATCAACATCTACCCGGCGGAGATCGAGCAGGTGTTGTGCGCGCACCCCGCGGTGGCCGACGCGGCAGTGGTTCCGGTGCGCTCGAAGATCCATCAGGATGTCCCGGTTTGCGCGGTCGCGCTGCGTGGCGCGGGGCTGGCGCAGCCGGGCGAGCTGCTCGACTACGCGCTGGCGCGGCTGGGACCGAAAGCGCCGAAGCGCGTGATCGTGTTCGAACGGATTCCGCGCACCGAACTCGGCAAGCTCGATCGCGCGGCGCTGCACGCGGCGATTGCCCAGGCGACGGCGAAAGCGGCGCAGCAGCAGCCGGTCCCGCAGCAGCCGGCGGAACCGCTGCAGGGGCGCGCGCCGCCGGACATGACGCCCTGATGTCCCCGGGCCCCGGGCCCCAGGGCAACGCCGTCGTGGCGCGGGGCGAGCGCGTCACTCGATCGGGCGCACCTTCAGTGTCCGCATCAGCGCGCGCGTGCTCGATCGGCACACCGAGGTTCGAGCCGCCGAACTCGGGCAGGATCGCGCGGTTCACGGCGATCACCTCGCCGGCGAGGTTCAGCACCGGTCCGCCGCTGCCGCCCGAGGTGGTCGCGGCATCGTAGACGACCGCTTCGTCGGTGATCTGCGCGAGGCCGAGTTGCCGGATCCCCGGGAGCGCTTCCTCGCCCTCCCAGGGTGATGCCACGTGGCAATTGGTGAGCATCAGTCCGTCCGGATGCACGACGAAGGCGGTGCCGGTGAAGCTGATCTCCACTGGCGGGCCGTCGCCGCCGAGCGAGACCGCCGGGCGCCCGTCGGCCAGCCGTTGCGCCGCACCGTCGGCGCCCAGCGCCAGGCGCAGCACGCGACCGGTGGCAGGATCCTCGAAGCCGAAGCGTCCCTGGACGAAGGCGATCGACGGGGCCGCGGCGGCGACCGTGCGTGTCGCAGCCTCCGAGCGCGCTTCGAGCGCCAGTACGCGATCGCTGGTCTGGCCGAGCTCGCGCCGCAGTTCGGTGCGCAGCTCGCTGCGCAAATAAGCCAGGTCGGCGCGCGATAGCGACTGGCTCTCGATGCGGCGCAGCAACTCCCCCAGCCCGATCACGTGGTCCTGTTCGATCGCCAGGCGCGTTTCCAGGTGTCGCGACTGCATCGTCAGACGAGTGCGGCAATCGGCGCCGCAGCCTGGCCGGTCTCGCCCGGTCCGATCTTCCTGCTGAGCACGCGTTCGCCTGCGTTGCGGTTCGTCCCTTGGGCCGGGTGCGGCTTACCGCGCCGGGCATGCGGACGACGCGCGGCGCCGCCCGGTCAGACGAGACGCACCATCACCCACTCGCGGTATGCCGGTCGCGCTCCGAGACGCGCGCACCAGGCGGCGAGTGCCGGCATCTCAGGGCGCTGGTAGCCGACCGACGCATAGTCCATGTTGTACCAGCGATAGGTGTTGATCGCGATTCCCATGTCGGCCAGCGTGAGCGCGGCGCCGCAGAGGAAGTCGCGCCCGGCCAGGCGTGCCTCGACGATCGCAAGCGCTGCGGCGGTCTTCTCGGCGCTGGCGCGAATCGCGGCATTGTCGCGATCCCCCGGCGCGGTGCGAACCAGCCCGAAGAAGGCAGGAAAGATCGCCGGAGCGAGCACGCTGCTGCCCCAGTCCTGCCATCGCTCGACATCGGCGCGCTGGCGAAGTTCACTGGGGTAGAGTGACGTTGCATGGTGTTTGGCTGCAAGATATCTGCAGATCGTGTTCGATTCCCAGAGAACGAAATCGCCGTCCTCGATCGTCGGGACGAGACCGTTCGGATTCATCGCGCGATACGCTGGTTCGTTCGTACGCCCGAAGGAGCCGCCCGCGTCGATGCGCTCGAATTCGACGCCGATCTCGGTGGCCGTCCAGAGCACTTTCTGAACGTTGGACGAAGTCGTTCGTCCCCAGATTCTCAGCATGTCCGATTCCTTTCGCCTGGTGATGCTCGCCGTTCACCGTTTCGCGTCGCGCGAGAGGTACATCCCCCAGCCCCTGACCGACATCGCGACCTGGTCATCCTGGTTGAGCACTTCGTAGAGGACGCTGATCATGCCGCGATCGGGTTTGCTCTGCGAGCGCCGGGTGTCGAGGATCGTCGCGCGCACCCGCAGCCGGTCGCCGGGCCTGACCGGTAGCAGCCAGCGCACCTCGTCCAGTCCTGGAGAGCCCATGCTCGCCAACGGCGAGATGAAGTGATCGGCCATCATCCGCATCATCACGCCCAGCGTGTGAAAGCCGCTCGCGATCAGCCCTCCGAAGTGGCTGTTGGTGGCCGCCTCGGCATCGACGTGAAAAGCCTGCGGGTCGTAGCGCGTCGCGAACTCGACGATCTCCCGGGCGGTAATCAGGTAGTCGCCGAACTCGACCGACTCGCCGGCCACGTAATCCTCGAAATAACGTTCCTTGTGGGGTACCGACACGTGCTCTCCTGCGACTTGCCGCGGTGCGGCGATCCGCTAGTATGCCCAATCGCGGGGGAGGTCCCGCGGAGCCGGACGTGGGCGAGGTGCGGATCGACAAATGGTTGTGGGCCGCGCGGCTGTTCAGGACGCGCAGCCTCGCGCAGGCGGCGCTCGTGGCCGGGCGCGTGCTGGTCGCGGGCGAGCGGGTCAAGGTCGCGCGCGGCGTGCATGTCGGCGAGTTGCTTCGGATTCGCACCGGCAGCGGCGCTGCGGGCGTCGAGCGCACGCTTCGGGTGCTCGCGCTGTCGCAGCTTCGCGGTCCGGCGCCGGTCGCGCAGGCCTTGTACGAGGAGACCGCGGAATCGGTGCGCGCGCGGGTCGCCGAGGTCGCGCGTCGCGCGCTGCACCGCGAACCGGCCGAAGCGATCGAAGGGGGCCGCCCGACCAAGCGCGACCGGCGCCGGATCGAGCGGATGCGCGAAGACGGGCAGGGAGGTTGAATGAGCGATCGGGTCGAAACGAACGCTTCGAAGGTCGTGCTCGTGACCGGCGCGAGCCGTGGCATCGGGGCGGCGTGCGCGCTGCTCGCCGCTGAGCGCGGATTTCGGGTCGTTGTCGGATACCGCGACGATCACGCGGCGGGCGACGCGGTGGTGCGCGCGATCGGGCAGGCCGGGGGCCGGGCGGTCGCGTTGCGCGCAGACGTTTCCCGCGAGGCCGACGTGCTCGCGTTGTTCAGCGCGATCGACGGCGAGTTCGGACGGCTCGATGCGCTGGTCAACAACGCCGGGGTGGTCGCGCCGGCGAGCCGGATGGTTGACTACTCGCTCGAGCGGATGCGCCGGATCTTCGACGTCAACGTGCTGGGGAGCTTTCTCTGCGCGCGCGAGGCACTGCGGCGGATGTCGACGCGCCTTGGCGGCGCGGGAGGGGCGATCGTCAACATTTCCTCGGTGGCGGCCAAGCTCGGTTCGCCGAACGAGTACGTCGACTACGCGGCTTCCAAGGGCGCGATCGACTCGATGACGATCGGCCTGTCCAGGGAAGTCGCGGCCGAGGGGGTGCGCGTGAACGCGGTGCGCCCGGGGCTGATCGCCACGGAGATCCACGCCAGCGGGGGCGCACCCGATCGGGTAGAGCGACTGAAGCACCTGGTGCCGATGCGGCGCGGCGGAACCGCTGCGGAAGTGGCGGCGGCGGTACTGTGGCTGATCTCGGAGGAGGCGTCGTACGTGAGCGGCGCGCTGCTCGACGTCGGCGGAGGGCGCTAGGGGCGCCGCGCTGCCAGTTGTCGTCGCAGGGCGTGAGGGCTGCGCGCTGCTCGTCGCGGAGGGCCTCAGGGGCGGCGCGATCCGTGCGCGAGCAGGTAGGTCAGTCCGCTGGACGCGGTGAACAGCACCCAGAACACCAGGAAGCCGACCGTGTATGCGCCCTCGCTGCTGTCGCCGAGGTAGCTGACCACCGCGTGCATGTCGTGCGGGTCGACCAGCGAGAACAGAACGCCCACGGCGACGATCGCCATCAGGAACGCCGGCCAGAGAACCTGCATCAGCCACCGTCGCGCGGTCCCGTTGCCGGCGGCGCCGGCTTGCCAGGACTGGTTCATTTCGCGTCCTCCCTCGGTCGGTTGATCGGCGCGCCGAGCGCGACCGGCGCATCGAAGCCCGAGGCTTCCCCGGTCAATCGCCAGCGCCCCTGCGCTTCCTCGACCAGCAGCGTCCAGCGCCCGGACAGCGGGAGCCGCGTGCCGGCCGGCGCGAGGTACTGCTGCCCGACACGGCGCAGGATCATCGTCCGGTCGAACTCGGCGCGCGTCGCGTGCACCAGGCGCAACATGACCGCGTCGGGCGGATCGAAACCCGGCTCGCCGAGCAGCAGCAGCGCGACCCCGTCGTCCGCGGTGCGGGCGAGCTGCGCGCCGAGGCCCATCTCGCGCGCCGCGCGGTCTCTCTCGAGCTGGCGGTTGATCGCCTTGCCTTCGCGGTAATAGTCGTCGACCACCAGCGCGTTGTTCGAGGTGGCGGCGAGCCAGAAGGTGACCGCCCCGCCGACCAGCGCGGTTGCCGGCATCACCATCAGCAGCCAGGGCCAGAGCTGGCGGTACCACGCAGCGCCGGGCGCCGGCGCCGCGCCGCGCTCGTCGTGCGCTGGCCTGGCCCGTGGCGCCATCATCGCGGCACGTAGAAGGTGGACTTCTCGCGCACCGACACCGAATCGTCGTCGGCCGCGGTCACGGTGAACTCGATCGCGTTCATTCCGGGGCGCGCACGGTGATCGCGGGCGATTCGCACGCGAACCGCGATCGCGTGTGCCTCGGCCGCTCCCACCGTCACCTGCGAGTCCGACGCGACGGCGATCGAGTCGATTCCGCCGACCGTGATGCGCAGCGTGCGCGGGGTCTCGGCGCCGTTGATCAGCATCAGCCGGTAGACGTTCTCGATCTGCCCGTTCTCGACCTCGCGCCCGAGCGTCCCCCGGTCGCGGATCACGTCGACCTTCAGCGGCGTGCGCAGCGCCAGGTGGACGAACAGCGCGACCGTGAGCGCGAGCAGGATCGCCGAGTACACCAGCACGCGCGGGCGGCGCACGCGCCGAAACAGCTGCGCACGGCTCCAGCCGCCCGCCAGGCCGTTCTCGGTGTCGTAGCGGATCAGGCCCTTCGGGTAACCGACCCGATCCATGACCTTGTCGCAGGCGTCGACGCACGCCGCGCAGCCGATGCACTGGTACTGCAGCCCGTCGCGGATGTCGATGCCGGTCGGGCAGACCTCGACGCACAGGCCGCAGTTCACGCAGTCCCCCAGCCCGAGCACCTTCGGGTCGGTCTTGCGCGGGCGCGGTCCGCGCGGCTCACCGCGTGCACCGTCGTAGGTGATGATCATCGTGTCGCGGTCGAACATCGCGCTCTGGAAGCGCGCGTAGGGGCACATGTAGATGCACACCTGCTCACGCATGAAGCCGGCGTTGCCCCAGGTGGCAAAGCCGTAGAACAGGATCCAGAACGTCTCCCAGGGGCCGAGCCCGAACGCAGCGATCTTGGCGAGCAGGACATCGATCGGCGTGAAGTAGCCGACGAAGGTGACGCCGGTCCACAGCGCGATCGCCAGCCACAGCGCGTGCTTGGTCGCCTTGATGCGCAGTTTGCGCAGGCCCGGCGCTTCGCGGTCCAGGCGCATCCGCGCCGGCCGGTCGCCCTCGACCTTGCGTTCGATCCACATGAAGATCTCGGTGTACACGGTCTGCGGGCACGCGTACCCGCACCACAGCCGCCCGGCGACCGCGGTGAACAGAAACAGCGCGAGCGCCGAGATCACCAGCAGCGCGGTGAGGTAGATGAAGTCCTGCGGATAGAGGACGACGCCGAACAGGTAGAAGCGGCGATTGATCAGGTCGAACAGGATCGCAGGACGGTCGTTCCAGCTGAGCCACGGCAACCCGTAGAAGACGAGTTGCGTGACCCAGACGGTCGCCCAGCGCCATCGGGCGAACAGGCCGGTGACCGCGCGCGGGTAGATCTTGCGCCGGATCTCGTAGAGATCGGCCGAGCCGCCGCCTTGCGCCGCGGCCTTGCCGGGGCGCGTCACTGCCGCTTTGCGCCCTTCGCGTCGCTGTTGGACAGGCCCCAGACGTAGGCGGCGAGCACGCGCGACTTGCCCTCGCCGAGAAAAGCCCTGAACGCCGGCATCTGGTTGCTGCGGCCCTTGTCGATCGTCTCGATCACCGCGGCGCGCGAACCGCCGTGCAGCCAGATCGAGTCGCTGAGCTTCGGCGCGCCGAGCGCCGGGTTGCCGCTGCCGTCGGCGCCGTGGCAGGCCGCGCAGACCGCGAACTTAGTCCGCCCCAGTTCGGCCTTGACCGCGTCGTGCGCGCTCTTCGAGAGCGACATCACGTAGTGCGCGACGTTCTCGACGTCGGCCGCACTGCCGAGCGCCGCACCCATTGGCGGCATCGTGCCGGTGCGTCCGTCGAGGATCGTCTCCTCGATGCGCTGCGGCTCGCCGCCCCAGAGCCAGTCGCGATCGGCCAGGTTGGGAAAGCCCCGGCTGCCGCGCGCGTCTGAACCGTGGCACTGCGCGCAGTAGGTGAGGAACAGGCGCTCGCCCATCGCGCGCGCCGCCGGGTCGGCGGCGACCGCCTCGATGTCCTGCTTCATGTACTTGTCGAACAAGGGGCCGACCTGCTCGTTCATCCTGGCCACCTCGCGTTCGTACTGACCGACCTGGGTCCAGCCGAACACGCCCTTCATTGCGCCGAAGCCCGGGTAGAGCGCCAGGTAGAGCACCGCGAACGCGATCGTGATGTAGAACAGGTAGACCCACCAGCGCGGCAGCGGGTGGTTGTACTCCTCGAGCGTCTCGTCCCAGGTGTGACCGGTGGTGCCAACCTCTTCGCCGGACTTGCCCTTTTTCGACAGCGACAGCGTCAGCCAAAGGCACGCGGCGAGCGATACCGCGGTGACCAGCATGATGTAGATGCTCCATCCGGAGCTGGTGAAGTCAGCCATTTCTCTTCTCTCCCGTCAGGCGCTGCACCGCGTCGTCGTCGGCGAACGGCAGATTCGCCGCCTCGTCGAAGCGGTGCTTTTGCCTGGCGCTGTATGCCCAGAGCACGATGCCGATGAACACGATCAGCGTCAGCACGGTGATCGCGACGCGCAGGTCGTTCTGGTCCACGATCAGCGCGCCTTCGCGAGCGCGGTGCCCATCACCTGCAGGTAGGCGATCAGCGCGTCCATCTCGCTCTTGCCCTTGAGCGTTTCCGGCGCGCGCGCGATCTCTTCGTCGGCGTAGGGATGCCCGAGCATGCGCAGCGCGTTCATCTTGGTCTGGATGATGTCGGCGTCCGCCGCAGTGCTCGCGAGCCACGGATAGCCGGGCATGTTCGATTCGGGAACGAGGTCGCGCGGGTTCATCAGGTGAAGGCGGTGCCACTCGTCGTTGTAGCGCCCGCCCACGCGCGCGAGGTCGGGTCCGGTGCGCTTGCTGCCCCACTGGAACGGGCGGTCGTAGACGAACTCGCCGGCCACCGAGTAGTGGCCGTAGCGTTCGGTTTCGGCGCGAAACGGGCGGATCATCTGCGAGTGGCAGTTGTAGCAGCCTTCGCGCACGTAGATGTCGCGACCGGTGAGTTCCAGCGCGCCGTACGGCTTGAGGCCGGCCACGGGCTCGGTCGTGGACTTCTGGAAGTAAAGCGGAACGATCTCGACCAGGCCGCCGACGCTGACCACCAGGATGATCAGGACGATCATCAGGCCGATGTTCTTCTCGATTTTCTCGTGCATGCTCATTTCGTCTCTCCCTGGCGATCAGGCGTGCGCGACGGCGGGTGCGATCCGGCCGTCCTCGGCCTTGCCGCTGCCGATCGTCATCAGGCAGTTGTAGAGCATCAGCACCATCCCTCCCAGGTAGAGCACGCCTCCCAGCAGCCGGATCACGTAGTAGGGATAGGTCGCCTTGAGCGACTCGACGAAGGCGTAGGTGAGCGTGCCGTCCGGATTCGTCGCACGCCACATCAGCCCCTGCATGACCCCGGCGATCCACATCGCGGCGATGTACAGCACGATCCCCACCGTCGCGATCCAGAAGTGCAGCTCGATCATCCGCTTGCTGTACATCTCGGTTCGGCCCCAGACGCGCGGCAGCAGGTAGTAGATCGATCCTATCGAGATCAGTCCGACCCAGCCAAGCGCGCCCGAGTGCACGTGCCCGACCGTCCAGTCGGTGTAGTGCGACAGCGCGTTGACCGTCTTGATCGACATCATCGGGCCCTCGAAGGTGGACATGCCGTAGAACGACAGCGAGACGATCAGGAACTTCAGGATCGGGTCGTCGCGCAGTTTGTGCCAGGCGCCCGAGAGCGTCATGATGCCGTTGATCATTCCCCCCCACGAAGGGGCGAGCAGCACCAGCGAGAAGACCATGCCGATGCTCTGCGCCCATTCCGGAAGCGCTGTGTAGTGAAGGTGGTGCGGGCCGGCCCACATGTACGTGAAGATCAGCGCCCAGAAGTGCACGATCGACAGCCGGTACGAATAGATCGGGCGCTCGGCCTGCTTCGGAATGAAGTAATACATCATCCCCAGGAAGCCCGCGGTGAGGAAGAAGCCGACCGCGTTGTGCCCGTACCACCACTGCACCATCGCGTCCTGCACGCCCGCGTAGGCCGAGTACGACTTGGTGAGCGAGACCGGGATCGCAGCGCTGTTGACGACGTGAAGGATCGCGACGGTGAGGATGTACGCGCCGAAAAACCAGTTCGCGACGTAGATGTGCGGCGTCTTGCGCCTGGCGATCGTGCCGAAGAACACGATCGCGTACGACACCCAGACCGCGGTGATCAGCAGGTCGATCGGCCACTCGAGCTCGGCGTATTCCTTTGCCTGGGTCAGGCCGAGCGGCAGCGTTACGGCGGCCGCGACGATCACGACCTGCCAGCCCCAGAAAGTGAAGGCGGCGAGCGGCGCGGCGAACAGCCTGGCCTGCGAGGTGCGCTGCACGACGTAGTAGGAAGTGGCGAACAGCGCCGACCCGCCGAAGGCGAAGATCACCGCGTTGGTATGCAGCGGGCGCAACCTGCCGTAGCTGAGCCATGCGATATCGAAGTTCAGCGCCGGCCAGGCGAGCTGCGCGGCGATGATCACCCCCACCAGCATCCCGACCACGCCCCAGACGACGGTCATGATCGCGAACTGGCGTACAACCCTGTAGTTGTACGTCTGCGCGCGCGCGGTCTCACTGCCCATGTTCACTCCCAGTGTTCGATGCGATCGTTCGTTGTGCGCCACTTGTCCTGAGGCGTCGGCGCCGAGGCGCCGCCAGCAGACTAGCGAGGTCGCTGCACTGCGGCATTGACAATGATCAACGTGATTCCTCCCCTCGTTTTTCGGCTTCGCCCAGGTCGCGATCGCCCGGCGCCCCGGGGCGATCATCGTCCATCAGGATACTGTGCGCGGGACCTTCCAGGTCGTCGAACTGCCCGCCGTCGCTCATTCGCAGGAACAGCCACACCGCGATCGCGACCAGCACGAGGCTCAGCGGGACGAGCAGGATCAGCGCTTCCATCGCGGTCCCCAGCCGCCGATCGCGGTCATTGCACCGGCAGCCCCGGGCCCGCCGCGGGCGCGACCCGTGCGCCGGCTCGCGCGGCCGGTGGCGCGGTCGGCGGCGTCGAGGTCCTGAGCAGGCGCAGCGCGTTGGCCGCGACGAGCAGCGAACTGGCCGACATCCCCAGAGCGGCCACCCAGGGCGCGACCCAACCCATCGCGGCTGCCGGAATCGCGGTCGCGTTATAGGCACCTGCCCAGACGAGATTCTGCGCGATCACTCGTCGCGTCCTGCGCGCCGCCTGCACGAGCGTGACCACCCGATCCAGGTGCGGCGCGAGCAGCACCGCATCGGCAGCGGTGCGTGCGAGTGCGCTCGCCCGTCCCACCGCGACCGAAACGTCGGCGGCGGCGAGAACCGGCGCGTCGTTCACGCCCTCGCCGACCATCATCACCACTGCCCCCTCGCGTTGCATCGCGCGCACTTCTTCGGTCTTGCCGGCCGGCGACACGCCGCCGCGCGCGCTGTCGACCCGCAACTCGCCCGCGACGCCGGCGAGCATTTCGGGATGATCGCCCGAGAGCAGGTGCAGGCGAAGTCCGAGACTGCGAAGCGCGTCGAGCGTCGGGCGCGCATCGGCGCGCAACGCGTCGCGGCTCACGAATCGGGCGAGCGGCTCGCTGCGGCTCACCAGCCAGACTTGCGAACCGCAAGCGCCCGGCGCGTCCGGCAGCTGCACCCATTCGCCGGCGAACGAGTCGCTGCCAAGGCGCAGTTCGACTCCGTCGACGCTCGCCTGCACGCCGCGTCCGGCCTCGTGCCGCAGGTCGAGCGCCACCGGGGGCGGGCGCGCGGCGCCGCCGGTGCCGGCGTCGCCGCGCGCCGCGCACTGGGCCGCGTACCTGGGCCC
>JAHDXY010000502.1 GCA_023384005.1 Burkholderiaceae bacterium | reverse complement strand
GAAGATGAGCCATGAACTGCGGACCCCGATGACCGGGGTGCTGGGTATGGCCGAGCTGCTCGACCATACCGAGTTGCAGCCGCAGCAGCGGCGTTACCTGTCCACGCTGCGCTACTCCGGCGAGATGCTCCTGAACCTGATCAACGACTTGCTCGACCATGCCCGCATCGAGGCGGGGCGCCTGCAGATCCGGCAGGAGCCGTTCGACCTGTTGCGGCTGCTTGACGATTGCCGCTTGTTGTTCGACCAGCAGCCCCGCGAGAATGGCCCGTCCCTGCACATCGACGTCGAGGCCGGCGTGCCGCGGGTGGTGGTAGGGGATGCGCAGCGGATACGACAGGTGCTCGTCAACCTGCTGTCGAACGCCTTCAAGTTCACGAAGGCCGGGAAGGTCACGCTGGTGATCCGCCCGATGTCGGATGGCTGGTTGCGTTTCGAGGTGCGTGATACCGGCGTTGGTATCACGGAGGAAGACCGCGAGCAGTTGTTCCGGCTTTACGGGCAGGCGGCGGAAGGCCGTTCGACGAAGGGCGGGGCCGGGCTGGGGCTGGCGATCTGCCGGCAGTTGTGCGGATTGATGGGTGGGCGCATCGGCGTGGAGAGTGTGCCGGGCGAAGGTTCGATGTTCTGGTTCGAGTTGCCATTGCATGTCGCAGGCTGAATTGACTCCCGACATTCCGGGTTATCGCATCATCCGCAAGCTCGGCGCCGGCGGCATGGCATCCGTCTGGCTGGCCGAACAGACCAAATTCGAGCGCCAGGTTGCGCTGAAGGTGATGTCGCCCGCGCTCGGCGGGGATCCGTCTTTTCGTGAACGATTCCTGCGCGAGGCGAAGATCGTTGCGCGGCTGTCGCATCCGCACATCGTGGCCGTGCACGACGTGGGCGAGCACGAAGGCCATGTCTACATGGCGATGGAGTACCACACGGGCGGAGACCTCAAGGCACGCATCCGCAAGGGAGTGACGCCGCTCGAAGCGACGCGCGTCGTCTGCGAGATCGCGCGGGCCCTGGCGCTGGCACACGAGCGTGGCGTGATCCACCGCGACATCAAGCCGGACAACATCCTGTTCCGTGGTGATGGCAGTGCGGTGCTCACGGATTTCGGCATTGCCAAGCAGGGCGACACGAACACGCAGTTCACGCAGACCGGGATGGTCGTGGGCACGCCCAAGTACATGAGTCCGGAGCAGGCCAGGGGTCATCCGCTGCAGCCGGAAAGCGACCTGTATGCGCTGGGGGTCGTGTTCTACGAGGCACTGACCGGCAGCGCGCCGTTCCAGGCCGAGGATTCCATCGCGCTGGCGATCAAGCACATCAAGGATCCACCGCCAGCGTTGCCGGCCTCGCTGAAACGATTGCAGCCCTTCGTCAGCCGACTGCTGGCGAAGACGCCTGCCGACCGTTTCCATTCGGGCGCGGAAGTGGCCGAGGCGCTCGAACAGGTCACGGCGTCCGGGGCGTTGAAAGGCCTGCCGGCTGCACCGGGCGCGGGTGCCGCGGGAGAACCCGCGACGCGCCACTCCGCGCCTGCTGCGGTATCCCGCGGCCTGCCCGTGAATGTCGACCGACAGGACG
>JAHDXY010000501.1 GCA_023384005.1 Burkholderiaceae bacterium | reverse complement strand
CACGCCAGTGGGCGAGGGCGTGCGACGCTTCGTCGAATGGTATCGCGGCTATTACGGCCTGTAGGTCGGCGTTCAGGCCGACAATGCCGTCTGGAAATGTGACATCATTTCACTCATGCGATTGACACAAACGCAGATCTCGGCCATTCGCGCTATCGTCCTTGAACAGGCGGGAGAGGAAGCTACCGTGCGACTGTTCGGTTCGCGTCTCGACGACGCGGCCAAGGGAGGCGATGTGGATCTATTGGTTGAAGTACCCCATTCCGTCGCGGATCCGGCGCCGCTCGCTGCCCGCATCGCCGGACGGATCAGTCGCACCATGGCAGGACGCAAGGTGGACGTGGTGCTGGCCGCTCCCAATCTCCTGAGTCTTCCCATACACGACATCGCACGCCGCCAGGGGGTGCAGTTGTGATTGTCGATCGCCGCGCGGCGGAGCGGCTGCGTCAGCTGCTAAAAATTGTCGAACGGGAGCTCGCCCGCCTGCAGTCCACAGACCGGAGATTGTTCAAGCAACCCTTTACTGCGGAGCGGGCGAGCAGTCTCAACGAGGATGAAGATCTGGCCGAACGAGTGGAGGCTTTCGTTTCCCGTTTCGGGCGCTTGCAGGACACCCTGGGAGACAAGGTCTTCCCGATCTACCTGGCGGCACAGGGGGAAAAGGCCGGCGCTTTCGGTGAAAATCTGGACCGAGCCGAGCGGCTGGGCTTGGTCCAGGATGCTCAATCCTGGATCGACATGCGGCGGCTGCGCAACCAGATGGTGCACGAATACATCGAAGACCCGGTGGTTTTGGCCTCGGCACTTCAGGCCGGCCATGATTTCGTGCGCCGGCTCGAACAATCAGTGACCGAAATCCTGCGACTCGTGCCTGCCCGCTAGTCGTGCTTCCGGCCAACACGGCGCAGCGGCTTTTTTTCGCCGGTGACTCAGGAAGATGGTTCGGCGGCCGCTTTATTTTCGGCAGCGGGGTCGGTCAGCCGCCCAATCGTCAGGGCGCAGCGTTGTTCAATCAGGGCAATGATCCGTTCTACCACCGCATTTCCGGCAAAGCTGTTTCCGCTTGCAGACTGGAGCGCGCGCGCGGTGGGCGGCAGTGATTCTGCCAACTCCAGAATGCGCCGCCTGGCCTGTGCTTTGGCAAGTCCTGCACCTTCTGCAAACTGCTCCCAGTGCCGCGCCTGGACTTCGCTGAACGCGTACTTGCTGCCGATCTTCATCGCCATCTTCGGCGTCAGCGTCGGGTACGCCGCTGTCGAGAGCGTGTCGTAGAACGGCGCCAGAATAGGGGTCTTTCCTGAATACAGCAGCGAGAAATTCTTGGCGTGCGCATCCTGATTGCCGATCAGCGCATTGAAGATCACGTAATCGAACAAGCGCAGGATCTGCGGTGCGCTGGGGCGCGTCACGCGACGCACAAGATCGAAGCATTGGGCCAGATCCGGCCCGCCTTCGTTCTGGTATTTCATTTCAGGCACTACACCCAGTGCCTGGCAGAAATCTTCTTGATGAAGGCGTTGGCGGTGCCCATCGACACCAACCACCCGGTCGTAACGCTCGACCAGCAGGAACGAGCGATTCA
>JAHDXY010000128.1 GCA_023384005.1 Burkholderiaceae bacterium | reverse complement strand
AAACCGGCGGCGAACGGCATCCGTCGTGGTGGCTCGCGCTTCTGGCCGACCCCGAGACGACGGCGCGCGAGTTCGTGAAGACGCATGGCGGCCGCGCGCGCGACGTGATGACTCGAGACGTGACGACGGTTACCGGGGAGGCGTCGCTCGAGGAAATCGCGACTGTGCTCGAGAAGCACCGAATCAAGCGTGTGCCGGTTGTTCACGATGGCGCGCTGGTCGGTATCGTGAGCCGAGCGAACTTGCTGCAAGGCATGATCGCGCGCACCCGCGCGCCACAGACCTCCGCGGACGATCCCACGCTGCGCGATCGCGTGAACGAGGCGATTCGCACGGTCGGCGTGCGCAACGAGTTCGTCGACGCGGTCGTCTCAGGCGGAATCGTCCATCTCTCGGGTGCGACGCACTCGCAAGACGAGCAGGAGGCGATTCGTCTGGCGGTCGCGAACGTGCCGGGCGTCAAAGGCGTGGAAGGACGGATGGGCGTCTTCTCCCCGATGGTCGCTGCCCTGATGGGGGCCGGGTAGGCCGTGCGCGGCGTACGCGACGAAACACCCGGGAAAGCGTTTCGCGCCGACGTCCACTCGAGCCACGAGGGTCCCGCAATGCTGACGCCAGCACGATCGACCGCGCCGACCGAGAGCATGAGCTTTCATTGGCGCGCGAGTACGCCGATCTCCGCTGCCGTCAGCCCCGAAGCCGGTCCTGCCGGCGTCGCCTCGAGGAAAGGCAACGGCATGCGGCTTCGCATCAGTCATCGTGGTGGTGACGTCGATCCGACCAGGACTGCGTACTCCCCTTGGCCGGTATCAGCCCGTTGGGCGACTGCTGCCACTGCCAGCCGACGAAGACGATCACCGCGATCAGCAGCAGCACGGCCAACCAGGCGTGGTTGCGCTTGACGATATCCGGTCCCGACCCGTCGATGTGCCCGCTCAACATCGGCAGTGCCTGGTTCCTGCGGCGCGACACGCTCAGAAGGGCGATCATCGCGACGTGGCCGAGCACGATCACCAGGAAGACCTCGGCGAAGAACTCGTGCACGTCTTCCAGCCAGTCTCCGCCGAGGAAGTCGCCCCAGTCGTCGTAGGTGCCGTAGCCGCTCAGCGTGAGGGGAACGACCATCGCGAACAGCGCCACGACGGCGAACGCCATCAGCAGGTTCTGCCCCTGTCGCCAGTTGACGCCCTGGACCGAGCAGTCGCGCAGGGCCTGCGCGAACGAGCGCAGCCACGCCGGCGCGGCGCGCAGCCTGCGCACCATCGGAACAAGGCGCGCCTGGCGCGGCCCGACGAGGCCGTAGAGCACGCGCAACGCGAACAGACCGGCAAGCGCGGACCCGAGCGTGCCGGGCAGCGCGCGCCAGCGTTCTCCGGCGGCCGTCAGAGACGCGCCGACGAAACTCAGCGCGAACAGCCAGTGGAACATGCGCGTCGGCGCGTCGATCACGCGGCGCCGGCGCGCAGCCGGGGTGCCTGAGGGTCCGGCCACGGCCGGCTGAAATGCGGGGGCGGTATGCATCTGCGATCTCCTTCTGGATCAGTCGTTCCAGGGCTTGCGCAAACCGGCGCCCAGCCCCTCGGGATACTTCAGCTCTTCATCGTCGAAATCGCCCCGGTCGGCGCCCGTGTGGCAGGCCGCGCAGTTGGCGGCTGTCTTGACACTGGCGAGCTTCCAGACCGATGGATCGATCTTTCGGTGCTTGCGCTCGAACCACGCCGAGCGCGTGATTCGGTCCTCGGGAGGCTCGGCGCGCACCCGTTTGTAGGTGCCGGCATGGGCCTGCAACCAGGAGGCGATCCGTTGCACGGCCTGCGCATCGAGCGAGGCATCGGTGCCGTAGTGCTTGTCCAGTCGCCCCATGACGCGTTGCCACGAGCGCGCGGGCAACATGCCGGGCGGATACGCCGTGTGGCAGGACGCGCATTCCTGCGTGTACGCGAGCGGCACGTCGGGCGGCATCCCCCGCCCGGCACCGGCGTGAGCCGGTGTGACAGCGATCGACGACGCGATCGCGGCCAGGCCAAGAACGAGCGCAAGGGTCCAGCCGCGTTGCCGGTTTCGAACTGTCATTGCGGGTTCCCCCAGATCCGGGGCGGCGCGACGTTTCATGGTTTGAGACCGCCCAGGTAGGCCAGCACGTCGGCTTTCTCGAGTGGAGTGCATTCGCGCTTGAGCACGTCGTTGCAGTTGCGGCGGAACCACTTGTCGAGCCTCGCGGTGTCGGTGAGCGCCTTGGGATTCACGGCGGGCGCCAGGGGATCGATCGGCTTGCCGGTGCTGGCATGCTTGCCTGGCGTCATCGGCGGCTCGCCGTGACACGACGCGCAGGACCACTCGCCACCGTGGCGGCTCGAGAAAAGCGCGCGGCCGCGTTCGGCCTGCCCGGACGCGCCGGCCTGCGCGCTCCAGCGCGCCAGTTGCTGCGCCGCAGACGTGTCTGCGGCGCGGGCGCTCACCGACAGCAATGCGAGACTTGCGCCGGCGGCGATACACGCCATTGACAAGCTCCGACGGCGTCGTGTTGCGCTAATTGGGTTGTGGTTCCTCGCGGTTCCGGTGGGCGCCCGTCAGCACGGGTCGACCGCGTCATTCTCGACGTGCGCATTTGAACCTTTGCTGAAAGGCGCGTTCATCTGCGGTTCAGACTGAAACGCAGCGGCCCGGGCCGGGCGCCCGAGGCCGGATCCGACCGCGAGGCGGCGGCCGGATCTATCGGTTCACGCTATGGTGTGGGCAGGGCGCGGGCCGGGCGCGGCCGCGTCGCCGCGCGCGCTCTCAGTAAGACTTCGGCAGTCCCAGCGCCTTCTCGGCGACGTAGCAAAGCGCCAGCTCCTGCGTGACCGGCGCGATCAGTCCAAGAACGCTTTCCCTGAGCCCGCGTTCGACGTGGTACTCCTTGGCGAAGCCGAAGCCGCCGTGCGTGCGCACAGCCCGCGTCGAAGTCTCGAAACTCGCCTCGGCCGACAGGTACTTCGCCGCGGTCGCCTCTACGCCGCAGGGTTTGCCGGCGTCATAGAGCCAGGCAGCTTTCCACATCATCAGTTCGGCCGCCTGCAGCCGCATCCAGCACTCGGCCAGCGGATGCTGGATCGCCTGGTTCTGGCCGATCGGCCGCCCGAAGACCACGCGTTCTTTCGCGTACGCGACTGCACGCGTCAGCGCAGCTTCTCCCGCGCCCACCGCGGAGGCAGAGACGAGAATGCGTTCCGGGTTCAGGCCGTGCAGCAGGTACCTGAAGCCCTGGCCCTCCTCGCCGATCCGGTCCTCGACCGGCACCTCGAGCCCGTCGATGAACAGTTCGTTCGAGTCCACCGCCTTGCGCGCCATCTTCTCGATCTCGCGGATCCTCAGTTTCGAGCGATCGAGGTCGGTGTAGAACAGCGTGACGCCGTCGATCGGGCGCGCGCACTGCTCGATCGGCGTGGTCCGCGTCACGAGCAGGATCTTGTTCGCCTGTTGCGCGGTCGAGGTCCAGACCTTCTGCCCGTTGACGATGTAGCGATCGCCGTCGCGCCGCGCGAAGGTCTTCACCCGGGTCGTGTCCGACCCGACGTTGGGTTCGGTCACGCCGAAACACGCGCGATCTTCGCCGGCGATCAGCGGCGGCAGCATCCGCAGCTTCTGGCTCGGCGTGCCAAACACCACCACCGGCTGCGGACCGAACAGGTTGAGGTGGACCGACGACACCGCCGCCGCGCCCAACCCGCCGATGGTGCGCATCACCATCGCTGCGGCCGCGATGCCCAGGCCCGCGCCGCCGTACTCGGTGGGCATCGTCACGCCGAACCAGCCGCCCTTCGCGATCGCCGCGCAGAACTCCGTGGGCCAGTGCCCGTCGCGGTCGCGCTCGAGCCAGTAGTCCGGACCGAAACGCTGGCAAATGTCGCCGACGGCGTCGCGAATTGCCGACTGCTCGTCGCCAAGCGCGAATTCCATGGTCACCTCCCCGGCCAGACCGGCTTGCGCTTCTCGTTGAAGGCACTCACCCCCTCGCGCGCATCCTCGGTCATCGCGGCCAGGCCGATCTGCCCCTCGGTGAAGGCGATCGCCTGCTCGAAGCCCATGTTAGCGATCGTGCGCAGCGCGTACTTGCCGCGGCGAATCGCGGTCGGGGACTTGTCGACGATCCGACCCAGCAGCCATTCGACCTTTTCGTCGAGCGCTGCGACCGGCGCAGTGTAGTTGACCAGGCCGATCTCGCGCGCCCTGGCGGCGTCGATCGGCTCGCCGGTGATGCACAGGTCGTAGAGATCGCGCGGATGCAGCAACGGCTGCAACACGCTGAGCACCTGCATCGGAAAGACGCCGATCTTCACCTCGGGCAGCCCGAAAACGGCGTGTTCGGCCGCCACGACCAGGTCGCACATGCCCATCAGTCCCATGCCACCGGCCATGCACACGCCGTTGACGCGCGCGATCAGCGGCAGGTTCAGGCCGTGCACCTGGCGCAACAGGTCGGCGAAGGGCGAACTCGGCTGGCTGAAGTCGCGGCCGAAGGTACCGGTGCCGCCCGACAGGTCGGCACCGGCACAGAAGGCCTTTTCGCCGGCGCCGGTCAGCACCACTGCGCGCACCTCGGGATCGGCCACCGCCTGGCGCAGGCCGTCGGCGATCCCGCCGATCACCCCGGCGTTGATGGCGTTGCGCCGCTCGGCCCGGTTGATCGTCAACCAGGCCGCGTGGCCTCGCCTGTCGTAGAGGATCTCGCTAGTCTGAAGCATCGCACCCGCTCCTCGGAAATCGCATCGGCGCGGATTCAAGACCGTCCGGACGCGGCGCGCCAGGACTTGATCGCCTCGGTACCCGGTAGCTTGCGCTCGTCCATGCGCTTGGCCCAATCCTCGTGCACCGGCTCCAGGCGCTTGCTCAGCTCGGCCTTCTCCGCGGCATTCAGGCGCCAGGGCTTGGCGCCGTGACCCTCCATCTCGGTGACCGCGGCGGCTTCCTGCTGGTCGGCGATCGCGCAGATCGACTTGTTGGCCTCCTCGCCGGCCGCCGCCAACGCCTGCTGCACGTCTGCCGGAAGGCTCTCCCACTTCTTCAGGCTCATCGAATAGGTGCCGACGAAGCCGCCGAAGCTCGCGCCGACCGTCATGAACTTGAACTGGGTGTCGAGCCCGTAGGGCTTGGAGCTGCCGGCGGGCCCAACCGACCCGTCGATCGTGCCGCGCATCAGCGACTCACGGATCTCGGGCGCTGCCATGCGCACCGACACCGCGCCTAGCGAACGCAGGGTGAGGTCCATCGCGCCGCCCGCGCCGCGGATCTTCAGGCCCTTGAGATCGTCGAACTTCGCCAGCGGCGCTGACTTGGTCGAGATCTGGTACGGCGCCAGCGCGAACGCGAACAGTGGCTTGAGCCCATTGGGCTTGAACTCGCGCTCGTAGAGGAAGCCATCCTTGACCTGCTTCCAGTACGCTGCGGTCCCCTCGCAAGAGGAGGTGAACATCCCGGGCAGCTCGGCGACCGCCGACAGCGGCAGCTTGTCGGGCGCGTAGGCCGGGGCGATGTAGGCGATGTCGGTCACGCCCGAGAGCGTCAGTTGCAGGAAGTCCTTCGCCTTGCCCAGCTGCTCGGTCGGGTAGTACTCGAAGCTGAGCTTGCCGCCGGACAGGCGAGTCGCCTCGTCCATGAACTTCTTGGCGCCGTGGATCGAGATGTAGTGCGTCGCGGGAAGCGAGTCCGCGACCTTGAGCTTTACCTGCGCGAGCGCGGGCAGTGCGGGCGTGAGCGCTGCGGCGGCGATCAGCGTTGCGAGGCTGCGATTCATCTTGGTCTCCTTGCAGGTTGGATCGGTCGAAAATAACTCATTTCAGCATGGTCGAGGGCAGCCACATCACGATGGCCGGAAACGCGACCAGCAAGGCGATCAGCAGAACGTGCGCGACGACGTGCGGCAACACCCCCGCGAACACCTCGTGCACCGGCCTGCCGGTATAGCGTGCCACGACAAAGGCATTCATCCCGACCGGCGGCGTGACCATGCCGACTTCGGCGGTGAGGATCAGGATGATGCCGAACCACACGCCGTCGAAGCCCAGCGCCTTGACCACCGGCAGCAGGATCGGAACGGTCAGGATCAGGATCGCGATCTGGTCGAGGAAGCACCCCAGGACCAGGTAGAGCAATACGATGAGCGCGATGATCATGTACGGATCGAGCGGCAGCGACGACACCCACCCGACGAACTGCTGGGTGGTCTGCGTGATCGTCAGCCCGTAGCTGAAGATGTGCGCGCCGATGATGATCATGCTGATCATCGCCGAGGTGCGCGCCGCTCCGCCAAGCGCCTTGAACAGCGCCTGCCAGCTCATCCTGCCCCGGAGGAGTGCGATGCACAGCGCACCGAACGCACCCAGGCACGCGGCTTCGGTCGGTGTCGCGACGCCGAGGTAGATCACTCCGGTCACGAGCAGCATCAGCACGACCATCGATCCGGTCACGCGCAGGCTGACGAACTTCTCGCGCCAGCTGTAGCTGCGCCCCGGCGGCGCGCGGCTCGGGTCGAGCAGGCACAGCAGGTACACGGTGGCGGCGATCGTCAGCGTCACCAGAAGACCCGGCACGAGCCCGGCGATCAACAGTTGCGACACGCTCTCGTCGGCCACCAGCGCGTAGAGGATCACCGCCATGCTGGGCGGGATCAGCATCGCCAGCGTGCCCGATATCGCGACCACCCCGTTGGCCAGCTTGCGTTCGTAGCCCAGACGCATCATCGCGGGCAGCGAGGTCGACGCGAGCGTCGCGGCGCCCGCCGTGCTCGAACCCGATATCGCGCCGAAACCCGCCCCGGCGAAAGCGGTGGCGATCGCCAACCCGCCGCGCACCCGGCCGACCCACACCGTCATCGTGTCGAACAGTTCGTCGGCGATCTGGCTGACGATCACGATCTCGGCCATCAGGATGAACATCGGGATCGTCAGCAGTTCGTAGGTGGACACCGTGCTCAGCGGCGTGGTCGACAGGATGCCCATCACCATGCTCGCGCCGCCGAGCAGGTACAGGCCGGCGATCCCGGCCACCGCCATCGAGAATGCCACCGGCACGCCGATCGCGAGCAGCAGCAGCAGCAATCCGATCAGCGTCGCGGTGGCCACTGGCGATCGTCCCGGTCAGGCGCGCGCGCTCGCGCGCCGGTGGCTGGCAGTGAGCAGGTCGCCCGATACGGCCGCGAGCGCGTCGCCGGCGACTTCCAGCGCCAGTCTGGGCAGCATCAGCCCGAGCCCGATCGGGATCAGAAGATAAGTCGGCCAGCGCGGCCACGGGATCAGGCCGTCCAGCACCAGGCTCTTCTGCCAGGCCTCCCAGAAGTTCAGCGCGCCCGCCCACCAGATCAGCGCGAACACCAGGATCACCGCGCAGCCCGCCGGTACCGCCAGCACGCAGCGCAAGCGCTCGGGGAAGTTGCGCGCGAGCAGGTCGACGAAGACGTGCTGGCGCCGCGCCTGCGTCGCCGACACCGCGAGAAAGAAGGCGCCGACCATCAGGTACGACGAGATCAGCTCGAAGGACCAGCTCAGCGGCGAGTTGAACGCGTAGCGCAACACGACGTCGACGACGGTCACCAGCATCATCGCCGCGAAGGCGAACCCGGCGACGAACAGCCCGATGCGCTCGAGCGCGACGAGCGGGCGCTCGAGCGCGGCGAGCAGCGAAGCGAAGCGCATCGGGTCCGCGATCAGTCGAACAGTGCCGCCGGCACCCGCACCGGCATGTCCAGCACGATCTGCGCCATGCCCTTGCCCAGCGGATCGTTGCGCAGCGACGCCATCCCGCCGCCACCGAGCGCGCGCTCGCACACCAGGTTCACCGCGTGGATGCCCGGAAGGTCGTAGCGGCGGATCGGGCCGCGCACCAGGTGCGCGAGGTAGGCGCCGACCCGCTCGGGCGTGACCTCGCTTCGAATCAGCGCGAGCCACTCGGGGCGGCGCGCGATCAGCCCGATGTTCGAGACGTCGCCCTTGTCGCCGCTGCGCCCGATGGCGATGCGGATCAGCGGAACCTCGATCGTCGGCCCCGCGCTTGCGGCGCCCGACGGCGGCGCTTCGAGAGCGACCGGCTCGGACGGCGGCGACGCGGCGGGCATCGCAACCTCGCTGCGCTCGCCGTCGATGCTCAGCGTCGCGACCACCCTGCTCTTGTCGAGCAGGAAGGCGAACTGTCGCAGCACTGGCGAGACGCGCGGGCGACCGCCTCCGGCGCCGGTCGTTCCGGGCGACCAGGATGTCCCGGGAGCGGCGAACTCCCTGCTGAAGACCTCGAGCGCGCGCTTGTCGGCGTGCGTCACGGCGAGGCGCAGCACCACCTCGCGGGTCGCGAGCGCCCTTGCGTGCGGCCCGTAGGCCGACTCGGTGCCGAGCAGCTCGATCGAAGTCTCGCTGAAGTCGGCGAAGCCGAGCGCGGCGAACAGCGCGCTGCCGCGCTCGAGCAGCGCCTCACCGGTGCGCTGCGCCTTGCGCGCCGCGTCGATCCCGATGATCGTGAGCTGCATGGCGACGCGGTACCCGGCCATCGTCGTCGCGCTGACCTTGTACGAGGGCGACGGCGCGCGCCCGCGCGCACCGCTGACACGCACGCGCGACGGCCCGTCCTGTTCGATCCGCACCGAGCGGAAATCGCAGCTCACGTCGGGCAGCAGGTAACTGGCGGGGTCGCCGATTTCGTAGAGCAGCTGTTCGCTCACAGTGGCCGGAGAAACCAGCCCGCCGGTTCCGGGCGGCTTCGTGACGACGAACGAACCGTCCTCGGCGCACTCGATCACCGGGTAGCCGATGTTGGCCCAGTCCGGGACGCTCTCCCAGTCGGTGTGCAGCCCCCCGGTCGCCTGGCAGCCGCACTCGATGATGTGCCCGGCCAGGCTTCCGGCGGCGAGTCGATCGAAGTCGTCCGGCTTCCAGCGGTAGGCGTGGATCAGCGCGCCGAGCGTGACTGCGCTGTCGACGCAGCGCCCGGTGATGACGACCTGCGCTCCGCTGTCGAGCGCGGACGCGATCGGCAGCGCGCCGAGATAGGCGTTGGCGCTGACGAAGCGCGCCGGCATCGGCTGGCCCGAGATCATGTCGACGACGCCCTCGGCGCGCAGCTGCGCCATCAGCGCGCTCACGTCGTCTCCCTCGACGACTGCGATGCGCACCTCGACCCCGAGCTCCTTGGCGAGATCGGCAAGCGCCCTGGCGCAGCCCTGCGGGTTGACGCCGCCGGCGTTGCTGACGACGCGAATCTTCTTCGCGACGACCTCGGCCAGCACCGAGCGCATCGCGACCGTGACGAAGTCGGTCGCGTAGCCGGCGTTCGGATCCTTCAGGCGCGCACCGGCCAGGATCGACATCGTCAACTCGGCAAGGTAGTCGAACACCAGGAAATCGATCTCACCCGACTTCACCAGTTGCGGGGCGCCTAGGCAGCTGTCGCCCCAGAACCCCGACGCGCCACCGATGCGGATCGCTCGCTTGCTCATCGTTGCGTCACGCGTCGTTGTCCCGCCCATCGTTGCGTCACGCGTTGTCGTCTCGCCCATCGTTCTCTCACCTGTAGGTGTCTCGTCCACCGCTCTGTCACCGGTCGTCGTCGCCCGCGGCCGCGCCCGCGGCGCCGGGCTCCTCGGTCACCCCGCTCGCGAACATCGCCTCGATCTCGTCGCGAGAATAGCCGAGCTCGCCCAGCAGCTCCCTGCTGTGCTGGCCCAGCAGCGGCGGCGCGCGCAGCGGCGGCGGCGGCGAGCCGCTCCACTCGCTCGGAACCGACATCGTGCGCAGCGTTCCCTCGGTCGCGTGTTCGTAATTCTGGAAGAACCCGATGTCGGCCAGGTGCTCGTCCTCGAGCAGCGACGCGAAGTCGTGCACCGGGAACACGGGAATCCCGAGCGGCTCGAGCAACTCCTTCCATTCGCCGGTCGTGCGCTCGCGCAGCTTGTCGGCAACGATCTGGTAGAGCTCGCGGATGTGCTCCATCCGCTTTTCGCCGTCCTTGAACCTGGGATCGGTCTTGATCAAGTCGGCATCGCCGGTGGCGCTCAGGAAGTCCAGCCACTGCGCGTCGGTGTACACGAGGCAGCAGGCGAAACCGTCGCTGGTCTGGTAGGGGCGCCGCTCGGGGCTGAGCAGCCGCGGGTAGCCGAAACCGCCGCGCGCCGGCACGAAAGTGTGGCCGTAGAGGTGATCGCCGAGCACCACCTGCGCCATGGTTTCGAACATCGGAACCGCGACTGCCTGCCCCTGACCGCTTCGCTCGCGCGCGTAGAGCGCCGCGCAGATCACGCCGAAGGCGTACAACCCGGTGGCGCGGTCTGCGAGGTTCAGCGGGACATAGCGCGGCACCTCGGCGCCCGCCCTCGTAGTCGCTTCGGGGATCCCGACCGCGGCCTGGATCAGATCGTCGAAGGCGCGCAACTCGGCATAGCGCCCGCGCTGGCTGAAACCGAAGGTTCCGACGTAGATCAGGCGCGGGTTGACCGCACGCAGCGTGTCGTAGTCGAGCCCCAGCCGTTGCATCGCCTGAGGGCGCACGTTGTAGACCAGCACGTCGGCCGCCTTGGCCAGCTCGAGCACCGCGCGTTTCCCCTCGGGTTTCTTCAGGTCGAGGACCAGGCTGCGCTTGTTGCGATTGAGGTTCAGGAACAGCGGCCCGGCGCCCCTTCGGCCACCCGGTCCGGTCGCGCGCACCATGTCCCCGCCGGGAGGCTCGATCTTGATCACGTCGGCCCCCAGGTCGGCAAGCATCTGCGTCGCCGAAGGACCCATCAGGACTTCGGTGATGTCGATCACGCGCACGCCGGCGAGCGCTCCGCCGTGCTCCAAAGACGAATCTGACGCCATCTCAGGACTCCCTGCGCGCCGCGCCCAGCCCGGTGAACTGCGACGGCTCCTTGGCGAGAAAGCGGCGCACCGCCTCGCGATGCCATTCGGTGTTGAAACAGATCCCCTGCGCGGCGGCCTCGAATTCGAGCGCAGTGCGCAGATCCAGGTTGAAGCTGCGATTGAGCGACTGCTTGGCCAGGCCGAGCGCTGCCGGCGCGGCCTGGCAGAAACCCTTCGCCATCGACCGTGCCGCGTCGAGAAGTTGCCCGGCGGGGTGGATCGAATGGACGATTCCCAGCTCCATCGCCTCGTCGGCGGCCAGCGCGCGCGCGGAAAAGACCAGTTCCTTCGCGCGCTGCAGGCCGACGATGCGCGGCAGCAGGTACATGCCGGCGAAATCCGGCACCAGGCCCACGCGCAGGAACGACTGCGTGAAGCGCGCCTCCGGCGTCGCGAGGATGAAGTCTGCCGCCAGTGCGAGGTTGCAGCCTGCCCCCGCGGCATGCCCGTCGACCGCCGCGATCACCGGCCGGTCGAGCATCACGAGTTCCTCGACCCAGCCGATGTTGGCGTGCAGGCGGTCGCGCCCCGCGGCAGCGTCGGCGATCGCTCCCTGCATGCTGGCCAGATCGCCGCCGGCGCAGAAGTGCCCGCCGGCGCCGGTGAGGATCAGCACGCGGATCGAATGGTCGGCGCGCACCCGCGCGATCGCATCGGGGATCTCGCCGCGCATCTGCAAGTCGACCGCGTTGCGCCGCGACGGGCGGTTCAGCGTCAGAAGTGCGACTCCTTCGTCCACCGAGAATTCGATCGTCCGATAGTCCATCGTTGCCTGTTCCTCCAGTCGTGGCGGTTCGAAGCCTGCCGCGTTTCAGCGAATCGCGAGCGCTCGTGGCGATGCGCGAGGCGACGGCGTCGTCCTTGCCCGATGCGCGCCTGTGAGATGAATCGCATCGATGCCGAGCGCGCGTGCGCCCTCGACGTCGGTCGAGAGATTATCGCCGATCATCACCGCG
>JAHDXY010000127.1 GCA_023384005.1 Burkholderiaceae bacterium | reverse complement strand
CAGCGCTCTTCCGCCTATTTCTTCGTCGACGCCTTTTTCGCCGCGGGCGCCTTCGCCGCGGGTGCCTTCGCCGCCGGCGCTTTCTTCGCGTCGGCCTTCACGGCCTTCGCCGTATAGACGAGTTCGTCCTTGCAGCCGGCCTCGGTCTGGCCGAGCACGAAGCGCTCGACCTGTCCGCCGATCAGCGGAATCCGCGCCTTGGCCCGGTGGCTGATCTCGTAGACGCAGCCCTTGCCCGAGGGGCGCAGCGAGATCGTCGCGCTGACTTCGACCGGTTGCCCGATCACCTCGAGGCGATAGCTGGCCTGCATGCCGCCGTCGTCGTCGTCGCTCCACTTCTCCTCGATGACGATGGTCTGCACCGGGTTGAACAGCTTGGACAGAAATCCGGGCAACTCGCGTTTCACCTGGCGCTTCATCGTGACGGTGTGCCCGCCCGCGGACTTCTTCACCTTGCAGCTGGCCGAGATCTCGCCCAACTCGAGGCAGCGCTCCTCGAGAAATTTCGGGTCGGTGAGCGCTGCGTAGACCGTTTCGATCGGGGCGCTGAACTTCTCTTGCATCGTCATACTCCGGTGGGGACTTGGGGCCGTGCGATGCTCCGGCGCACCTGCGCAGCGTGATTAAAAGGGGGCGGCCGCCTCGCTGTCAACCGCTTACAGCGAATATTCGCCGAGCCAGCGGCCGTCGCAGTGGTCGATCGCGTCGCGCGCGTGCCAGTTTCCTTATACCCTGTTCCGGTCGCTTCGATCCGGTCGCCGCACGGCGGCGCCGCAACCATGAACAATCGCCCGCATTCCGTCGCAGTTGCCCCCAACGAGGTGGAGATCACCGCGGTTCGCTCGCAGGGAGCCGGCGGGCAGAACGTGAACAAGGTCGCCAGCGCGATTCACCTGCGTTTCGACATCGCGGCGTCTTCGCTGCCCGAGGACGTCAAGCGCCGCTTGCTCGCGCTGCGCGACCAGCGGATCTCGCGCGAAGGCGTGCTGGTGCTCAAGGCGCAGCGCTTTCGCAGCCAGGAAGGCAACCGGGACGATGCGATGCGCCGCCTGCAGGAACTCGTCGATCGTGTCGCGAGGCCGCCGCTGGTGCGCAGGCCGACCAGGCCGACGCGCGGCTCGCAGCTTCGCCGGGTCGAGCGAAAGACGGCGCGCGGCAAACTCAAGGCGTCGCGCGCGCGAGTTCGGCCGAACGACTGAGGCCACGCCGGGGCGGAGGGGCACATCGGGCAACGGAGCAAGCGACGCAACGGCTATTGACTGGTGATGTGTACGGGATACAATGCACCGTATCCAATCACCCGGACAGGGTGAAAATCCTCACATCATGCCGCTTCGGCGCCAGGGACAGGATGGCCACATCGCTCAAGCCGATCGCGAGACCGCAGGGACTGGCAGACCAGGTCTACGAGACCCTGCGCAAGCACCTGCGTGAAGGCCTGCTGCGTGCGGGCGATCGCCTGACCGAGATCGATCTCGCGACCCGCCTGGAGGTGTCGCGCACGCCAGTGCGCGAAGCGCTCGCGCGCCTCGCGAGCGAAGGACTGGTCGATTCGGAGGGCAGGGGGTATTCGGTGCCCACCTTCGGCGAGCGCGACGCGGACGAGATCTACGAGGTGCGCTTCCTGCTCGAACCGGCGGCGATCCGGCAGGTCGTCGAGTCGGGGCCGTCCGCGGGGCTGCACGCGCTTCGCAAGGCGCTGTCCGAGGCCGAGCAGTCGCAGCGCGCGCGCGATGACGCAGCCTTCGTGGCCGCCAATGCCCGGTTTCGCGATGCCTGGCTCGAACTGGTGCCCAACCGCCGGCTGGTGCGCGCGATCGAGCTCTACGACGCGCACGTGCGATATCTCAGGACCACGACGCTGGGCACCGAGACCGTGCGCGCGGTCGTTCTGCGCGGCATGCACCAGCTGCTCGAGGCGCTGGAAGCCGGGCGGGCCGACGCGGCGGCCGACGCGATTCGCGCGATCCTCGGCGAGGCCAAGCACTACTTCCGCGAGAGCGCGGGATTCATGGCAAAGCGGGCGATCAACGCCTGATCACGGCGGAGAAGAAGATGCAGAACATCGTCGGGAAGAACTATCCCCCTTTCAGCGTCCCGGTCGACCGGGAATGGATCGCCGCCTTCGCCGACGCGATCGGCGATCCGGACCCTGTCTACCGCGACGAGGCGCTGGCACGCGCGCGCGGTTTCGCCGGCATACCGGCGCCGCCCACCTTCGGGTTCGCGGTCGTGATGAAGGCGAACCAGTCGTTCATGGTGCTCGACGAGCTGGGGGTTCCCAAGACCCGTGCGATGCACGCCGAGCAGGCTTTCGAGTACGCGGCGCCGATCCTCGCGGGTGACGTGATCACGGGCCGCCAGCGTGTCGCCGAGCAGTACGACAAGAAGGGGGGCGCGCTCACCTTCCTGGTATCCGAGTTCGACCTTCGCAACCAGCGCGACGAGACGGTCGTCACGTTGCGCACGACGGTCGTGGTTCGCAACGTGCAGGAGAACGCGTGATGCCGCGCTTCGATCAATTGCAGGTGGGCGACCCGATTCCGGCGCTCGAGAAGGCTGCCTTCACCCAGGAACAGCTCTCCAGATACGCGCACGCGGGTGCGGACGACAACCCGATCCACGTCGACGCGGCGCAGGCGCGCGCCGCCGGGCTGCCCGGGGTGATCGCGCACGGGATGCTGACGATGGGATTCCTCGGCCAGGCATTGACCGGCTGGGTCGAACTGCGCGCGATCCGCTCGCTCTCGGTGCGCTTTGCCGCGATCGCGATGCTTGGCGACACGGTGAGCTGCACCGGCACGATCAGCGACAAGCGCGAGGAAGCGGGCGAACGACGCGTAGAAATCGAACTCGCCGCCGTGAACCAGAAGGGCGAGCGACTGCAGACCGGGCGCGCGGTCGTCGCACTGGACTGAGAGAGAAAGAATGAGCTATTCGGCACAGATCCCCTACGGTGCGTACTGGAGCACCCCGTTCGCCCGCTGGCAGGGCGCGCTCTCGCACCTGAACAGCGTCGAGTTCGCGGCCCGCGTCGCGCGCGCGGAGCTGGCGCGACGCAAGATCGCTCCCGAGATGCTCGATCACGGCGTGCTCGGCTTGTCGGTGCCGCAGAAGCACGCGTTCTACGGACTTCCCTGGCTTGCCGGAATGGCGGGCATCGGACACCTCGCGGGGCCGACGCTGATGCAGGCTTGCGCCACCGGCGCGCGCGTGCTGCTCGCCGCGGCACAGGAGATCGAGTCCGGGCTCGCGTCGACCGCGCTGGCGCTCACCTGCGATCGAACCTCGAACGGACCGCACCTGTACTACCCGAATCCCAAAGGCCCGGGCGGCACCGGCGCCGCGGAGAACTGGGTGATGGACAACTTCGGCTGCGATCCGCTGGGACCGCACTCGATGCTGCAAACCGCCGAGAACGTCGCGCGCGCGCACGGAATCTCGAGTGCCGAGCAGCACGAGGTGGTGTTGCGCCGCGAGGCGCAGTACCGCGACGCGCTGGCCGATGATCGCGCTTTCCTGCGCCGCTTCATGACCCTGCCCTTCGAGGTCCCCGACGCGGCGTTTCGGCGCACGGTCGCCACGCTCGAGGGCGACGAGGGCGTGTCGACCTCTACGCCCGAGGGGCTGGCCAAGCTGCGCCCGGTGATGGACGGAGGATCGGTCACCTTCGGCGGGCAGACCCACCCGGCCGACGGAAACGCGGCGATCCTCGTCGCGTCGCCCGCACGAGCGCGCGAACTGTCCGCCGACCCGAAGATCGTCGTGCGGCTCCTCGGTTTCGGCCAGGCGCGCGCGGCGCTCGCGCAAATGCCCACCGCGACGGTGCCCGCTGCTCGCCGCGCGCTCGAACAGGCCGGCAAGTCGATCGCCCAGCTCGACGCGATCAAGACGCACAACCCCTTCGCCGTCAACGACATCTACTTCGCGCGCGAAACCGGGGCGAAGCTCGAGATGATGAACAACTTCGGCTGCTCGCTGGTCTGGGGGCATCCGCAGGCGCCGATGGGCACGCGCGCGATCATCGAGCTGATCGAGGAACTCGTGCTTCGCGGCGGAGGCTGCGGGCTTTTCACCGGCTGTGCGGCGGGCGACAGCTCGATGGCGGTCGTGCTGGAGGTGGCGGACGCTTGACGCGCCACGCGGCGCACGCGCCACGCGGCGAAGACCGCGGGTGGGCGGATTCAGGGGACGGCCAACGCGATTGATTCGAGCGACGGAATTGGCCATGAATGTAGCGGACTGGATCGAAGGTTGGGCGCGGCTCACGCCGCAGGCCGCCGCATTGCGTTTCGATCACGACACGATCACGTATCCGAGTCTCGCGTCGCGCGCGCGCGGCGCCGCGGCCGCGCTGAGCGCGGCCGGCGTCGGACGCGGCGATCGCGTCGCCTACCTCGGACTCAATTCGCCTGCGCTGCTCGCGCTGCTTTTCGCCTGCGCGCGCCTGGGCGCGGTGTTCGTCCCGATGAACTGGCGGCTCGCGGCGCCCGAACACACGATGACGCTGCAGGACTGCACGCCCAGCGTGCTGGTGCTCGATCCCGCGTTCGAACGCGAGGCAGCGGCGATCGATTGGAGCGCCGCGGTCACGCTGGTGTGTGATCCCCACTGCGAGTGGCTCGGTTCATACGCCAACGACGCGCTGCCCGCGACCGGCGCCGGCGATCGCGATCCTCTTCTGCTTTGCTATACCTCGGGATCGACCGGACGACCCAAGGGCGTCGTGCTCAGCCACGAGGCACTGCTGTTCAACGCGATCAACAGCACCCACATGCACGCGCTGCGTGCCACTGACGTCGTGCTCACCTCGCTGCCGCTGTTTCACGTCGGCGGGCTGAACAACCAGACCTTGCCGGCGCTGCACGCAGGTGCATGCGTCGTGCTGCACCCGAAGTTCGATCCGAACGCCGCATTCGACGCGATTCGCGACGAGGCGGTCACGCTGACCTGCCTGGTTCCGGCGCAGCTGGACATGATGATGACCAGCGAACGCTGGCAGACCGAGGACTGGAGCCGCCTGCGGATGATCGCCACCGGTTCGACGCTGATCCCGGAGCGGGTGAGCAACGCGGTACACGCGAAGCGCGTGGCGCTGGTGCAGATCTACGGCTCGACCGAGACCTGTCCGATCGCCACCTACCTGCCGACCGAGGACGCGATGCGCCTGCCAGGATCGGCCGGAAAGGCGGCCGTGCACTGCGAGGTCCGCGTCGCCGCCGCCGACGGAGCCGAATGCGCCCGCGGCGAGATCGGCGAGATCCTGGTGCGCGGGCCGAACGTGATGAGCGGCTACTGGGGAATGCCCGAGTCGAGCGCGCAGGCGCTGCGCGAGGGCTGGTACCACTCGGGCGACGCCGGGTACTTCGACGCCGAGGGTTTCCTGCACGTGACCGGGCGACTCAAGGACGTCGTGATCAGTGGCGGCGAGAACGTCTATCCGGCCGAGATCGAGAACCTGCTCGTCGAGCATCCCGACGTGTGCGAGGCGGCGGTCGTCGGCCAACCCGACGAGCGCTGGGGGGAGATCGTGGTCGCGGTGGTGGTCAGGCGTGCAGGCAGTACGCTCGACGAGGCAGGCGTGCGCGAGTCGTTGCGCGATCGGATCGCGCGCTACAAGCATCC
The DNA here is from genome assembly GCA_023384005.1 of Burkholderiaceae bacterium. Taxonomy (GTDB): domain Bacteria; phylum Pseudomonadota; class Gammaproteobacteria; order Burkholderiales; family Burkholderiaceae_E; genus Quisquiliibacterium. Next base: position 6,193 of record JAHDXY010000127.1, on the reverse strand, counting down.
CAGGCGCGTGGTGTTCGTCGACGCCTTGCCACGCACGGCGCTGGGCAAGGTCAGAAAGGAAGAAGTGCGTCGAATCGTCGTCGAATCCGCTTCGGAGTCGACGGCGCTCGCGGCCCGCGGCGAGGGCGCAGGCGCGCAACGCAGCAGCGCAATGGAGAACGGTAAATGGCATTGAAAATCGGAATCGACGTCGGGGGCACGTTCACCGACTTCGTCGTCACGCGCGACGGAGCCGAACCGGCGATCTTCAAGACGCTGTCCACGCCGCGCGATCCGTCGATCGCCGTGGTCGAGGGGCTCGAGCTGATCGCGGCCGCGCAGGAGCCCGCGCAGACGCTGGCGCAGTTCGCGCCGACGATCGACACGATCGTGCACGGAACCACCGTGACCACGAACGCCACGCTCACCCACACCGGCGCGAAGTCGGCGCTGATCACGACCGAGGGCGTGCGCGACGCGCTCGAGATGCGTCGCGGCATCCGCGAGGAGCAGTACAACAACCGATTCACGAACGTCACCCCGCTCGTGCCGCGCTACCTGCGCGTGGGCGTCCCCGGACGGCTCGACCGCGGCGGGCGCGAAGTGCAGCCGCTCGACACGGCGGCGGTGCGCGCAGCGATCGAGCTCTTTCGTACCGAAGGCGTGCAGGCGGTTTCGATCTGCTTCATGAACTCCTTCGCCAACGAGGCGCACGAGGCCGAGGCTGCGCGGCTGGTCAAGGAGCTGCTGCCTGACGCGTACCTGAGCGTGTCGTCGGAGCTGCTGCCCTCGATCCGCTTCTACGAGCGGGTGAGCACGACGGCGCTGAACTCGTACGTCGGCCCGAAGCTCAACCACTACCTCGACCAGCTCGTCGGGCGGCTGCACGGCACCGGCTTCACCGGGCTGCTGCTGATCATGCAGAGCAACGGCGGCGTGATCGCCCCGGAGCTCGCGCGCAAGAAGGCCGCGCTCACGCTGCTCTCCGGGCCAGCGGGCGGGCCCGGGGCGGGGCTGTTCTACGCCGCGGCGCACGAGCGCGATCGCTGCATCACCACCGACATGGGCGGAACGAGCTTCGAGGCTTCGGTCGCTGTCGGCGCGCCGCTGCTGGTGAACGACGGCGAGATCGCCAGGCACAAGATCGCGCTGCCGATGCTCGACATCCACACGATCGGCGCAGGCGGCGGGTCGATCGGCTGGATCGACTCGGGCGGCCTGCTCAGGGTCGGCCCGCAGAGCGCGGGCGCCGATCCGGGCCCTGCCTGCTACGGCAAGGGTGGAGAACTGCCGACCACCACCGACGCGAACGTCGTGCTCGGGTATCTTGAGCCCGGGTTCTTCGCCGGAGGAAAGATGCAGCTCGACGCGCGCGCGGCGCGCGACGCGGTCGCGCGTCACATCGCCGGGCCGATGGGACTGTCGGTGGAGGACGCCGCGGCCGGCATGTACCGCGTGGCGTGCAACAACATGGCGCAGGCGATCCGCGAGGTGACGATCAAGCGCGGTTTCGATCCGCGCGAATTCGCGCTGGTGACCGGCGGCGGCGCGGGGCCGATCCACTCCTGCCTGATCAGCGAGGAGCTTGAGATGCCGATGCAGCTCGTGCCGCGCGAGTCTTCCGTGCTGTGCGCGTTCGGCATGCTGATGACCGATCTCAAGCACGACTTCGTGCGCACCTTCGTGTCGCGGCTCGAAACGCTCGACTGGACCGCGCTCGGCGAGATGGTCGACGCGATGATCGCCGAGGGCGACCGCCAGCTCGACGCCGAGCGCATCTCGGGAGAACGCCGCGAGCACCGCATCAGCTTCGACTGCCGTTACGTGAAGCAGTACCACGAGGTGTCGTACACGGTGCCGCGCGCCGACCTGCTCGCGCGCGACGCGGCGGCGATCGCCTCGGGGTTCCACGCCGAGCACAACCGCCTCTACGGGTACTCGCTCGAGCAGGAAGGCTCGCCGGTGGAGGTCATCAACGTGCGCGTGCAGTCGATCGGGCGCGTTTCCAAACCCAAGTACCGCAAGGACGCCTACGCCGGCGCCGACCCGTCGGCCGCGAAGAAGAGCACGCGCAGCGCGTACATGCCGGGGTCGCGGCAGTTCGTCGACGTCACCGTCTACGACGGCCACGCGCTGCGCTTCGGCAACCGGGTTCCAGGACCCGCGATCATCGAGCAGCAGACCACCACGATCGTCGTCACCGAGTCCTTCGACTGCACCGTCGACGCGCTCGGGTCGTTCGCTATCTATCGCAAGGGAAGAACAGACCTCGTGGCCGCGTGCCTTCGGGGCGAGGAGGCATTGGCATGAGCCACGAAATCGACCAGATCCTGCTGTCCGTCTACGCGCGCAGCTTCAAGTCGATCACCGACGAGATGAGCATCTCGATGGAGAAGACGACGCGCTCGCCGATCCTGTGCGAAGCGAAGGACTACGTCACCGGGCTGTACGACGCCCACGGCAACATGCTCGAGCAGACGGAGAACCTCCCGATCCTCGCGTTCTCGCTCGCCCCGGTGTGCAAGTACCTTCTCGAGTACTTCGGCGACGACCTGCATCCGGGCGACGTTATCTTCCACAACGACGTGTTCTCGCTCGGCAACCAGAACAACGACGTCGCGGTGTTCAAGCCGGTCTTTCTGGAGGGCAAGCTCGTCGCCTGGACGGCCGTCAAGGGCCACCAGGCCGACATCGGCGGAAACGTGCGCGGCGGCTACAACCCGAACGCGGTCGAAGTCTGGCAGGAGGCGCTGCGGATTCCGCCGGTCAAGGTCTACGAGAAGGGCAAACTGCGCAAGGACGTCTGGAACCTGATCTTCGCCAACATCCGGCTGGACATCGTCCAGCACGACATGAAGGCCGAGATCGGCGCGTGCACGGTGGGCGAGCGCAGGCTACTCGAGCTGCTTCGCAAGTACGGCCTCGAGAGCTTCGAGTCGCACAAGCTCGCGCTGTTCGACGCGACTCGCCGGATGATGCAGGCCGAGATCGGTCGCATCCCGAACGGGCACTACAGCGGCGAGGGCGAGGTCTACTACGACGGCCGCCACGTCGGCAGCCGGTTCACGATCCGCGTCGACATCGAAGTGCGCGACGACTCGATCCGCTTCGATTACTCGCGCACCGACCCCCAGACCAACGGCTTCGTCAACGGCACTTTCACCTCTTCGGCCTCGGCCACGATCCTCACCCTGCTGCAGATGGTCAATCCCGACATCCCGCACAACGAAGGCATGATCCAGCCGATCGAGATCGTGATTCCGCAAGGGACGATCCTCAACGCCTCGTACCCGAAGGCGACGACCTTCGGCAACCATCTCTGCCCGCCCAACGCCGACGCGATCATCCGCGCGCTCGCGCCGGCGATGCCCGACCGTGTCACGGCGGGCTGGAACAACCTGCTTTGCTCGCTCACCACCGGCACCGATCCGGCCAACGGCGACACCTACGTCGACATCGGGTTCATGGGCCTCAAGGGCGGCTCGGGCGCGATGCTCGGCACCGACGGGTACGACCACATCGGCATGATCGATGCGTCCGGGGGGGTTCTCGACCAGGACTACGAGATGTTCGAGCAGCAGACCCCGCACCGCCTGATTCGCCACGAGTACCTCGCCGATTCGGCAGGCGCGGGGCAATGGCGCGGAGGCCTCGGCGTCGAGACGATGTTCGAAATCGGCTCGCAGGACACGCAGCTCGTGACCTTCGGCGACGGCGACTTCGAGCCGGCGTTCGGCCTGTTCGGCGGCGGCGAGGGGACGCTCAACTTCATTCGCCTGACCTATCCGGACGGCAGCGTGGTGGTTCCGAAGAACAAGGACCTGATCACCGGCGTGCCGCGCGGGACGCTCTACCACCAGCAGGCCGGAGGCGGCGGCGGATACGGCGATCCGGCCAAGCGCGACCGCGCGACGCTCGCGCGCGAGGTGCGCGACGGGGTGATCTCGACGGCAGGTGCGCGCGAGAGCTACGGGTATTCGCCCGGGGCTTCGGGCGGCGACGAGTAGGCGAGCGATGGACTACGAACTGAACGAACAACAGCGCGCGGTGCGCGACGCTTTCGCGCGGTTTTGCGACGAGCGGATCGCGCCGCAGGCCGAGTCGCTGGACGAATCGGGCGAGTATCCGCGCGCGCTGATCGGCGAACTCGGCGAACTCGGCCTGTTCGGGATGCGCTATCCGGAGGAAGTCGGCGGCAGCGGCATGCAGCTCGCCGAGTTCGCGATCGCGCTCGAGGAGATCGCCCGGGGGTCGATGTCGCTCGCGGGCGCGGCGGCGATGCAAGCGCTGATGGGAACGAAGTTCCTGCAGATGCTGGGCAACGAGGACATCGTCGAACGCCTGTTCAAGCCGGCGCTGCGCGGCGAGCGGATCGGCGCGATCTGCATGACCGAGCCCGATGCCGGTTCGGACCTGGGGAGCATCTCGACGCTCGCGCGCAAGGTCGACGGAGGCTACCGGATCTCGGGACGCAAGACCTGGGTGACGGCGGCGCCGGTGGCGGACTTCTTCACCGTGTTCGCGCGCGCGGGCGAGGAGCGAAAGCTGACGATCTTCCTGGTCGAGAAGGATTTCCCCGGTGTCGTTCCGGGTCGCGCGATCCACAAGATGGGCGTGCGCGCGCTGCCCACGTCGGAGCTCTCGTTCGACGAGTGCTTCGTACCGGACAGCCACCGGCTCTCGCGCGAAGAAGGCGACGGCGAGGCGCACCTTCGCAAGACGCTGGCCGAGATCAGGATCATCACCGGCGCGATGGCGCTTGGCGCGGCGCGCGGCGCGCTCGCGGCGTCGATCGAATACGCGGCGCAGCGAAAGCAGTTCGGCAAGGCGATCGACCGGTTCCAGGCGATCCAGTTCAAGCTCGCCGAGATGGCCACCGAACTCGAAGCCGCGACGCAGATGGTTCGCTACGCGGCGTGGCTGCACGGCGCCGGGCGCGCGCACCACAAGGAGGCGGCGATGGCCAAGCTCTTCGCCACCGAGGCGGGGGCGACGATCTGCGACCAGGCGGCGCGGGTCTTCGCGTCGTACGGCTTCGCGATGGAGTATCCGGTACAGCGTTACCTGCGCGACGTGCGCTTCACGCTGATCGGGGGTGGTACAAGTGAAATCCTCAAGCTGATCATCGCCAAGGAGGTGTGCGCATGAGCATCGATACCGAAGGGAGAACGTGGTGAGCGCAGAGCGGAAAATCAGGGTGGTGCTGGCCAAGCCGGGGCTCGACGGACACGATCAGGGCGCGAAAGTGGTGGCGCGCGCGATGATGGCCGCCGGGTTCGAAGTGACCTACACCGGGTTGCGGCAGACCCCGGAGCAGGTGGTCGAGGCCGCGCGCAAGGCGGACGCAGACGTGATCGCGCTGTCGAGCATGGCAGGGTCGCACCTGCAGTTCTGCACGCGTCTCAAGCCGATGCTCGAGCAGGCCGGCCTTGGCGAGCGGCTCTGGATCATCGGCGGAAACCTTCCCACGCACGACCACGACGCACTTCGCGAACTCGGGTTTCGAGGCGTATTCCAGAGCGGAACGCGGCTCGACGACATCTGCCGATTCATAGAGGCGAACACGAAATGAAACGAGACGACCAGGCGCTGCAGGGCACGGGGCGCACCGTGCGAAACGAATCCGGCATCGAGATCAAGCCGCTGTACACGGCCGACGATGTCCAGGCGAGCGGGGGGCTCGCCATGCTCGGCATGCCGGGCGAGTTCCCCTTCACGCGAGGAATCCATCCGCTGATGTACCGCAAGCGTCCCTGGACGATGCGCCAGTACACGGGATTCTCGAACGCCGCCGACACCAACGCGCGTTTCAAGTACCTGATCGAGAACGGGCAGACCGGCCTGAACGTCGCCTTCGACCTGCCCACTCAGTGCGGGCTCGACTCGGACGATCCGCTCGCCCACGGCGAGGTCGGTCGCGTAGGAATGGCGATCGACACCTTGCGCGACTTCGAGATCGCCTTCGACGGAGTCGATCTCGAGGCGATCACCGTGTCGCTCACGATCAACGGCGCCGCGGCGATCCTGATCGCGATGTACCTCGCGATGGCCGAGAAGCGCGGTTACGACCTCGGCAAGCTGCGTGGCACGGCGCAAAACGACATCCTCAAGGAGTTCGTCGGCCGCGGCACGTGGGTCTACCCGGTCGAACCGTCGATCAGGCTGGTGGGCGACACGATCGAGTACTGCGCCGAGCACGCGCCGAAGTACAGCC
>JAHDXY010000126.1 GCA_023384005.1 Burkholderiaceae bacterium | reverse complement strand
CAGATCTGCGGTACGGCCGACGATTACGGGATTCTTCCCGCCTAGCTCTAGCGTGATCGGGACGAGGTTCGCGGCAGCCGCCTTCATCACTTCTCGGGCGATCGTATTCGACCCGGTGAACAACAAGTGGTCGAATGGCTGGCGAGTGAATCCGACTGCAACGTCCGGACCACCTTCGATGACCGCCGCCTCGGTTTCGTCGAAATGCGCCGAAAACATGCGCGCGATCAACGCCGAAGTGCGCGGCGTCATTTCGGCTGGCTTCAACATCAACCGGTTGCCTGCGACGAAGGCGCCAGCAGCGGCCAGGCACGACATCAGTACCGGGCCATTCCATGGAACGATGGCGCCGATCACACCGAGCGGCTGATAGCGCACTTCAGCGCGCGCGCCAGCTTGCTCCATGGCCGGCGGCATTGGCACAGGGGTTGGCAGCATCCAGGTTTCGACATTTTCTCGGTTGTAGCGAATCGCGTTTACACCCCCGACGATGTCGCCCATTCGGGTCGAGAACCGCGAGCGTCCACCGAAGTCCGCTGAGAGCGACTCGACGATCTCGTGCTCATGCGCAAGCAACATCGCAACCAGTCGATCGAGCCGGTCGATGCGCAAAGCGGCGCTGGGGAAGCCGTCGGTACGAAACGCTTCGCGCTGGCGCTCGAGGATTGCGCGGATCTTTCGTTCAATCTCGAAAACGGATTCCATGACGAACGTTCCTTGCCAGGCCGGTTCGCTGCAGTTCAGCGCCGGAATATACGATTCAACGCTGGCATACGATATTGACCAGCGCTTGTTTGCCCTGCTCGCGTACCACCTTTAGCGCTCGCCGGAGCGCGTCGGGCAGCTCCGCTGGAACTTCGACTCGCTCGCCGTAGCCTTCGAAGGCCTCGACTATTCTCTCGAAGCGTGGCGACGGATCGAAGCGCACCATAGGGATGTGCTTGGTCGTAGCGGCCCAGCCGTTCGGATGCGCACTCAGCGTGCTCTTGGCAACCTCGTCCCAGCCGCCATTGTTGAACACGACGACCAACAAAGGAAGATTCTGCGCCATCGCGACCTGATGGCACGCCGATGGGACGGCGAAGAAATACGAGCCGTCGCCCAGCGTGGCGATCACGGTGTGATCAGGGCATACGAGCTTGGCGCCGAGCGCAGCGCCGAAGCCCCAGCCCAGGCCGCCCGCATGCGATGCGCCGAAATACGAGCCGGCACCTCGTGGAGGGGCGTGCCGCAAGTCGAGCGGATACTCGTTGACTACGATGGTTCGGTCATCGGCCAGCTCGGAAACGCAGCGTGAGGCCCACTGGAAGCCGATCGATGGACGCGTGCGCTCCGATTCGGATGCGCTCGACCACTGTGTGCGCAACTCGGCATGACTGAGGCGCCGTTGCTTCAGACGCGCCTCGACGTCCCTCGCCGGGATACGACGCCGCAGCGCGGCTGCCAGTAACGGTAGCGCAACCTGTGGGTCGGCCACCAACGGCAAGTCGCAGCGGAAACTGCGCGTCGGGTAAGCCGTATAGAACGGTTCGACACCGAGTTGGATGATTTGCGCGGCTTCGGCGATCGAAGTCCTGGACGGAAGCCACGGTACGTCGCAGTCGATCACCAGGATTGCGTCGGCATCGGCAAGGCCCGGATAGACCTGCGTGCCAAATACGTAGCCGGCGTGGCAGGGGTGCGCAGCCGGGAAGTTCGCATACAGCGGGCTCGCTTCGAGCACCGGCAGTGCGGCGGCATCGCACAATTCGACCAGCGCGGCCACGGCTGACGGATCGCGCCCGAGTTCGGCGGTGACGACGAGCGGCTTGCGTGCCGCAGAGAGAATATCAGCCGCGGCTTCGATCGCCTGCGGGTCCGGGAAGCGTCGGCTCGCGACCATCCGACGCGAAGGAATGTCCAGCGAAATCCCGGACATCGGAAGCGCGAGCAAGTCACGCGGCAAGGAGAGGTATACCGGTCCGGGCGGGTCGGCAAGCGCAACTTCGATCGCACGGTCGACGATTTCCTCGATCTGGTCCGGGGTACGCAGTTCATAGTCCCACTTGACGAACTCGCGCACCATTGCGCCCTGGTCGAAGCTCTCCTGTGACCAATGCACATGCGTGTCGCGTGCGCCGCGTACGGCGCAATTGTCGGAGACGGCGGTGCGGGTGCTGAAGACGAGGATCGGCACGCGTGCTCGCGAAGCATTGATGATCGCGCTCAACGCGTTGGCGGTGCCGACTGTTGAGTAGACGAACACCGCCTGCACACGTCCGGTGGCGATGTAGGCTCCGTGCGCCATCGCGACCGCGACCTGCTCATGGGGCGTCATGACTGGTCGCGGAGCGGTCATACCCTGCGAGGCAGAGGATTTGGCGAACGCGTCGATCACCGAGGTCGATGAATTACCAAACACATAGTCGACCCCGCGGACACGCAGGATTTCGAGAATTGCCTCGGCGACGGTTTCGACCGCCAACGTAGTGCGCGGCATTCGGGACCTCAGGGCAAGAACAACAGACTGAGCGAATTGAGCGAGACGGCTGCGAAGGGGTGATGCATGCGAATTCGCCTTGCGACTGTCGGCATCACTACGCCAACCAGTCGGGCTGACCGAGTTTATCGCTTGGGACGAGTCAGAGGTCTCCGTCGAACGCACTGCGCAGGCAGGCGTACCAAGGGTTTTCCGGATCGGCCAGTTGCAGATGCGTTTCGAAGTGCCCCGCACCCGACACGATTGCAGTCGTCACCGCGCACCCGTCATCACGCAGCGCCGTGGTCATGGCCTCGCTCGTGCGTATGATCCGCGCCAGATCTGCCGAGCCCCAAGAAAGATGAAACGGTACGCGATTACCCTGCGCGAACAGGATCGGGCTGGCGTCGGCATCCTGCGAGCGTTCGGCGAGCAGAAACCGGTACACGCGTCCCTCCTCGCTGTCGGGCGACACATCGCCGTAACGCAAGTCGAATGAACTGCTGACCGGAAAGCACGCGCGCATCGGTGGGATCTCGCCGCGGAGGATCGCCAGCGTGGCCAGATGTCCTCCAGCCGAATGGCCTCCGACGACGATCCGCGCTGGATCGCCGCCGAACTCCGAGATGCGTTCGTGGACCTGCCGGATCGCATCGCGGACGTCGCAGTATTGCGCCGGCCATCGTGCCGCCGGTGCGTGTCTGTAAGTGCCGGCAACGAAGATTGCGGGCATCGACGTTACAGCGGGCGCCATGAACTTGAGCCATGAACGATCGCCGCGTATCCATGCGCCTCCGTGAAAGAACACGAGCACCGGCAACGGCCGCCAGTCGACTGCTCGTTGTTGCGGAACATACACATCGAGGCGCTGTACCGGATCGGGGCCGTAAGCGAGTTCAGCCAGCGCTTGCGTCTTGCAGGATTTCCCCAACGCGTCGACGCTGTGCATGTACTCGGAAGCTCCAGAGGGCGTCGTCCCGAGGTCGGCGCCGAGGGTAGGTTCAGTTTGCATGCACCAGACGATACCGGTCGACGTACGAACGGGAAATGATCCTTAAGGATGGATTGCGGATGTCGGAAAGCGGAACAATTCTGGAGGAGGCGCCCCTGCATTCTTCGCTTTGCTCGGGCACGAATCCTTGCGCGACATCGAGGCCAGCCCGTCGGCGAATGCGACCAAGGTCTACGCGATGGGTTTTCGGTTCGCGGTCAGGTGCTCGACGCTGGCCGACGCCAACGAGTCGCGCGACTGGCGTATATGGACCGATCCGGCCGCACTGCTGATCGGCAAGGCCCGCAAGCTCTACGCCGACGAACCCCTGGCGGTGGAGTTGACCAATACGGTCTATGCGCTGGACTGCACCACCATCGATCTGTCTCTGAGTCTGTTCGAGAGGGCGCCATTCCGATGGACCAAGGCGGCCATCAAGGCGCACACCTTGTTCGATCTGCGCGTCAGCATCCCCACGTTCATTCACATCAGCGACGGCAAGCTGCACGACGTCAACGCGCTCGGCCTGCCGCGCACGCACCTGCGCTCGCAGGACACCGCCATCGAACACCGCCATCGAACACCGCCATCGACATGCCGGCATCGACACGCCGGCCATCACCTGGAATTCGGCAGCCCGCACGTCGTGCCGCTGACGAAACTTCTCGGCCGGAATGCTCAATGCGAGATCGGCGGCCGCCCGCGGCGCCGGAGCGGATGCGGCGAGCACCGTCGACAAGGCCGACGGCGGCTGGCCGGTCGGCACCGCGAGCGGATGACGGGCCTGCTCGACGGAGGTCTGTAACCGGTAACGCCGGGGTCCCGGCGCGTGTCTGTTCGGCGGTGGTGCGCGCCTGCTTGGTTTCCAGAGAGGTGACCCGTCCGGCCTGCAGGGGCCACTGCGTGATCTGCAAGGTCTCGATCTGGCTGGCCAGGCTGTCGGCGGCAATCGCCAGGCGCAGCCGCCTAGGTGCTGGCGCGTTCGACCACCGCGTAGCCAAGGTCGACCACGCGCTCGCGCGGGGGTTCGCCGCGCAGCTCGCCGAGCAGCATCTGTCCCGCCAGCATCCCCATGCCGGTGGCCCGGACCTGGATCGACGTGAGACGGGGCTCGACGCTGGCGGCGATCGGCAGGTCGGCAAAGCCCATGATCGCGAGCTCGCCGGGCACGCCGATTCGCAGCCGCGCGCATTCGAACAGCACGCCCGCCGCCAGCATGTCGTTGCTGCAGAAGATCGCGCGCGGCCTGCCGCTGGCGAAGATCCGCGACAGCGCCTGTCCGGCTTCGGCCGGGTTGGACGCCGAGGGAAGCAGCGCGGTGGCGACGGCGCCCGCGCCGCCGGCCAGTGCTTGGTCGCGAAATCCCTGCAGGCGCTTGGCCGAGCGGTCGTCCTCGCCGCCGATGAACGCCAGCGATCGATAACCCCTGTCGAGCAGGTATCGGGCTGCGGTGCGCCCCGCCGCGACATTGGAGAAACCCGCCAGCATGTTGATCGGCCGATCGCGCAGATCCCAGGTTTCGACCACCGGCGTTGCCGCACGCATCACGCTGCTGCGCACGCCGCGCGCGTGGCGCACCCCGGTGAGCACCAGACCGTCGACGCGTCGGCCGAGAAAGGCTTGCACGAGCGCTGCCTCCTCCTCGAGTCGGTACTGCGTTTGCCCGAGCAGCAACTGGTAGCCATGTGGCGCGAGCGCACGTGCGAGTCCGTCGATGGTTTCGGAGAAGATCGAATTGCTGATCGTCGGAACGATCACCGCGATCGTGTGCGAGCGGTTCGACGCCAGGCTTCCAGCGGTCAGGTTGGGCACGTAGCGCAGCCGATCGATCGCCGTGCGCACCTTGCGCAGCGTCGCCGGCGAGAGCTTGTCCGGGCTGTTGAGCGCGCGTGACACGGTGATCGACGACACGCCGGCCGCGCGCGCGACGTCGACCATGCGCACGCTCCTGGTCTCGGCGATGCGCTTGCGGGTCGGCGGGTCGGCGGCCATCGTGGGGTTCTGTTTTGACGAATGCGACGCTTGACAGCTTCGCGATCATCCGCGAACATCGATGTTAGCGCTACCATCGTCCTGGCGCAACGCATCCGACGAAGGAATTGCAGATGGCAGACTTCAGTGTGCGCGACGTGGCGCGGTATCACCGCGACGGCTTCGTCGTGGTCGAGGGGTTGCTCGACGATCTCACGCGCATGCGCATGAAGCAGGTGCTCGCCGACCTGATCGAGGCGGCCAGGGGGGTCACCGCGCACGACGACGTCTACGACCTCGAGCCCACGCACAGTCCGCAACGCCCGCGCGTGCGCCGGATCAAGAAGCCGCACGTCGTGCACCCGGTGTTCGCCGAGTTCATGCGCTCGGAGCGCCTGTTGGCGGTGCTGTCCGCTCTGCTCGGCCCCAGCGGAGTGAGGCTGCACGGCTCCAAGCTCAACCTCAAGGCGCCCGAGGGCGGCTCTGCGGTGGAGTGGCACCAGGACTGGGCCTTCTATCCGCACACCAACGACGACATGCTCGCGGTTGGCGTGCTGCTCGACGACGCCACCGAACAGAACGGTCCGCTCATGGTCTTGCCGGGCAGCCACCGGGGTCCGACCTACGATCACCACGGCCCCGACGGGCTCTTTTGCGGCGCGATGGACCCGGCGCGCGATGGCCTGGACTACGGCTCGGCGACGCCGCTGCTGGCGCCGGCGGGTGCGTGCTCGTTCCACCACGTGCGCGCGGTGCACGGATCGGCGCAGAATCGGTCGCCGCACTCGCGCAACCTGCTGCTCTACGAGTTCGCGGCGGCCGACGCCTTCCCCTTGCTCGGCATTCCCGACTGGGCCGATTTCAGCGCGCGCCAGCTTCTTGGTTCGCCCACGGTCGTTCCGCGCGTGGTCGACTGCCCGATCCGCATGCCGATGCCACCCGCCGCACGCCAGGGATCGATCTACGAGAACCAGACCGCGCTCAAGAGCCGCTATTTCGACGCGGCGCCGGCTTCGGCCTCGCAGCAGTCCACCTGACCCGCCTGTCCAGGCTTCACGCAACGGCGTTCGCTGTTCCTGAACGCGACAATACGAGGAGGCTTCATGTTCGCGACTCATGTTCGACCGGTCCTGCTTGCAACCGCGCTGTCCCTTGCGGCTGGCGCCCACGCACAAACCGTGCTGACGCTGGGCGGCTCCGATGCGCTCGGCTCGATTCTCGATCGCCAGAACGCGCGCTTCACCGCCTGCGTGAACGACAAGGCGGCGGGCAAGCTGAAGGTGAACTTCATCCAGGGCGAACAGCTCGGCAACGACATGCAGGTGATCGAGCAGATGATGCAGGGCTCGGTGCACATCTATGGCGACGTGCTCGACTGGTACGCCAACTGGGTGAAGGACTTCGCGATCCTCGCCTGGGGCTTCACCTTTCGCGATGCCGGTCACATGCAGAAGTTCCTCGACAGCCCGACCTACGCGGCGATGGCCGAGAAGCTTCGCAAGGAGCAGGGCCTGCGCATCCTCGCGGCCGCGCCGACGCAGCCGCGCATCCTGTTCTCGAAGAAACCGATCGCCTCGTTGGCCGATCTGAACGGGGTGAAGATGCGCGTGCCCGAGATCAAGACCTACCTGACGCTGTGGGAGACGCTGGGCACGCGTCCGTCGCGCCTGGCCTGGGGCGAGATCTACCTCGGGCTCAAGACCGGGGTGGTCGAGGCTGCCGAGGGTCCGATTTCTTCCGCCTATTCCGCGAAGTTTCACGAAGCGGCGCCCAACGTGATCCGCACCGACCATCTGATGTCGTCGGCGCACATCACGATGAACGAGAAGTCCTACGCGGCGCTGCAGCCGGACATGCAGAAACTGCTCGGCGACTGCGCCCGCGACGCGGTGCAGAACACGAGCAAGACGGCGCAGCAGGAGACCGAGGACGTGGTGCGCAAGATGGCGGCCGAAGGCGCGAAGGTGACGCCGATCGACAAGGCGCCGATCCAGCAGCGTGCCAAGGAGGGCGTGTCGAAGATGGAGAAAGACGGCGCCTGGTCCACCGGTCTGTGGGAACAGATCCAGAAGCTCTGAGCGGATGCTGATCCACTACAAGCGCCTGCTCGATCGCATTGGCGCCTTCGAGCAGGCGCTCGGCATCGGCCTGATCGTCGTCATCGTCACCGCCATCACGGCCCAGGTGTTCACCCGCTATGCGCTCGGGCGCCCGATCGCCTGGGTCGAGGAATCGGCCACCTACGCGTTCATCTGGATGGTGTTCGTCGGGGCGAGCCTGGGCCTGAAGCGGGGCCGGCACATCTTCATCGCCACCTTCGGCGCGCGCCTGCCCGCGCGCGCCGGTGCCGGCTTGCGTGTGCTGATGTGGGTGCTGATCCTGGCGACGCTTGCGGTGCTGGTGCTCCAGGGCGTCAAGGTCATGGGGGTCGAGGGCCGATCGAGCACGATCTCGCTGCCGATCGAGTTGCCGCGAAGCTGGTTCTACTCGCTGCCGCTCACCGCATCGGCGGCGTCGATGGCGCTGACCACGCTGGGGCTGCTGCTAAGCGACCTTGAGATCCTTCGCGGCGTGCGTGCTGCGCAGGCGAACATCGCCACCAGCGCCCCGGGTCCGACATGACTCTTCTGATGCTCTTCGGCCTGCTGGGCGTGCTGATCGCGATCGAGGTGCCGGTGGCTTTCGCGATGGGCCTGTCAGCGATCGTCACGATCGTGCTGACGCAGCCGATCCCGCTGTCGATCGTCGTTCAGCGCATGGGAACGGGGCTCGACAGCTTCGTGCTGATCGCGATCCCCCTGTTCGTGCTCGCCGGACACCTGCTCAACCGCGCCGGCATCGCCGATCGCATATTCGCCTTCGCCGCGGCGCTCGCCGGGCACATCCGCGGCGGGCTGGCGCACGTCAACGTCGTCGCGAGCATGATCTTCGCCGGCATGAGCGGCGTGGCGCAGGCCGATGCGGCCGGGCTGGGCGTGGTCGAAGTCAACGCGATGCGCAAGGAGGGCTTCGATCCTGCCTTCTCCGCCGCGGTGAGCGCAGCGTCGGCGATCATCGGCCCGATCATTCCGCCATCGGTGATCATGGTCGTCTACGCGGTGCTCGTGCAGGCGTCGGTGGCCGAGCTGTTCCTCGCCGGATTTCTGCCGGGCATCCTGATGGGCGCCACGCTGATGGCGACGATCTACTGGATGGTGCGCACCGGGCGCATCGTCTCGCCGCCGACCGAGCCGATGTCGTATCCGCGCCTCGGCCGCACCTTCATGCGCGCGGTGCCGGCGCTCGCCGCACCGGTGTTGCTCACCGTCGGCCTGCTCGCCGGCGTCGCGACGCCGACCGAGCTGGGCGCGCTCACCGTGGTCTACGCGATCGCGCTGGGATTCGCCCAGCGCGAGCTGAGCTTTTGCGCCATCTTCGAAGCGCTGCGCGAGACGCTAATCACCTGCGGCGTGCTGGTGTTCATCATCGCCTGCGCAGTGCCCTTCGGCTGGATCGTCGCCACCTCGCAGGCGCCGGCGAAGCTCGCGCAGTTCATGATGTCGATCTCGGACGACAAGTTCGTCATCCTCGCGCTGATCAACATCGGGCTGCTGGTGATCGGCTGCCTGATGGAAACCACTGCTATCCTGCTGATCGCCACGCCCACGCTGTTCCCGCTGGTCGTCGCGCTGGGAATCGACCCGGTGCACTTCGGCATCATCCTGATCGTCAACCTGCTGATCGGGACGCTCACGCCTCCGTTCGGCGTGATCCTGTTCATCATGATGGACATCGCCAAGATCAGCCTGGCGCAGATGTCGCGCGCCGTGCTCCCGTTCTACGTCCCGCTGTTCGTGACGCTGATGGTGGTCACTTACTGGGCCGATTTCGTGCTCGCGGTGCCGCGCTTGTTCGGCAAGCCGAACTGAGTTTGCGGCGATGCGACGTCCGATCGAGGCTTGCGCCGGTTCACCGTTGATATATCATTTCCATACGACTGGGTGGTCTCATGGCGTGGGGCGACCCCGCGCGGCGGGAGCGCCGTTCGCTGGAGAACGCGATGAATCAGGCCGAGCGCAAGAAGCGCACGATTCCCGAGATCAGGGAATCCAAGAAAACCGGCGAGAAGATGGTCTACACCTCGGTGCTCGACTACACATCGGCCAAGTGGGCCGAAGCGGCGGGAGTGGACGTGTGTGTGGTCGGAGACAGCCTGGCGATGACCGCACATGGGCACCCGAACACGATTCCCGCGACGATGGACATGATGGTGCTGCACTCGCAGGCGGTGCGCCGCGGCGCGATGAACACCTTCGTTCTCGGCTGCATGCCCTACCAGAGCTACAACACCGTCGATCGGGCGTTGACCAATGCGACCCGGTTCATGCAGGAGGCCGGCTGCGATGCGGTCAAGCCTCAGGGAGGCAAGAGCCAGGCACACATCCTCAGGGCGCTGGTCGACGCCGGGATTCCGACGGCCTCGCACATCGGGCTGACGCCGCATACGGTCGCGGCCTTCGGTGGATTCAGGATCCAGGGAAAGACCGCCGAGGCGGCGATGAAGATCCTCGACGACGCGCTCGCGATCCAGGATGCGGGCTGCTTCATGCTGGAATTCGAAGCGGTGCCGGCGAAGATCGCCGCCGCGATATCGGCACAGCTCGAGATCCCGACGATCGGAATCGGCGCCGGAGTCGGTACCGACGGGCAGATCCTGCTCTCGTACGACCTGCTTGGTGTGTTCACCGATTTCAAGCCGAAGTTCACGAAGCGCTTTGCCAACCTCACCGAGGTCGCCGTGGGTGGCCTCAGGCAGTACGTGACCGAAGTGAAGGCAGGAAGCTTTCCGGACGAGGACCACAGCTATGGGGTCGACATGCGCGAGTACGAGCGCTTCCTGGAAATGCTGGAGAAACGGAGACAGGTTTGACGATCGCGCGCAAGGCCATTGCGCCGGCGCGCGTTGGCAATAGGCCGGCGCTGCGATCGCCGGGTTCCGGGAGCGAAACGCTCACCGATCGCGCCTACGGCACGCTCGAGGAGATGATCGTCACGCTCGAGCTCGCGCCGGGCAGCGCGGTTTCCGAAGCCGAACTGTCGCAGTTGCTGGGAATAGGGCGCACCCCGATTCGCGAGGCGCTGCAGCGCCTGTCGCGCGAGAAGCTGGTGCAGATCCTGCCGCGACGGGGTGTGATCGTCTCGGACATCAACGTCAAGCGCCAGCTCGGGCTGCTCGAGGTCCGCCGCGAGATCGAGCGGCTGGTGTCGCGCAGCGCCGCGCGCCGCGCCCAGTCGCAGGAGCGGGCACGATTTGCCTCGCTCGCGGCGAAGTTCAGGAAGGCGGCACTGGCGAACGACGACGTCGGCTTCGTTCGCACCGACAACGAGTACAACGAACTCGCGATCACCACCGCGCGCAACGAGTTCGCAGCGGCAGCGATGCGCCTGATGCAGCCGCTCTCGCGCCGCTTCTGGTACATGCACTACAAGCAGGCCGCGGACATGCCCGTGACAGCCAATCTGTACGCCGCGATCGCCGAGGCGATCGCGCAGGCCGACGAGGGCGCCGCCGCACGCGCCACCGACGCACTGATCGACCACATCGAGGCCTTCACCCGGGCGACGCTCGACACCAACGTCTAGGAGACTCCATGAATCACAAGGCGCGCATGCTCGCGGCGTTTCGCGGCGAGCAGGTCGACCGGCTGCCCTATGTTCCGCGACTGGACCTGTGGTATCTCGCCAACCACACCTGCGGCACGCTGCCCGCGCAGCATGCCGGTCGCGCGATGAACGAGATCGCGCGCGCCGAGGGCTGGGCGCTCTACTTCAAGTTCGCCGATGACCAGCTCGACCCGGCGCGGCAGCCGATGTACCTGCACCGCGGCATCGGCGTCTACGCAAGCCGCGAAACGCAGTACGACCTGGTCATCCCGGCAGACATCGAAGTGCGCGTGAATCTTTCGGGAACGCTGCAGCGGGTTGAGTACCACACGCCGCTGGGCATGGTGAGCACCACCGTGCACTACGACGTCGAGGCGCAAAGACTGGGCATCACTGCGCCGATCATCGTCGAGCACCTGATCAAGACCCCCGAAGACTACGCGGCGGCCGGCTACCTGTTCGAGCATCTGGACTTCAAGCCGAACTTCGAGCGCTACACGCGGTGGTCGCGCGACGAAATCGGCGACGATGGAGTCGCGGTCGCGATCGGCTGGTACGGCGCCTCGCCGGTCAACCAGATCCAGCGCGACCTGATCGACTCGACCCAGTTCTTCTTCCACTACAAGGACCATCACGACAAGCTCCAGCGACTGGCCTCGCAGATGGAGCACCTGTTCGACCGCAAGCTGGCGATCCTCTGCGACGCGCCGGCCGAGGTCGTTCTATGGGGTGCGAACTTCGACGACATGATCACCTATCCGCCGTACTTCGAGCGCGAGA
>JAHDXY010000125.1 GCA_023384005.1 Burkholderiaceae bacterium | reverse complement strand
CGAGAGCCTGCGTCGCGCGATTCCGCCGCGAACGCACCCGGCGCTACCGCGCTAGCGCAGCCCGAGCACGTCCTGCATGTCGAACAGCCCGCGCGAGTGCCCCGCGAGGTAGCGGCAGGCGCGAAGGCTCCCGGCCGCGTATCCCTGCCGGCTCGAAGCCCGGTGCGTGATCTCGATGCGCTCGCCGATGCCGGCGAACAGCACCGTGTGCTCGCCGACGATGTCGCCGCCGCGTACCGCCGAGAATCCGATCGTCGCGCGATCGCGCTCGCCGGTCACGCCCTCTCGCCCGAAGACCGCGACCTCGTCGAACTCGCGACCGAGTGCGCCGGCCACGACCCTGCCCATCTCGAGCGCGGTTCCCGAAGGGGCATCGACCTTGTTGCGATGGTGCGCCTCGATGATCTCGATGTCGTAGCCCTCGTCGAGGATCTTCGCCGCCATTGCGAGCAGCTTGAACGTGGCGTTGACGCCGACGCTCATGTTCGGCGCGAACACGATCGCGATGCGCCGCGATGCGTCCTCGATCGCCTTCCTGCCGCTTTCGTCAAGGCCGGTGGTCCCGATCACCATGCGCACGCCGCGCGCGACGCAGGCGCCGAGATGCGCGAGCGTTCCCTGCGGACGCGTGAAATCGATCAGAGTATCGGCGCCGGCGAGCCCCTCGTCGAGCGAATCGGTGACGCGAACTCCGGTGACGCGGCCGAGGAACTCGCCCGCGTCGTGCCCCAGCGACGGACTCGAGGCGAGATCGAGCGCGCCCGCCAGTTCCACGTCGGGCGACGCCAGCACCGCCTCGATCAGCATCCGCCCCATCCGGCCCGAGGCGCCGGCGATCGCGACCCGGATCACTTGTTCGGCTCGGCGTGCGCCGGCGCCCGGTAACCGGGCAGCGCCGGATCGTCGGACTCCGCGTTGGCCGGGAGCGTGTCGGCTGCTTGCACCGAAACGACCTTGTCGTCGCCAAAGCGCACGACGACCCGACGCAGTTCGCTGGTTCCGTTGGCGCGCTGGTAGCGAAACACGTAGTCCCAGCGGTCGGTGCGAAACACCGGAGTGAGCAGCGGCGAGCCGAGCGCGAACTTCACCTGCTCGCGCGTCATCCCGCTCCTGACCTGGTCGATCATCTCCTGCGTCAGGTAGTTCCCTTGTGGCAGATCGGTGCGATAGGGCTCGAACAGCCCGCTGCGGTCGGCCGGACGCGACGCGCATCCGGGCATCGCGAGCAGTGCCGCGGCCACGAGTATGGTTGCGGCCAGGGCGCTTCGGGCGGATCGTTGCTGGGTCGAAGATCGATTGCTCACGCTTTGGCTCGTCGAGGATTGCGCCCGGGAGCACGACGCCGGCCGGGGAAGTGCGCAACCGCTATGATAACGATTCCGATCGACGCCAAGCCAAGCCCGATGTCCGTCACGAGAGACCTCCGGAGCATCGGCCTGAAGGCGACAGTGCCGAGAATGAAGATCCTCGAGCTGTTCCAGACGGCCAAGCAGCGGCACATGAGCGCCGAGGACGTCTATCGCGAGCTGCTCGGCGAGCACCACGACATCGGCCTCGCGACCGTCTACCGGGTGCTCACGCAGTTCGAGCAGGCCGGATTGCTCAAGCGCAGCAACTTCGACGCGGGCAAGTCGGTGTTCGAGTTGAACGAAGGCTCGCACCACGACCACCTCGTGTGCCTGCAGTGCGGACGCGTCGAGGAGTTCTTCGACGCGGAGATCGAGCGCCGCCAGCGCAGCGCGGCCAGCGAGCGCGGCTTCGACCTGCAGGATCACGCGCTCGCGCTGTACGTGAACTGCAAGCGCCCGAACTGCCGCTACCGGCCCGAAGAGGATTGAGCAAGGCCGCTCGCGCGAGCCCCGCCGGCGCGCGGTTCGGGCGTGGTGCGATCCGGCGGATTTGATAGAGTCGATCGATGCACAGCGACGCGCCCGAACTGATCTCGCCTGCCGCCGGCACCTACGACGAGATGCTCGCGCAGGACGGCGGGGCGCGCGCGCACTATCGCGCCTATGCGGACTGGCTCGCGGCGCGCAGCGCCGACGCGATGTCCGCCAAGCGCGCCGAGGCCGACCTGATCTTCAGGCGCATCGGAATCACCTTCTCGGTCTACGGCGACGAGGGCGGCAGCGAGCGGCTGATTCCCTCGGACCTGGTGCCTCGGATCATTCCGGCCGAAGAGTGGGCGCTGCTCGAACGCGGGCTGATCCAGAGGGTGCGCGCGATCAACCGCTTCCTGGGCGACATCTACCACGACCAGGCGATCCTCAAGGCGGGGCTGATCCCCGAAGGCCAGATCCTCGGCAACGACCAGTTCCAGGTGGCGATGATCGGCATCCGCGTGCCGCACGACACCTACGCGCAGATCGTGGGCGTGGACATCGTGCGCCACAGCGACGGAGGCTTCTACGTCCTGGAGGACAACCTGCGGGTCCCCTCGGGCGTGTCGTACATGCTGTCGAACCGCAAGATGATGATGCGGCTGTTTCCGGACCTGTTCAGGCTGCACAGGGTGCGCCCGGTCGAGCACTACCCCGCGCTGCTGCTGCAGACCCTGCGCGAGGCGACCGAGGCCGACGACCCGACGGTCGCGCTGCTCACGCCCGGGAGGTTCAACAGCGCCTACTTCGAGCACGCGTTCCTGGCCCAGCAGATGGGGATCGAACTGGTCGAAGGGCAGGACCTGTTCGTGAAGAACGGCTACGTCTACATGCGCACCACCTCGGGGCTGCAGCGAGTCGACGTGATCTACCGGCGCCTGGACGACAACTTCCTCGACCCGCTGGCGTTTCGCCCCGACTCGCTGCTCGGCGTTCCGGGGCTGCTCGCCGCGTACCGGATGGGGCGCGTCGCGATCGCCAACGCGATCGGCACCGGAGTGGCCGACGACAAGTCGATCTACCCCTACGTGCCGGAGATGGTGCGCTTCTACCTGGGCGAGGAGCCGATCCTCGGCAACGTCCCGACCTGGCAGTGCCGCAAGCCCGAAGACCTTGCCTACGTTCTGGCGCACCTGTCCGAACTGGTGGTCAAGGAGGTCCATGGCGCCGGAGGCTACGGCATGCTCGTCGGGCCGACGTCGAGCAGCGCCGAGATCGAGGCCTTTCGCGCCGTTCTCCTGGCGCGCCCGTCGAACTACATCGCCCAGCCGACGCTGTCGCTGTCGACCTGTCCGACGATGGTCGAGGAGGGCGTCGCGCCGCGGCACATCGACCTGCGCCCCTTCGTGCTGATGGGGCGCGAGGTGCGCATCGTCCCCGGCGGACTCACCCGCGTCGCGCTGCGCCGCGGCTCGCTGGTGGTGAACTCGTCGCAGGGCGGAGGAACGAAAGACACCTGGGTGGTCGATTCGCTTCCCGGCGGGCCCGGCGAGGGCGACGCGACGGAGCGGACACGCGAGGCGCGCGAAGTGCAGCGGCAATCGCAGCTCCCGGGCGATGTGCCGGCTGGCTCGGGCGATGCGCCGCCCGGTCTGGACGATTCCTCGCACTACGCAGGCTTGTGATGCTCGCGCGCGTCGCGTCGCACCTGTACTGGCTGTCGCGCTACGTCGAGCGCGCGGAGAACATGGCGCGCATCCTAGACGTGGGGCAGTCGCTCGCGCTGCTCGACGCGAGCGGCGGCGACGATTCGGTGGTGGCCGAACCGCTCGTGATCACCGAGAACGTGCCGGCGTTCGAGGCCACCGGCAAGCCGACCAGCGTCGAGGAGGTCGCGCGCTTTCTAGCCTGGGATCCCGCGCTGCCCTCGTCGATCGCGAGTTGCCTCGAGTCGAGCCGCGAGAACGCGCGCGCGGTCCGCGGCTCGATCACCTCCGAGATGTGGGAGTGCATCAACGACACCTGGCTGCAGCTGCACGCGCGGCGCCGCGGCGGGCTCGAACCGATCAACTCCGAGTTCTTCGACTGGGTCAAGGAGCGCAGCCACCTGTTTCGGGGAATCACCTCGGCCACGCTTCGTCGCGGCCAGCCCTACAACTTCATCCGGCTGGCCAGTTTTCTGGAGCGCGGCGACAACACCGCGCGGATCCTGATGGTCAAGCACGCGTGCGGCGTCGAGGCCGACGGCGAGGTCGCGTCCGACTACTACCGGCTCAGTTCGGTTCTGCGTTCGGTCAGCGCGCTCGAGGCGTATCGCGACACCTATCGCGACGCGATCGGCCCGCGCCGCGTGGCCCGGCTGCTGATCTTCGACGAGCGCCTGCCGCGCTCGCTGCGCTTTTGCGCCGACGAGATCGCGCACCAGCTCGCCCGGCTGCCGCGGGAGTCCGGGCGCAGGACGCGAAGGATCGCCGCGACGATCCGCGCAGGGCTCGCCCACGGCGACGTCGACGACATCGACGGCATCCGCTCGGACGGCCTGCGCGCCTTCCTCGAAGCCTTCATCGACGACAACCGCCGCCTCGGCGAAGCGGTGCAGGGCGATTACATGGAGATGCAATAGATGCTGCTCGCGGTCAAGCACTCCACCCGCTACAGCTACGAGGACGAGGCGCGTCGCAGCACGCAGTACATCCGCCTCACGCCGCACACGCAGTCGCAACAGCGCACGCTCGAGTGGGAGGTGCGCCTGCCCGAGCCCGCGGTGACGATGGTCGACGCCTTCGGCAACCTCACCCACGTGCTCACTCTGGACAAGCCGCACCGCGAGATCCACCTGCTCGCGCGCGGCAGCGTCGAGGTGCCCGACGTAGACGACGGCGAGCCTGCGGGCAGCGTGAACCCGATGGTGTTCCTGCGCCCGACTCCGCTTACCGCGCCCGACGCGGCGATCGTCTCGTTCGTCGACCCGATGCGCGTCACGGTGCGCGCCCGCCCGCTGATCGGCCTGACCGACCTGATGAACGCGGTGCTCGAACGGGTGCCCACGCGCAAGGGCGAGACGAGCGCGACGACCACCGCGGCGCAGGCCTTCGCGCACGGCGCGGGCGTGTCGCAGGATCAGTCGCAGGTGTTCATCGCCTGCTGCCGCGCGCTCGCGATACCGGCGCGCTACGTGAGCGGCTACGCCTATTCACCCGATCGCGAACACGTGGCGAGCCACGCCTGGGCCGAAGCCTGGCTGGCGAACCGCTGGGTGGCGTTCGACGTGGGCAACGCGCGCGACGCGCGCGGCGGGCACATCAAGCTCGCGGTCGGACTGGACTACCTCGACGCCTGTCCGGTGCGCGGCGTTCGGCTCGGTGGTGGCGGCGAGGAGCTGTCCACCGAGGCCGACGTGCGCGCCGCCCGCTGATCGAACTCGCGGGCACGATCCGAACCGGCCGACTACGTTTTTCCGAACCACTGCCGAAAAGACGAACATGACCTACTGTGTCGCAATGATGGTCGACGAGGGGCTGCTGTTCGCGTCCGACTCGCGCACCAATGCCGGCGTCGACCACGTGTCGACCTTCTCGAAGATGACGGTGATCGAGCAGCCGGGCGAGCGCGTGATCGTGCTGCTCAACGCGGGCAACCTCGCGACCACCCAGACGGTGGTGAACACGCTGCGCAAGAAGATGCACGCCGACGAAGTCAGCATCGCGAGCGCGTCGAGCATGTTCGACGTCGCGCGACTGGTCGGCGAGGCGGTGCGCGCGGTGATCAACTACCACAACGGCCAGAGCCAGGGCAGCGCGAAGGTCGACTTCGGCTGCACGTTCCTGGTGGGCGGGCAGATCGCGGGCGAAGCACCGCGCCTCTTTCTGGTCTACCCGGAGGGAAACTTCATCGAGGCCAACACCGACACCTGCTTCTTCCAGATCGGCGAGAGCAAGTACGGCAAGCCGATCATCGACCGGGTGATCGGCCCGCAGACGCACATGGACGAGGCGATCAAGTGCGCGCTGGTTTCATTCGACTCGACGATGCGTAGCAACCTCTCGGTCGGGCTTCCGCTGGACATCGCCCTGGTGGCGCGAGACGCGCTGCGAATCGGGTTTCGACACCGGGTCGACGTGGACGACGAATACTTCGCCTCGTTGCGCAACGGCTGGGGCGTGGGGCTGCGCAAGGTGTTCAACGAGCTTCCCGCTCCGGGCTGGCTGAAGATCTGAGCACCGGGCGGGCCTGGCGTACCCCCGGCAGCTAGCCCGAGGCGAGCAGTTCGCGCGCGTGCCTGCGCGTGGTCGCGGTGATTTCGGTGCCGCCCAGCATCCGCGCGATCTCCTCCACGCGTTCGGCGCGGTCGAGCAATTGCACGCGCGTCAGCGTGGCGCCGCCCACGCTCGCCTTGCTCACCGCGTACTGGTTGTGCGCCTGCGCGGCCACCTGCGGCAGGTGAGTCACGCACAGCACCTGGCGATGCTCGCCGAGCCGGCGCATCAGCGCGCCGACCACCTCGGCGACGGCGCCGCCGATTCCGGCGTCGGCCTCGTCGAAGATCAGCGTGGCCACCGGGTTCGATTGCGCGGCGAGCACCGCGATCGCCAGCCCGATGCGCGAGAGCTCTCCGCCCGAGGCGACCTTGGCGAGCGTGCGCGGCGTGGACCCGGCGTGCGCTGCGACCCTGAATTCGACCCGGTCGATTCCGGTGGCGGAGGCTTCGGCGCGCTCGAGCTCCACCTCGAGCATGCCGCCGGCCATTCCGAGTTCGGCGAACAGCGCGCTCACCCCCGCGGCGAAGCTTCGTGCCGCCGCGCTGCGCGCGCCCGAGAGCGCGGCGGCCGCCTGCTCGTAGTCCGTGCGCAGCGCCGCGACGCGCGCGCGCAGGCGTTGGGCGTCGCGCGCCGCCTCGAGCTGCTCGAGGCGTTCGCCAAAGCGCGCAAGCGCCGCCGGGATCTCGCCCGGCGCGAGCCGGAACTTGCGCGCGGCGTCGAAGATCGCCGCGATGCGCGCCTCGACCTGCTCGAGGCGCTCCGGGTCGAGGTCGACGCGCTGCGCGTAGTCGGACAACTGCGACGCGGCTTCGTCGAGCTGGATCGCGGCCGATTCGAGCAGCTCGAGCGGTTCCCTGAGCGTGGCGTCGACCTCAAGCACCTGGCGCAGGCGATGCAGGACATGGTGCACGCGCGCGCCGACCGTGTCCTCGCCCTGCGTGAGCGCATCGACCGCGCCGCGCGCGGCGTCGATCAGCGACGCGGCGTGCGCGAGCCTTTGCTGTTCTGCTTCGAGCGATTCCCACTCGCCCTCGGCCAGTCGCAGCCGCGACAACTCGCCCACCTGCCATTGCAGTCGTTCGCGCTCGAGGCCGAGTTCGCGCGCGTCGCGTTCGGTTTCGTCGAGGTCGCGCGTCGCCGCGCGCAACGCGGCGAAGGCGCCCGACACGGCTGCGAGCGCCGCCGACGCGCCGGCGTGCGCGTCGAGCAACTCGCGCTGGCCGTCGGCGCGCAACAGCGACTGCGCGGCGTGCTGGCCGTGCACGTCGAACAGGCGCTCGCCGATCTCGCGCAGCAGCGTCGCGGTGGCCGGCAACCCGTTGACCAGCGCGCGTGTTCGCCCGTCGGCGTCGATCACGCGTCGCAGCAGCACGACCCCGGGGTCGCCCGCGAGCTCGTGTTCGGCGAGCCAGGCCTCGAGCGGCGCGTCGCAGGAGAACTCGGCGCAGATGTCGGCGCGCTGCGCGCCCTCGCGCACGACCGAGACGTCGGCGCGCGCGCCGCAGGCGAGCGCCAGTGCGTCGAGCAGGATCGACTTGCCCGCGCCGGTCTCGCCGGAGAGCACGCTGAACCCCGGACCGAAGACGATCTCCAGCGAGTCGACGATCACGAAGTCGCGCAGTCGCAGGGCCTGCAGCATCTGGCGCGGCTCAGGGGCGTGAGAGGATGGGCAGTTCGTGCCAGTTCAGCTTGCTGCGCAAAGTGGCGAAGTAGCTGTATCCGGCCGGGTGGAGGAAGTGCGCCTTGAACGGGGCGCGCTCGACGATGATGTCGTCGCCGATCTGCAGGTCGCTGAAGACCTGCATGTCGCCCGCGACGCGCGGTTCGCGGCCGTCGACCACGCGGATCGCGACGCGCGCGCTGTCGGGCAGCGCGATCGGGCGGTTCGACAGCGCCTGCGGAGCGACCGGAACCAGGACCAGGCCTTCGAGCCCCGGGTGCAGGATCGGGCCGTTGGCCGAGAGCGCGTAGGCGGTCGACCCGGTCGGAGTGGCGACGATCAGTCCGTCGGCGCGCTGGTTGTACATGTACACGCCGTCGACGTGCACCTGCAGCTCGATCATTCCGGCGCGCGACGACCGGCTCACGACGACGTCGTTCATCGCGAGCTGGCGCCAGACTTCCTGCTCGCCGCGCAGCACCCGCGCGGTGAGCAACGAACGATCCTCGGAGTCGTACTCGCCGTCGAGGATGCTCGCGAGCGCGCCGCGCCACTGCGTCAGTGCGATGTCGGTGACGAAGCCCAGACGCCCGTGGTTGATCCCCACCAGCGGCACCTGGTAGCAGGCGAGGCTGCGCGCGAGCCCGAGCATCGTGCCGTCGCCGCCCAGTGCGACCGCGAGGTCGGCGCGCGCGCCGATCTGGTCGATCGTTGCGCGTTCGGCGTGACTGCAGGCGATGGCGTCGGCGGTTTCGGACTCGAGCAGCAGGTGCACGCCGCGCGAGCGCAGCATCGCGGCGATCTCGGCGAGCGTTTCGCCGACGCCCTCGGACTGGTAGCGGCCAACGAGCGCGACGGTGCGAAACGCTGAATTCATCCGGGCGATTACACCACAAATTCACTACAATCAAGCGCATGCAAGACCAAAGGCTGGACAGTCGGGCGCAGAGCCTGCTCAAGACGCTGATCGAGCGCTACATCGCCGATGGCACGCCGGTGGGCTCGCGCACGCTCTCGCGCCAGTCGGGTCTCGATCTGTCGCCGGCAACGATCCGCAACGTGATGTCCGACCTCGAGGATCTCGGCCTGATCTCGAGTCCGCACACATCGGCCGGACGCGTACCGACGCCGCGCGGCTATCGGCTGTTCGTCGACTCGCTGCTCACGGTCGAACCGCTCGATCGCGCGCAGGCCGAGCAGATGCAGGACAAGCTGCAGGTCGACGAACCGCAGCGAGTGCTCGCCGCCGCGGCGTCGCTGCTCTCGGGTCTGTCGCATTTCGCCGGCGTGGTGCTGGTGCCGAGGCGTTCGACGCTGTTTCGCCAGGTGGAGTTCCTGCGCCTGGCCGATCGGCGCGTGCTGCTGATCATCGTGACGCCCGAGGGCGACGTGCAGAACAGGATCCTGCAGACCGATCGCGAGTACACCGCTTCGCAGCTCACCGAGGCCGCCAACTACATCAACCGCCACCTCGCGGGGCTCGACCTTGAGACGATCCGCGAGCGGCTGCGAAGCGAGTTGACGCGCCTGCGCGACGACATTACCGGTCTGATGGAACGCGCCGTCGAAGCGAGCAGCAAGGCGCTCACCGAAGAGGCCGAGCCGGTGGTGATCTCGGGAGAGCACAACCTGCTCGGCGTGGCGGACTTCTCGGTCGACATGGAGCGGCTGCGGCGCCTGTTCGACCTGTTCGACCAGAAGACCGCGCTGATGCAGTTGCTCGACGCGTCCAGCCGGGCGCACGGCGTGCAGATCTTCATCGGCGGCGAGTCCTCGCTCGTGCCGATGGAGCAGGTGAGCGTGGTCGTCGCGCCCTACGAAGTCGACGGACGGATCGTCGGCACGCTCGGCGTGATCGGCCCGACGCGGATGGCCTACGAGCGGGTGATCCCGATCGTCGACATCACGGCGCGGCTGGTCTCGACCGCGCTCAGCCACCACGGCTAGGGATTCCGTTCAGCGGCGGCGCGGCGCGCCGCGCCGCTGCGCCCTTCGCGTGCGCGCACCGGGCGCATCGTGCCCGTCGCGCGCGTCGCGCCCGTCGCGTGCCGTGATCGGCGGGAACAGTTCGCCGAGGAATCGTTCGCCGAGCTCGATCATCTCGTAGCGAAACGCCTCGGCGGCGGGCGAGAGCGTGCGCGCCTGCAGTTGCACGACATGCCAGGCGCGCATGATCGGGAGGTCCTCGACGTCCAGCGTGACCAGTTCGCCCAGCGCGCACGCCTGGCGCACCGTGTGCGCCGACAGGAACGCGATGCCCAGGCCTGCGCTCACCGCGTGGCGCACCGCTTCGTTGCTCGCCACCTCCATCGCGTAGTGCGGGCGCAACTGGTGTTCGCGAAAGAACACCTCCATCGCCGCGCGCGTGCCCGACCCGTCCTCGCGCACGATGAAGCGCTCGTTGGCGAGCGCCGCGGGCGGGATGTGCGCCTGGCGCGCGAGCGGGTGCGCGGGCGACGCGAACAAGGCGATCGGATGCGCGGCGAAGGGCTCGGCGCGCGTGTCGAGCTCGCGTGGCGGGCGGCCCATGACGGCGAGGTCGACCTCGTTGCGGTGGAGCAGCTCGACCAGCGAGCGCCTGTTGCCGATCACCAGGCGCACGTCGACGCCCGGATGCTCGCGCAGGAACCCGGCGAGCATGCGCGGAAGGAAATCCGCCGCGGTGGTGACCATCCCGACGATCAGCGTGCCGGTCTTCGCCCCGCGCATCTTCGCCATCGTGTCCTCGGCGTCCTTGAGCACCGCGAGCATGCGGCGCGCGTGCACGAGGAAGTACTCGCCGGGCGTGGTGAGCGACACGCGCCTGCCGGCGCGGTCGAACAGCGGCAGTCCGATCGATTGCTCGAGTTCCCTGACCTGCATCGACACCGCGGGCTGCGTCAGGTGCAGCTCGCGCGCCGCCGCGGCGAAGCTCAGGTGGCGCGCGACCGCGGCGAACAGTCGAAGCTGGTGCAGCGTGACGGCGCGCATCGGAGGATCTCCCGCAGTGAAGGCGAACGATAAGGGATGCTTATATCGAAGATAAGAAATCGGTAATTTACCTTATTTCGATGCCCCGATACATTTGCCCGAATTGCCGAGAGGAACGCGATGAACAAACCAGTCGAAGGAAGGATCACCGACCTCGCCGAACGCTACGCCGGCGGGGTGCTCAAGTACCGCCAGATGGGTTACTGGCGCCCGGACTACGAACCGAAGGACACCGACGTGATCTGCCTGTTCCGGATCACGCCGCAACAGGGGGTCGAACCCGAGGAAGCGGCGGCGGCGGTGGCCGGCGAGTCCTCCACCGCCACCTGGACCGTCGTGTGGACCGACATGCTGACCGCGCACGAGTCGTACCAGGCGAAGGCCTACAGGATCGACCCGGTCCCGAACACCGGGCCGGGCACGAGCACCGAACTGCAGTACTTCGCCTATGTCGCCTACGACCTGATCCTGTTCGAGGAGGGGTCGATCGCGAACATGACCGCGTCGCTGATCGGCAACGTGTTCAGCTTCAAGCCGCTCAAGGCCGCCCGTCTCGAGGACATCCGGGTTCCCGTGGCCTACGTGAAGACCTTCAGGGGCCCGCCGACCGGGATCGTCGTCGAGCGCGAGCGCCTGGACAAGTTCGGCAGGCCGCTGCTGGGCGCGACGATCAAGCCGAAGCTCGGACTGTCGGCGCGCAACTACGGCCGCGTCGTCTACGAGGGCCTCTCGGGGGGGCTCGACTTCACCAAGGACGACGAGAACATCAACTCGCAGCCGTTCATGCACTGGCGCGACCGCTTCCTCTGTTGCATCGACGCGGTGAACAACGCGCAGGCCCGAAGCGGCGAGGTCAAGGGCCACTACATGAACGTGACCGCGGCGACGATGGAGGACATGTACGAACGCGCCGAGTTCGCCAGGGAGATCGGTTCGAACATCCTGATGGTCGACCTGATCATCGGCTGGAGCGCGATCCAGTCGATGTCGAACTGGGCGCGGCGCAACGACATGATCCTGCACATGCACCGCGCGGGTCACGGTACCTACACGCGGCAGAAGAACCACGGGATCAGCTTCAGGGTGATCGCCAAGTGGTTGCGCCTCGCTGGCGTGGACCACCTGCACTGCGGGACAGCGGTGGGCAAGCTCGAGGGCGACCCGTACACGGTGCAGGGCTACTACAACGTGTGCCGCGACACGTACACGAAAGAGGACCTGCGCCGGGGGCTGTTCTTCGACCAGGACTGGGGCGATCTGCGCAAGGTCATGCCGGTGGCGTCGGGCGGAATCCACGCCGG
>JAHDXY010000124.1 GCA_023384005.1 Burkholderiaceae bacterium | reverse complement strand
GCACGATGCGCGCGGGCGGCACCCCGATCTCGTCGGCCCAGATCGAGTGGGCTTCGTTGTCCTCGGCGTAGACGGTGACCCACAGCCGCTCGGGCGCCAGGCCGTAGGCGACGGTGAGCAGCTCCCAGGCGTGGCGAATCGCTTCACGCTTGAAGTAATCGCCGAACGAGAAGTTGCCCAGCATCTCGAAGAAGGTGTGGTGGCGCGCCGTGTAACCGACGTTCTCGAGGTCGTTGTGCTTGCCGCCGGCGCGAACGCAGCGCTGCGCAGTGGCGGCACGGCGGTAGGCACGATGTTCCTTGCCCAGGAACACGTCCTTGAACTGGACCATGCCGCTGTTGGTGAACAGCAGCGTCGGGTCGTTGCCCGGCACCAGGGGACTCGACGCCACGATCGTGTGGCCCTTCGATTCGAAGAATCTGAGGAACTTCTCGCGGATCTCGGAGGACTTCATCGGCTGCGGCTGTTTTTCGGCGGAATCCCGGATTTTACCGAAGAAGTCGTGCCCTACCCGGTTGCGTGGCCGGAAGCCGCGGCGCGTTGCCGGACGATCGCGAGGCGAATCGTGTACCGTGCGCCGAACGCAGACTCGGCAAGAGAAGATGAAGGCAGCTCTGGAAGGCATTCGCGTCCTCGACCTCACGCGCATCCTCGCCGGGCCGTGGTGCGCGCAAAACCTCGCCGACCTCGGTGCCGAAGTGATCAAGGTGGAGCGCCCCGGCGCGGGGGACGACACCCGCGGCTGGGGGCCGCCCTTTCTTCGCGATCGCGACGGCGGCGAGACGCCGGACGCTGCGTACTACCTCGCCGCGAACCGCGGCAAGAAGTCGGTGGCGATCGACATCTCCTCGCCGGCCGGGCAGAAGGCGATCCGCGAACTCGCGGCGCTCAGCGACGTCTTGCTCGAGAACTACAAGGTCGGCCAACTGAAGAAGTACGGGCTCGACTACGCGTCGTTGCGCGCGATCAATCCGCGCCTCGTGTACTGCTCGATCACCGGATTCGGCCAGACCGGACCGTGGGCGCACCGCGCGGGCTACGACTTCATCATCCAGGGCGCGGGCGGACTGATGTCGGTCACCGGCGAGGCGGACGACCAGCCCGGCGGCGGCCCGCAGAAGGTCGGAGTTGCGGTGGCCGACCTGATGACCGGGATGTACGCGACGCAGGCGGTGCTCGCTGCGCTCTTTCACCGCGAGCGCGGCGGCGAAGGCCAGTACATCGACATGGCGCTGCTCGACGTGCAGGTCGCGATGCTCGCGAACATGAACACGAACTTCCTGGTGAGCGGGCGCATCCCGCGACGCTGGGGCAACGCTCATCCGAACCTGGTGCCCTACCAGACCTTCAAGGCGAGCGACGGCTGGATCATCGTGGCCGCCGGCAACGACGAGCAGTACCGCCGGCTGTGCGAGGCGGGCGGGCGCGCGGATCTGCACGCCGACCCGCGCTTTCGCCGGATGCGCGACCGCATCGACAACCGCGACGCCCTGGTGCCGTTGCTCGCGCAGATGATCGCGACGCGGCCCAGCGATCGCTGGATCGGCGATCTCGAGGCCGCCGGCGTGCCCTGCGGGGCGATCAACGACATCGCGCAGGTGTTCGAGAATCCGCAGGTGGTGTCGCGCGGATTGCGCGTCGACATCGAACGCGAGGACAGCGGACCGATCCGGCTGGTCGGCAGCCCGATGCGCTTGTCGGCGACGCCGGTGCGCTATGCGCTGGCGCCGCCGCGCCTGGGCGAACACACCGCGCAGGTGCTGCGCGAACTGCTCGGCTACGACGCCGCCGCGATCGCCGCCGCGTCGAACTCCGGAACTGCCGATTGACGCAATCGTTGGAGCCGGGCCCGGCCTGGGTCATAATCGCGCGCCGGGCGCAACACCGCCGGGCGCGAGGCGAAAGCCACACGTAGCCGGAGAGCGCCGCTGCGCACGCGGGGGGAGGAAGATCGATGAAACTGCGCAATCACCGGGATTTCTGGGCCGGGGTGATGTTCTTCGCCTTCGGCCTCGCGTTCGTGCTGCTCGCGCAGCAGTACCAGATGGGCAACGCCGCGCGGATGGGGCCGGCGTACTTCCCGACCGCACTCGGGGCGCTGCTCGCGCTGCTCGGGGCGATCATCGTCTTCAACGCCTTCGCCAAGGGCAACGTCGAGCTGCGCCTCCAGGCGGTGGGCTGGCGCGAGAACGTGCTCGTGCTGCTCTCGGTGATCCTGTTCGGCCTGCTGCTGCCCGGCATGGGAATGGTGGTGGCGATCATGGTGCTGATCCTGGTGTCGGCGCTCGCGGGTCACGAATTCCGGTTTCGCGAGTCCCTGATCTCGGCGGTCGTGCTGACCGTCATGTCCTACCTGGTGTTCGCGCTCGGACTGGAACTCCAGTTCCGGGTGTGGCCCGCTTTCCTCACGCCATGAGCTGCCGGGGACGATGATGGAACAGCTGCTGTCGAACCTCGCACTCGGGCTGGCGACCGCCGCCACGCTGGACAACCTGATGTTCTGCTTCATCGGCGTGCTGCTGGGTACGCTGATCGGCGTGCTGCCCGGCATCGGGCCGCTCGCGACGATCGCGATGCTGCTGCCGGTCACCTACAGGATGACCGACCCGACCACGGCGCTGATCATGCTCGCCGGGATCTACTACGGCGCGCAATACGGCGGCTCGACCACGGCGATCCTGGTCAACCTGCCGGGCGAGACCTCGTCGGTGGTCACGACGCTCGACGGCTACCAGATGGCGCGCAAGGGCCGCGCAGGTCCGGCGCTCGCGATCGCCGCGATCGGTTCGTTCTTCGCCGGATCGGTGGCGACGCTGCTGATCGCCGCCTTCGCGCCGCCGCTCTCGGAGGTAGCGTTCAAGTTCGGTCCGGCAGAGTACTTCGCGCTGATGGTGCTGGGGCTGATCGCCGCGGTGGTGCTCGCGCACGGTTCGTTCATCAAGGCACTGGCGATGGTCGTGTTCGGGCTGCTGCTCGGGATGATCGGCACCGACGTGAACTCGGGCGTCGCACGCTTCAACTTCGACGTTCCGGAGCTCTCCGACGGCATCGAGTTCGTCGTGATCGCGATGGGGATGTTCGGTTTCGGCGAGATCATCGCGAACCTTGAACAGCGCGAACACCGCGAGGTCTTCACCAGCAAGGTCGGAAGGCTCCTGCCGAACTGGAAGGAATTCAAGATGTCGATCGCGCCGATCCTGCGCGGCACTGCGCTCGGGTCGTTCCTCGGCGTGCTTCCGGGAGGCGGCGCGACGCTCGCCTCGTTTTCGGCCTACGCAATCGAGAAGAAGATCTCCAAGACTCCGGAGCGCTTCGGAACCGGCGCGATCGAAGGCGTCGCCGCGCCCGAATCGGCGAACAACGCCGGCGCGCAGACGTCGTTCATCCCGATGCTCACGCTGGGCATCCCGACCAATCCGGTGATGGCGCTGATGGTCGCGGCGATGATGATCCACAACATCCAGCCAGGCCCGCAGGTGATGACCAGCAACCCGCCGCTGTTCTGGGGGCTGATCGCCTCGATGTGGATCGGCAACCTGATGCTGCTGATCCTCAACCTGCCGCTGATCGGGCTGTGGATCCGGCTGCTGATGGTGCCTTACCGGATGCTCTACCCGGCGATCCTGCTGTTTTGCGTGATCGGCGCGTACTCGATCAACAACAACGTGTTCGACGTCTTCATGACGATTCCGTTCGCGATCCTGGGCTACCTGTTCAAGAAGCTCGACTGCGAACCCGCGCCGCTGCTGCTCGGATTCGTGCTCGGCAAGCTGATGGAAGAGTACCTGCGCAGGGCGATGACGATTTCGCGCGGCGACTGGTCGGTGTTCATCACGCGCCCGCTCTCGCTGACGATGCTGCTGATGGCGGTGGCGCTGATCATCCTCGTGTTCCTGCCGGCGATCGCGAAGAAGCGCGCCGAGGCGTTCTCCGAAGAGGAGACCTGAGTTGGTCACTACGGGCCCGGGGTCCGTGCCGCTGGAGATCCTCGCCTTCGACGTATTCGGAACGGTGGTCGACTGGCACGGGTCGATCGTCGCCGAAATGGCCGCGATCGCCCCGGGCGTGGACGGCGACGCCTTCGCCAACGCGTGGCGCGAGGGTTACCAGCCGGCGATGGCGCGGGTGCGCAGCGGAGAACTCGGCTGGACCAGGATCGACGACCTGCATCGTTCGATCCTCGACGCGGTCCTGCCGCGCTTCGGGCTCGGCGCAATGCCCGAGGCCGAGAGGCGCCGGCTGAACCTGGTCTGGCACCGGCTCGATCCCTGGCCCGAGGCGGTGGCTGGCCTGCACAGGCTCAAGAGCAGGTTCCGGCTCTGTACGCTGTCCAATGGCAACCTCGGCCTGCTCGCGAACATGGCCAGGCGCGCCGCACTGCCGTGGGATCTGATCCTCTCGGCCGAGGTGTTTCGCCACTACAAGCCCGATCCCCAGACCTATCTCGGCGTTGCCGAGGTGTTCGACGTCGCGCCCTCGCAGGTGATGCTGGTCGCCGCGCACAAGAGCGACCTGCGCGCGGCGAAGGACTGCGGCCTGGCGACCGCGTTCGTCGCACGCGCGGCCGAGTACGGCGCGAAGGTGCGCAACGACGTCTCGCCCGACCCGGCATTCGACCTGCACGCCAGCGGGTTCGACGATCTCGCGGACCAGCTGGGTTGCTGAACCCGTCGCCGCTTCAACCGGAACCGTTCCCATGTCCCATTTTCCTTTCGACTGGACAAACACCTACCCGACCGTGCGCACGCCGGTATTCGCACGCAACGTCGTCGCCACCTCGCAGCCGCTCGCCGCGCAAGCAGGGCTTCGCATGCTGTGGGCCGGCGGCAACGCGATCGACGCGACGGTGGCCGCCGCCGCGGCGATCACGGTGGTCGAGCCGATGTCGTGCGGCCTGGGCGGCGACGCCTTCGCGCTGGTCTGGGACGGCGCGAAGCTGCATGGACTGAACGCGTCGGGCACCGCGCCTGCCGCGTGGGACCTCGCCTACTTCGAGCGTCGGCACCAGGGGAAGATCCCGCAGCGCGGATGGGGCGCGGTCACCGTGCCGGGTGCGGTATCGGGTTGGATCGCGCTGCACGAGCGATTCGGCACCCTTTCGCTGGCGCAGGTCCTGGCGCCGGCGATCGACCTCGCGCGGCGCGGCTACGGCGTGTCGAAGATCGTGCAGCAGAAGTGGGCCGCGCAGGTCGAGCTGCTGAGAGACGCTCCGGGTTTCGCCGAGACCTTCCTTCCGCGCGGGCGCGCGCCGGCGGTCGGCGAGCGCTTCGTGCTCGCGGGCGCGGCGGACACGCTCGAGCGCATCGCTGCGAGCGCCGGAAGGGACTTCTACGAAGGCGAGACCGCCCAGAGGATCGCCGCATTCGCGAACAAGCACGACGGCGCGATGACGCTGGCCGACCTGCGCGGGTACGCGCCCGACTGGGTCGAGCCGATCTCGAAGGACTACCGCGGCATGACGCTGCACGAGATCCCGCCCAACGGACAGGGAATCGCCGCGCTGATGGCGCTGGGGATGCTGTCGCACCACGACGTGGCCGCGAACGCGCCCGATTCGGCCGAGGCGCGCCACCTGCAGATCGAAGCGATGAAGATCGCCTTCGCCGACGTCTACCAGTACGTCGCCGACCCGCGCTACATGACCCGCGTCAGTGCCGCCGACCTGCTCGACGACGCGTACCTGCGCGAGCGCTCGAAGCTGATCCGAAGCGATCGCGCGACCGATTTCGCCCACGGCACGCCGCCCTCCGGGGGCACGATCTACCTGAGCGTCGCCGACGAGCGCGGGATGATGGTCTCGTTCATCCAGTCCACCTACATGGGATTCGGCTCGGGCGTCGCCGTGCCCGGCACCGGAGTGTCATTGCAGAATCGCGGCTTCGGGTTTTCCACCGACCCGGCGCACCCGAATTGCGTCGCGCCGGGCAAGCGCCCGTTTCACACCATCATCCCCGCCTTTCTCAGTCGCGACGGAAAGCCGCAGATGAGTTTCGGAGTGATGGGCGGGAACATCCAGCCGCAGGGGCACATGCAGACGCTCACCCGGATGATCGACTGGCACCAGAATCCGCAGGCGGCCTGCGACGCGCCGCGCTGGAAAGTGCATCGCGGCCTGTCGCTCGACGTCGAGCGGACGATGCCGGCCGAGGTCGTGGCCGCGCTGCGCGCGCGCGGGCACGCGATCGAAGCGATCGACGACCCGTACATGGACTTCGGTTCGGGTCAGTTCATCTGGCGCCTGTCGGACGACCTCGACGACGGCTACGTCGCCGCGAGCGACAGCCGCAGGGACGGTTGCGCCGCCGGATTCTAGGAACCGGACCTGCCCCTCGCGCGGCGGGCGATAGAATCATGGGTTGATCCCGGCGCTCGCCACGGCTCCGGCGGCGCCCCTAGCCGGCGCCCTCGCCGGTTGGCGCCGGGAACCGCAACCCGCGCCGCACGCCACGGGCGTTTCGCACGCATTCACTTCGGGAGGCCAGCTTGCCATGACGACCAAGACCTACGAACCCACGACCGCGCGCAAGGTCGCCTTTCTCGGCCTGGGCGTGATGGGTTACCCGATGGCCGGGCACCTCAAGCGCGCCGGACACGACGTCACCGTCTACAACCGCACCGCCGCGAAGGCGGACCAGTGGGCGGCCGAATACGGCGGGGCGTCCGCGCCGACCCCGCGCCAGGCGGCGAAGGACGCCGAGCTGGTGTTCTGCTGCGTGGGCAACGACAACGACCTGCGCTCGGTCGTTCTCGGCGAGCACGGCGCCTTCGCCGGGATGAAGAAGAACGCGGTGTTCGTCGACCACACCACCGCCTCGGCGATGGTGGCGCGCGAGTTGCACGAAGCCGGCAAGCACCACGGCTTGCAGTTCGTCGACGCGCCGGTCTCGGGCGGACAGGCGGGCGCCGAGAACGGCGTGCTCACCGTGATGTGCGGGGGCGACCTCGCGGCCTTCGAACGCGCGCAGCCGGTCGGGATGGCGTTCGCGCGGGCCTTTACCCGGATCGGCGAATCGGGCGCCGGGCAGCTCGCGAAGATGGTCAACCAGATCTGCGTGGCCGGAGTCGTGCAGGGACTGGCCGAAGGCATCGCGTTCGGCGCGCGCGCCGGGCTGGACATGAAACTGGTACTCGAGGTGATCAGCAAGGGCGCCGCCCAATCCTGGCAGATGGACAATCGCGGCAAGACGATGGTCGAGGGCAAGTTCGACTTCGGCTTCGCGGTCGACTGGATGCGCAAGGACCTCGGCCTTTGCCTGGACGAGGCGCGCCGCAACGCAGCGCCCTTGCCGGTGAGCGCGCTGATCGACCAGTTCTACGGCGACGTCCAGGCGATGGGCGGAAATCGCCAGGACACCTCGAGCCTGATCCGCAGGCTCACCCGCGGCTGACACCCGGCACGCGACCGGGACGGCACCACTTGCACCGGCGCGCGACCAAGCACCCGCGCGCCGCGGCGCCATCCAACCAGAACGGAGCACCAGAATGAATCTGACCACCCTTCCCTCAGGACTGCAGTACGAAGACGTCACGGTCGGAGAGGGGGAACAGGCCAGCGCCGGCGTGCACGTGAACGTGCACTACACCGGCTGGCTCTACGAGAACGAAGCTGCCGGAAGGAAGTTCGATTCGAGCAAGGATCGCAACGAACCGTTCAGCTTTCCGCTGGGCGCCGGGCACGTGATCAGGGGATGGGACGAAGGCGTGGCCGGGATGCGCGTCGGCGGAATCCGCCGGCTGGTGATTCCCTCCGAACTCGGCTACGGCGCGCGCGGAGCGGGAGGCGTGATTCCACCCGACGCGACGCTGCTGTTCGAGGTGGAACTCCTGGGGCTCTGAAGCACAGAACGATGAGCGACGCCACCGCAGCGCCCGCTTCGAACTTCATCCGTTCGGTCGTCGAAGCCGATCTCGGCGCGGGGCGTTACGCGACCCGTCGCTGGGCCGGGCGGCCGGGGTTCGCGATCGAGCATCGCCAGGGACTACCGGACCCGGCGCGGATTCGCACGCGCTTTCCGCCCGAGCCCAACGGCTACCCGCACATCGGCCATGCCAAGTCGATCTTCCTGAACTTCGAGCTCGCGCGCGAGTTCGGCGGGCGCTGCCACCTGCGCTACGACGACACCAATCCGTCGAAGGAGGAGCAGGAATACGTCGACGCGATCGCCGACGCGGTGCGCTGGCTCGGGTGCGTGTGGAGCGACGACAGCGAGTCCAACCTGTACTTCGCGAGCGACTACTTCGAGCACCTGTACGCCTGCGCGCAGAGCCTGATCGAGTCGGGCTGCGCCTACGTCGACTCGCAATCGGCCGACGAGGTGCGCGCCAATCGCGGCACGCTCACCTCGCCTGGCCGCGACTCGCCGTTTCGCGACCGAGCGCCGGGCGAGAGCCTGAGGCTGTTTCGCGAGATGCGCAGCGGCGTGCACGCCGAAGGAACGCAGCTGCTGCGCGCGAAGATCGACATGGCCTCGCCCAACCTGAACATGCGCGACCCGGCGCTGTACCGGATCCGCTTCGCCGAGCACCACCGCACCGGCAACGACTGGTGCATCTATCCGATGTACGACTTCGCGCACCCGATCTCGGACGCGCTCGAAAACATCACGCATTCGCTGTGCACGCTCGAGTTCGAGGATCACCGCCCGCTGTACGACTGGCTGCTGGAGCGCCTGCGCGAACGGGGGTTCTTCGACCAGCCTTTGCCGCAGCAGATCGAATTCGCGCGGCTCAACCTGAGCTACACGATCACCAGCAAGCGCAAGCTGCAGGAGCTCGTGACGCTGTCGCTGGTCGGGGGCTGGGACGACCCGAGGATGACGACGATCGCGGGGCTGCGCCGGCGCGGATTCACTCCCGAGTCGATCAGGCTGTTCTGCGAGCGCATCGGCGTCGCGAAGGCCGACTCGTGGATCGACATGGGGGTGCTCGAACAGGCGCTGCGCGACGACCTCGAACCGAAGGCGCCGCGCGCGACCGCGGTCCTCGATCCGCTCAAACTGGTAATCGAGAACTGGCCGCAGGATCAGGTCGAGGAGTGCAGCGCGCCGGTGCATCCGCAGCGCCCCGAGATGGGGCGCAGGGTCTTTCCGATCTCGCGCGAACTTTGGATCGAGCGCGACGACTTCGCCGAACAGCCTCCCAAGGGGTTCTTCCGGCTCTTTCCCGGAAACATGGTGCGGCTGCGCCACGGGATGGTGATCCGCTGCACCGGCTTCGAGAAGGACGCAAACGGCAGGGTGAGCGCGGTGATCGCCGAGGCGCTGCCGGACTCGAGATCGGGAACGCCGGGGGCGGATGCCTACAAGGTCAAGGGCAACATCCACTGGGTGTCGGCCGCGCACGCGCTCGAGGCCGAGGTGCGGCTCTACGACCGCCTCTTCGCCGAGGCGATGCCCGACGCCGGCGGGCGCGACGCAAAGCTCGCGCTCAACCCGCAATCGTGTCACGTGATCCGCGCATGGCTCGAACCCTCGTTGCGCCTTGCGCAGGCCGGGCAGTGCTGGCAGTTCGAACGACACGGTTACTTCGTCGCCGACCGCGTCGATTCGCGTCCCGGCGCGCCGGTGTTCAATCGCAGCGTCGCGCTCAGGGACTCCTGGGGTGGCGCGAAGGCGCGCTGAGCGTCAGCCGGGAGCGCCGAGCACCGAGTCGGCGACGAAGGCGTTGCTCTCGCGTTCCTTGCCGAAACTGGACATCGGTCCATGCCCGGGAACGAACGAGACGTCGTCGCCCAGCGGCCAGAGTTTGCCGGTGATCGAGCGGATCAGCGTCGGGTGGTCGCCACGCGGAAAATCGGTGCGCCCGATCGAGCCCTGGAACAGGACGTCGCCGACGATCGCAAGGCGCGCCTGCGGTTGATAGAAGACGACGTGCCCGGGAGTGTGTCCCGGAGTGTGGATCACGTCGAGCGTCACGTCGCCGAAGCGCACGCTGTCGCCGTCCTCGAGCCAGCGATCGGGCGTGAACGCCTCGAGCGGCGGCAGTCCGAACATGCGGCCCTGGTCGGGGAGCTGATCGATCCAGAATCTGTCCTCGATCTGGGGGCCTTCGATCGGCACCTTGTGGCGTCGCGCGAACTCTCCCGCCTGTCCGCAGTGATCGATGTGGCCGTGCGTCAGGAAGACCTTCTCCAGGCTGGCGCCGGTCTTGGCGAGCGCCTCGTCGATCCGGTCGAGGTCGCCCCCCGGATCGAACACCGCCGCGCGGTTGGTCTTCTCGCAGATCAGCAGCGAGCAGTTCTGCGCGAAGGGCGTGACCGGAACGATCGCGAGCTTCATCGCAGCGCGCATCAGGGACGATCCGCGCTGCGCGCGCGCGAGGCTTCGAGCACCGACTCGAGGTTCCAGCGCCCGGAATCCTGGATCAGGAAGGTTTCGTCGATCTTGACGCTGCCGGCGCGCGACTCGCGATTGAGCGGGATCGGCCGCGGAAACGGCGCCGCCCGGCGCACCGCGTCGACCGCTTTGCCTGAAAACGCCCTCCCCTGACCGGTCGCGCACGCCGGGCGCACGTCGATCAGCGCGCCGTTGGAGGCGATCTCGATCACGACAGTGACTGTCCCGATGCGCGCGCGCAGCGCGTCCGAGGTGCCCATCCAGGTCGGATCGAGCGTCTCGTCTCGGTTCCTGGCGACGATCTGCTGCAGCACGGCGGCCACGTATTCGGGCGCGGCGAGCATCTCCGGCTCGAATCCTCCGAACACTGCCGGGATCCGGTCGCGCAGGACGCGCATCAGCTGCTCGAAGACGTTCTGGCCGTGTGCGTTCGCGACCAGCCCCGCGCCGGTGGCCACCGCCACCGCACCGAGCAGCGCGCGTCGCGTCGTTCGCGAAGGGGGGGTGTCTCTCTTCATCGCTTGCTCCTGTTTGTCGGTGTGACGGCTCGGCCGGATCGCGTGATTCAGTTCGCGATCAGCTGGTCGAGCACACGCCCTCCTGCGTCGACCAGGCGAATCCGGACCGGAATCAGGCTGCGATCGTACCCGAGCCAGACCTCGACCCGGGAATGCCCCCCGCCGCGGGGCTGCAGCCGCTCGATGTGCAGCGCCCGGATCGACCCGTCGTCGGTTTCGAGCACGCTCGGGCCGCGGCTGCGATAGCTGACCGACTCGACCCTGGACCCCCACG
Organism: Burkholderiaceae bacterium; assembly: GCA_023384005.1. GTDB lineage: Bacteria > Pseudomonadota > Gammaproteobacteria > Burkholderiales > Burkholderiaceae_E > Quisquiliibacterium. The sequence continues at coordinate 897 of JAHDXY010000124.1, read as the reverse complement.
CTTCGACGATCTCGATCGTCGCCCCCGGCGCGAAGCGTTCGGGAACGGCGCGCGCGATCAATCCGAGCTGGATCAGCGCGGAGAGACGGTCCTGGGTGCCCTCGCGCAGCTCCACCGACGGTTTTCCGGGGAAATCGACCCGGCGCGAAGAGTAGTCGATCGACACCTCTCGTGCCGCCCGGGATCCGCGCCGCTCGGCGTAGCGTTCCGGGACGAGCCCGTTGGCGCCGACACGCCCGACGCTGGACTGGGTGAGCAGGCCAGAGTAGACCAGCGACGTGAGCCCGGTGGCACGCCCTTCGGTGCGCACGCGATAGCGCTCGCCGTCGCGCTCGATCGCGTAGTCGAGCGATGCGACTTCGCCGCGTTCGGTGTAGTCGCCGTAGTAGATCCGGAATTGCCACCGACCGGTCGGCGGCGGCGGCAGCGCGTTGCCATAGCGCAGCGGCTCCGCCGAGCCCGCGGAATCGGCGTCCGAGTCGGATCCTGGTGCAAGCTCGCTTCCCGGCTCGGTTGCCGGCCCGCTTCCCGGCCCGCTTCCCGGCCCGCTTCCCGGCCCGCTTCCCGCCCCGCTTCCCGCCCCGCTTCCCGCCCCGCTTCCCGCCCCGCTTCCCGCCGCCCCGGTTGCCGCCCCGGTTGCCGGCTCACCCACGGTTTCGCCCGACGGACTCGCCGCGCGCGCGGCCGCCAGCACTGCCGCGGGTTCGGGCGGCAACGGGTCGAGCGCGTCCGGCGTCAGCGCGAGGTGCTCGGGCGGGTGCGGATCGATTGCATCCGGCGTCAGCGCGAGGGGCTCGGGCGGGCGCGGATCGATCGCATCCGGGGGCAGCACGAGGGCCTCCTGGGGCGCCATTGCCGGGCGCGTGATCGCGCGCGGGCGCGGCGGCGGCGCGGCAC
>JAHDXY010000500.1:1059-1619 GCA_023384005.1 Burkholderiaceae bacterium | reverse complement strand
AGTCCGGGTCATCCTGCGCGTTCAAGCGTAGTTGATCGATGACGGAGTGGACCCAGTCTCGAGAGCCCGCTGCTGGTATTGTTACGTCGAAACTCAACACCCTCATATTTGACTACATTTCGGACTTGCTGCACCGCACTTTCGACGAGCATCATCTCAGTGCCCGTCAACGGCCTGCCCAGGTGCATGCCGACAGTGATTTCGGGTGGTTCGCCAGCATTCATGCCGTCGATGACCCAAGCCAGCGTTTCCGTGCCTTCGCACCCGAAGATGCGATTCCCGGAGGTCCAGACGCGCGCGCCGTTCCGGCGTGGATCGCGCCGACTCACAGACGGCAGGATATCGTTAGGGATGATGGATATCAGGACCGGTGATGCAAACCCGCTCGTCGTCGCTTCCCGCAGTTTGAACCGCGTCATCCCCATCGAACGTTCCACCCACTCGGGTTCAGACTCGAGGACTGGCCGGGGACCACACACGGCGCCGGTTCGTCGGAACACTGCGAGATCTCCGACTCGCCAATCCGGCGGCATGGACATGCCCGCCGCTTCCATTGCGTT
>JAHDXY010000500.1:0-1049 GCA_023384005.1 Burkholderiaceae bacterium | reverse complement strand
CGCCCCCTCGATCATTCGGACGAGTCCGAGACCGAAACCTTCAGCAGCTGCCGTGATGCGTTCTCGTTCATCGGGAATGCCCGGACGTGTTTCGGCCGGCGGCAAGCTGAGCAAGACGTGGGCTCCTGCTCCGGCCAATGTTGACGCCGTCCAGAGGAACCCGATCGTTTCGGCCTCATACCAGGGCGGGTCGGCAACCACGACGCTGTTAGTTCCCGCCGCAATGGGATCGCGCAGAACATCGCAGCACGTGAACGTCATCCCGTCGGAGGCTGATCCGTAGTGGTTCGGGTTCCGATCGAAGAGAGTAACCGCGTCGAGATTGGTCAGTCGCTTGGCTGATACCAGAGAGGGCGTTCCGAGCAGGGCGATGCCGCTCTCCGGGTTTGCGAGCTCAGCGATCGTTTCCCAGATCAAGCCGACGGTGAGGCGCGTGAAGCGCCAGTCGAAGTCGAGTGGGTGCGGAACGACGAACGACCTGGCGGGACTGCGCTGGGCCTGCCCAGCGGGACGTCTGGCGAGCGAAAGTTCTGTACGATGCCGCATTGCTTCCCTTTCCTACTTCATAGCGAGGTCACAGATGTTTTTGGCCCTCTCCGTCGGCGCGAACCGTCGCGCCAGTTCGTCTTCCCAGTAAGATGCGACGGCGTACTGGTTCGCCATTGCTGCCTCGCACTCATCGTTCATCCGGCTCTGCACCGGCGTGAACATTGTCACTTCGAGCGGCACAGTGCGCAACGGTAGCAGCGGGTGAATGCGCTGGAGGCGGTCCACGAAGTCCAAGAGGGCCGGTTTTGCCGCATCGCGATCCGGCGTGGTGAACGTCGCGTACGCATAGATGTCGAGGCCCATATCCACGAAGCGCCGGAAGAGGTCGAACTGGACATCGAAGTGGATCGGATCGGCTGCCGTGTTGAACGCGAAGGATGCGCGGTCGATGCCCTTGAAGCAAGCCACACGGCCATACCTCCGATACGCCTTAATCGCGGCGCGCTGATCATCGGTGAGATACCGCCAGAAATAGTCGTTACTTAGGTTGTCGTCGGACC
>JAHDXY010000123.1 GCA_023384005.1 Burkholderiaceae bacterium | reverse complement strand
CGCGTCGATCTTCCCATCGGACGCGGCGGGCGCGACGGCGGCGCGCGCGACGACCAGCGCGGCGCTGTCGCTGCCCGCCAGCATCCGCCGCACGTGCCGGCCGAGGTAGAAACGCAGCGCCCGGTCGGCGAGCGACTTGCCCTTGCCGGCGGCGTCGGCGTACCACTGGCGAATGTCCTGCGCCGGGTACAGCAGGTCGACCGGGCACTCGACGAAGGCCGGTCCCGGCACACCGTGGCGCGCCCGCGCAAAGGCCTCGGCGACCGCCGGACCGAGATCGCGGACCCTGCGCACGGCATTGAAGTGCTTGACGTGCGGCGCGACCAGCGCCCGCTGGTCGATGTCCTGCAGCGCGCCACGGCCCTGCAGCGCGGTCGGCGCCGCGCCGCCGATCAGGACGATCGGCGATTGCGCGAGCTGCGCGTTCTTGAGCGCGGTGATGGTGTTGGTCAGGCCGGGGCCCGCCGTGACGGCAGCGACTCCCGGAATGCCGGTCAGCCTGGCGGCGGCGTCCGCCGCGAACACCGCGGTGGCCTCGTCACGCACGTCGATGATGCGAATTCCGCGCGCCTTCGCCGCGGTAAGGATCGGCGAGATGTGCCCGCCGCAAAGCGTGAACACGCAGCGCACACCGTGGGCGTCGAGCGCCTGCGCGACGCGCTCGCCGCCGTGCGCCGCGCGCCCGGCGGCGGTCGCGCCCGCGGTCGCGCCAGCCGCTCCCGCCCGGGCCGCCTGGCCGGTCGCGTCGTGCGTTCCCATTCAGCTCGTCCTGTCGTCGCGATGCTTGCCGAGGTGATCGGCGATCAGCAGCTTGTAGTCGACCTTTCCGACGCGGGTCTTGGGCAGTTCGTCGCGGAACTCGATCTCGCGCGGGCACGACCACTTGATGAGCCGTTCGCGACAGTGCTCGATCAGTTCGCTCTCGCTGCCCTCGCCCCGGGCGGCGGGATCGTTCAACACGACGTAGGCCTTCACGCGTTCGACCTGCGAGGCGTCCGGCACGCCCACGACGCAGGCTTCGGCCACCGCGGGGTGCTGGTACAGAACCGTCTCGACCTGCGACGGGTACACATTGAACCCGGACGACTTGATCATCCGCTTCAGGCGCAGCGTGAAATAGAAGAAACCGTCGCCGTCCATCTTGCCGAGGTCGCCGGTGTGCAACCACGTTCGCCCGTCGGCGTGCACGCGCAGCGTCTCGGAATCGGCCTGCGGGTCGTCGAGATATCCGAGCATGACGGCGGGGCCGCTGACGCAGATCTCGCCTTCCTCGCCCGGAGCGAGTTCGTCGCAGGTGCCGGGCGCGCAGATCTTCGCGCGCATGTCCGGGAAGGGGATGCCGATGCTCGCCTCGCGGTACTCGGTCAGCGGCGTGGCCATGATCGCTGTGACCGCCTCGGTCAGGCCGTAGCCCTCGAGCAGGCGCACCTTGCCGCCGCGCCGAGCGACCAGCGCCTCGAAACGTTCCTTCACCGGGCGCGGCAACGTGTCCGCGCCGCAGAAGCACGCGCGCAGGCACGACAGGTCCGCGCTCTCGAGCGACGGGTCGCGCGAGAGCGCGTCGTACAGCGTGGGCACGCCGACCATGATGTTGGGTCGCTTGGTGCGCAACAGCTTCGCCACGCCGGCCGGGTCGAACACCGGCACCAGAATCGACTTGCCGCCGGCCATCAGAGCGGCGTTCACGCACACGCCCAGGCCGAAGCCGTGGAAGATCGGCAGGATCGCCAGGATCGCGTCACCCTCGTGCAACTGGCCCCAGGCAGCCGCCTGCATGCCTTCGGCAATGAAGTTGCGATTCGACAGCACGATTCCCTTGGGCGTTCCGGTCGTTCCGCCGGAGAACAGAATCGCCGCGGGGTCGTCGCCGGCGCCTCGTGCGGCGCCGGTGCCCGGATCGGAGCGCGACATCAGCGTCGGCCACCAGAGCACGCGCGGGTCCCGCGGCACCGGCGCGATCTTGCGCCCCTTCGTGGCCCAGAACCCGAGCCGCTTGATCGGCCCGAGATAGTCGGGAATGCGCGCCAGAATCAGGGTGTCGAGCGGCGTTCGCGGATTCGTCGCCGCGAACTGGCCGTAGAACGCATCGAGCGTGAGCGCGACCCGCGCGCCGCTGGCGTCGAGGTAGTGCTCGATCTCCGGTGGCGTGGACAGCGGGTGGATCAGCGCCGGCACCGCTCCCAGCCGGTTCGCGGCGTAGAAGGCGATCACCCCCTGTGGCGACGTCGGCATCGAGATCAGGATCCGGTCGCCCGGGCCGAGGCCCAGCGCAGCGAGCGCGCCGGCGCAGCGGTCGATCGCCGCGAGCAACGCGCGGTAGGTCTGCGTCGTGTCGAGGAAATCCCAGGCGATCGATTCCGGGACGCGTGCAGCGGTTGCGGCGAGCGTCTGGTAGAGGGTCGCGTCAGGGTAGTCGAGACTGGCTGGAACCGCGCCGTAGTAGCGTAGCCATGGAAGGGGTTCGGACATCGCTGAGCGGCTCTTCGCGTATCGTTTGGGCGATTTCCCGCCGAAACCTTCGCACATCCGCTCGCGCGGCGCAAACCGCGCGGCGCAAACCGCGGGGGACGAAGCGCATCGTGCCGACCTGCGACTTTGGAGGAGCCTTGCCTGATGCACCGCATCGACCAGATCGTCCTGCTGGCCAGGTACAACGAATGGATGAATGAACGAATCTGCGCTGCGGCGGCCACGCTTCCGGCGCCAGTGCTCTCGCACGAGCGCGGGGCCTTTTTCGGATCGATCATCGGAACGCTGAACCACATCGTGGTCGGCGACACGATCTGGCTCAAGCGTTTCGCGGCTCAGCCTCGCGGGCAGGCCGCGCTGGAACCGGTAGTCGCGCTCGCGATGCCCGTTTCGCTGGATCAGATATTGTTCGCCTCGCTCGAAGCGCTTCGCGCGCATCGCCAGTGGCTCGACGCGATTATCGTTCGCTGGGCCGGGTCGCTCGACGAGGCGGACCTCGAGAGCGTCGTGCGCTACGCGAACCTGAAGGGCGTCGTGTCGAACAAGCGCTTCGCGAGCCTGATCACGCATTTCTTCAACCATCAGACCCATCATCGCGGGCAACTGACGGCGTTGCTGCACCAGATGGGGGCCGAAGTCGGTGTCACCGACCTGCTCGCGCTGATCGCCGACGAACCCGCGTGATCGCTTCCCGGCCCGACGGTAGTACCCTTAGGGTCCACTCGCGAAGCGACCACCGGAATGTTCGGACGATCCAGACCTGTAGTTTTCGATCCTTATCCATCGAGGCGATCACGTCGCCGCGTCCCGGCTTGGCTGGTGAGCGCAGTCGTCGGCGTCGCGATCGGAGCGGGCGGCGTGCTGTTCGTGCAGGATCGCTACCTGCCGCCGCGCCTGTCGCCGGAGCAGTCCGCGCGCCTCAAGGCGATGCTCGAGCAAACCGAGCGCGAACGGGCGCGGCTCGCGGCGGAGCTCGCCGACACCGCGAACAGGCTCGATCAGGGCGCGGCGACGAACCGGTCGATGTCGGACGAGCTCGCCGCTGCGCGCAAGGCGCTCGCGAGCCATCGATCGGACATCGCGGCGCTGCTCGAGGCGCTGCCGCCCGATCCGCGCGGCGGCGCGATCGCGGTGCGCTCGGCGCGCTTCGAAAAGCAGGGCGGCGATCTCGTGTACCAGATCGTGTTGAGCCGCGAAAAGACGGGCAAGCCGTTCAAGGGCGTCATGCAGTTCCTGGTGGCCGGAGCGCAGGCCGGGACTTCAGCGAACATCACGCTCGAAGCCGGCAGCGTTTCGTTCAGCGACTACGACAGCCTGAACGGCCGCCTCGCGTTGCCCGACGGGTTCGAGCCGCGCCAGGCCACCGTGAACGTGCTCGACGGCGCTGGCGGAAAGCTGCAGGGCATGCGCGTGCTGTACGTGAAATGAGCTGGCGCGCGGCGAGTCGCCCACGGGTTGCCCGGTGGCCGCGCTCGCCGCCCCTCCGGCCCCCCGGCGCGCGACCCACCCCGTGGCCGCCCCGACCCCCGCGCCGCCGGCGCGCGCGGTGATCGACGGGGAATTTCCGAAGATCGCCAGACCGAGCAGCGACGACCAGATCAGGTCGAGGAAGCGTACCGATTGCACGGCGGAGATGTCGCCCAGCGCGAACGCGCGCGTCATGCAGTAGTACGCGACGCTGCCGAGCAGCCCGCAAACGAGGGAGATCCCCCACTGCGACATCGTCGGCGTCTGCCAGGCGAGGAGCGCGAGCGGCAGCGTGAACAGGGTCACGGTCACGTTCTGCCACGTCACGATCGTTTCGGCCGAGTCGTGGCGCGTGAGTGACTTGGCGATCAGGAACGACGCCGCGAAAAACGGGGTCGCCGAGAGCATCACCAGGCTCCATCGGCCCGCGCCGCCGCCCGCGAGGTGCGGCCACAGGACCACGATCACCCCGCCGAACCCGACGAGCGATGCACTCCAGCGCGCGGCGCCGACCTTTTCGCGCAGCACCAGTGCGGCTCCGACGAGGACGAAGATCGGCGTCGTGAACATGATCGCGGTCATGTCGGCGAGCGGGATGTGCGGCAGCGCGACGAAGAACAGCGACAGCGCGATGGTGTGGACGATGCCGCGCCAGAGTTGCCCGACCAGGCGATTGGGGCGGTAGCGCGACCAGCCCCGGCGCAGGATCAGCGGGAGCATCACGAACAGACCGCACAGGTAGCGCAGGAACTGCGCCTGAAACGGGTCGAGCTCCAGCGTCATGACGCGCACGATCGCGTTCATCAGGCTGAGCGAGAGGCCGCCCGCGGCCATCCATGCCATCGCGCGCACGGTGCCCGATCGCCAGCCGCTCGCGTTCGCGGCAGCGGCAGCGGCCGCGACCGCAGATGCAGATGCGTTTGCGGATGCCGGGTCGACGCTCACACGCGCGAGTATAGGTGGGCACCGTGGATGCCGTGACCGTGCGGCTGACACGACGTGCCGCCGCCACGATCTCGGAACGCGCGGCGCGCGAGCGGCGACCTGCCGGTGTCCGGGCCGCGGCGCCGCGCCGCCGCCGCGTCAGTGGCTTTGCGGCCCCGCCGCCGTCGAGTCGTCGAGCGACTTCAGGGAGCTTACGGTGAGTGCCGGCACCGCTTCGATTTCCTCGCCGGGGCCTGGAGGCATGTCGGCCAGGTCGGCCAGGTGCAGCGGCTTGAGCGGAGGGCGCACCCGCTGCGTGGGCACCTGCGAACACGGCAGGCCGCGCTCGCGGGCGATCACCGCCGCCACGGTTTGCGCGCACATCCTTCCCTGGCAGGGACCCATTCCGGCGCGAACGAAAGCCTTGACCTGGTTCGGGCCGTCGGCGCCCAGGCGCACGGCCTCGCGAATCGCGCCCGCGCTTACCTGCTCGCATCGGCAGACGATGGTCGCGTCGTCGGAGGGTACGCGCAGCCAGTGCGGCGGCGCGTACAGCGTGTCGAGGAAGACGCGCAGCCCCTCCTGCGTGCGACGTTGCGCGAAGATCGGACTCGCGAGCCGGTCGCGTTCGCCGGTCGTAATCCTGCCGAGCTTGGCGGCCAGCCCGAGCGCCGCAAGTTCGCCGCCGCGCGCCGCGTCTTCGGCTCCGGAGATCCCCGCACCGTCGCCGGCGACCAGGATGTTCGGGTTGCTGCTCGTCGCCCAGAGGTCCGTAGCGGGGCGCCAGCAGAACTGCGTGTCGCTCCAGACGTGCTCGAGCCTGAGCGATTGAGAGGCCTGGATGTTGGGGACCACGCCGGCGTGCAGCAGCACGATGTCGGCGGGTTCCGTCGCCGTCCGATCCCCGGCCTGGTAGTGCACGACGCGCTTGCCTTCGCGCTCCTCGATGCGCAGCACCTGCGCTCCGTGGACGAGTTTGACGCCGCGCGAGCGCAAGCTCGCGATCCAGCGCGCGCCCTTGGCGAGCGCTGCGAACGAACGCCACGCCGCAACCGCGTCTCCAGCGCCGTGCAGGTACTCGAGCGGGCGCGTGTAACTCAGCACTGCGCCGAGCTCCGCGCCCGCGGCACCGAGCTGCGAGGCGACCAGCCACAGCAGCGGACCACCGCCGGCGAGCACGACGCGCCCGGCGGGAATCTGGCCGCTCGTCTTCAGCAGCGTTTGCGCGGCCCCAGCCGTCATCACCCCCGGAAGCGTCCAACCGGGAACGGCGAAGGCGCGCTCGTTCGCTCCGGTCGCGATCAGCGTCGCGCGCGGCTTGACGACGTAGGCGCCGCGCCCGGGCGACGCGATGCTCGCGCTGCCGTCGTCGGAGATCTCGACTACGGTCGAGCCCGCCCGGATATCGGCGCCGCTCGCGACGAAAGCACGCGCGAGCGGCAGGCCGCGCGCGTAGTCGGTGCCAAGCAGTCGCCTGCGCGCGTCGCGCTCTTCGTTGCCGAGGATCCTGCGGTAGATCTGGCCGCCGGGCTCGGAGTTCTCGTCGAGAACGATCACGCGCAAGCCCATGCGTCGGGCCGCGACCGCGGCGGACATCCCGGCCGGTCCGGCGCCGACGATCAACAGTTCGGTTTCGTCGCTCATTCGATCCCGACGCGGCCGTTCTGGCGCGCGATCGTCATTCCTTCGCGTACGGTGACCAGGCATCCCTGCCGGTTCGGTATTCCGTCGACCTGCGCCAGGCACTCGAAACACGCGCCGATCATGCAATACGGCGCCCGCGCCGAGCCGTCGATCGCGCTGCTTCGATACTCGACGCCGAAGACGCGCATCAGCACCGACGCGACCGACTCGTCGGCGCCGGCGGCGACCGCGCGGCCCTCGACCACGACGGTCACCTGGGGCGACTCGGGTTCAGTGCAGTTGCGCAGCATGGTCGCTGGAAAAACGGGCCGCGCCGAACGCGGAGGTTTCTTCGGGCAGTGCGCCGGCGGCGATCGCCGGCGCCAGGGTGCGCGCGTGCGCGGCGGTGAGCGTCACGCCGCTGTGCGCGGTGACGACAAAGGCGCCGCGATGGCCGGGGATCTCGTCGTAGATCGGGTATCCGTCGGGCGTGAGCACGCGAAGCGCGGCCCAGCTGCGCACGATGCGAAGCTGGCGAAGGAACGGAAACGCAGCCGCCCCGAGATTGGCGACATGGCGCATTCCGGCGCGACTGACACGATCGTCTTCGCCCACGTTTTCCATCGTCGCGCCGATGAGGATCGAACCTTCAGGGGTCTGGCGAACGAGGTTGGAGGTGACCGCGAAGCGCGGCGCGATCCGCTCGGTGACCAGGATCTGGCCGCGACTCGGCGCAACCGGCACGTTCATCCCGAGCATCGCGGCGAGCGTCTTGCTGCCGAGTCCGGCCGCGATCACGAGCCGCTCGCACCCAAGCGTCCTGCCGTCGACCGTGACCTGGAAACCGCCCCCGGGTGCCGGCGCGAGCGCAGTCACGGCGGAAGCGGTAAGTCGCGCCGTGCCGCCGAGCGAGAGCGCGCGGTGCAAGGCGTGCAGCAGCGCCAGCGGATTGACCTCGCCGTCGTCGTCGCTCCACGAACCGCCCGGCACCTGGGGGCCGACGCCGGGCATGATCCGCTCGATCTGCTCGCGCGACAGGATGTCGGCGCGGTAGCCTTCGGCGCCGGCTTCGACGCGCAGGCGCGCGATCAGCGCCTGGTGCGAGGCGAATTCCTGCTCGCTGAGCGTGAGCCACACTCCGCCGGTGCGTCGGTACCCGCAATCGATCCCGGTGTACTCGGAGAGCTCGCGCGCGAATTCCGACCAGAGGTTCGTGGACGCGAGCGACCATCGCGCGTAGGGGCGCATGCCAAGCCCCTTGCCGTGAACCCAGACCAGCCCGAAGTTGCCCCGGGACGCGCGCTTCGCATTGTCGGGTCCGTCGACCAGAATGACCTTGCGCCCGCAGCCCTGCAGGCCGTATGCGAGCGCCGCTCCGATGATGCCGCCACCGCAGACGACGACGTCGGCGTCGTTCATGCGTACTCCCTTTCGCGCCTGGTCGCGACCGCGTGACACGCGACCGAGTGGCCGGGCGCAGCGTCGAGCATCGGCGGAACACGCGTGCACTCGTCGCTCGCAAGCGGGCAACGCGGTGCGAACCTGCAGCCCGGCCGCGGGTTGAGCGGCTTGGCCAGTTCGCCCTTGATCTCGATCGGCGGGCGCACGTGCCTCGGGTCGGGGACCGGCACCGCGGCGACCAGCGCGCGCGTGTAGGGGTGCAGCGGCGCGGTGACGAGGTCGCGCGAATCGGCGATCTCGACCAGTTGCCCGAGGTACATCACCATCACGCGGTCGCACAGGTGCGCGAGGATCGACAGGTCGTGCGACACGTACAGGCACGAGAAGCCCAGCCTCCGCGAGAGGTCGCGAAGCAGGTCCATCACGCCGGCACGAATCGAGACGTCGAGCATCGAGACCGGTTCGTCGGCGATCACCAGGCGCGGCTCGGCGACCAGCGCAGAAGCGATTCCGACGCGCTGGCGCTCGCCGCCGCTCATCTGGTGCGGATAGCGCTGCATGTAGCGCTGCGGCGGCAGGCCGACCGTCTCGAGCATTCGCGGCACGCGCTCGGCAATCTCTGTCTCGTCCCAAAGGCCCAGCGCGCGAGGCGCCTCGGCGACGAGATCGTAGGCGCGCAGTCGCGGATTGAGCGAGTCGAAGGGATCCTGGAAGATCAGCTGTACCTGACGCCGGTACAGGCGCAGCGCCTCGGCGTCCAGCCGCGTGACGTCCTGACCGTCGAAGTGCAGCGTTCCGCTGGTCGGGTCGAGCAGCTTCGAGAGGATGTTGCAGGTCGTCGACTTGCCGCAACCGGATTCGCCGACGATGCCGAGGATCTCCCCTTCGCGCACCTCGAAGTTGACGTCTTCGAGCGGCTTGATCCACCTTGGCGGCTCGCGGCGCAGCACCGCGCCCAGGCTGCGCGGGACGCGAAAGTGCATGGTCAGGTTCTCGACGCTCAGCAGTGCCAAGTGGATTTCTCCCTGGCGGCGTTGCGAATCGCCTCGACGTCGGGCGAACGCACGCAGGCAGACGCCCTGCAGTGACCCACCTCGACGAGCGCCGGGCGCGCGTCGCGACAGGCGTCGATCGCAAACGGGCAGCGCGGCTCGAAGCCGCAACCGGTCGGGGGGCTCGCGAGATCCGGAGGCGTTCCGGGAATCGAGATCAACTCGCGCTCGAGGTCGAGGATGCTCGGAAAGGCATTGCGCAGGCCGAGGGTATAGGGGTGCCAGGGGGCGTCGAACAATGCCCCGGTGGGCGCGTACTCGAGCATGCGCCCAGGGTACATCACGCCGACGCGATCCGAGGCCTCGGCGATCACGCCGATGTCGTGCGTGATCAGCAGGATCGATGACTTCACGCGCCCGCGGATTTCGCGGATGCGTTTGAGCAGGCGCTCCTGCACGAGCACGTCGAGCCCGGTGGTCGGCTCGTCCATCACGAGCAGGGCGGGCTCGAACACCAGCGCCATCGCGATCATCGCCCGCTGTCGCATCCCGCCGGAGAACTCGTGCGGGTACCGGTCCATCAGGTCGGATTGCAGCCCGACGATGTCGAACAACTCGGCCACCCTCTCGCGCGCGGCCGCGGACGTCGCATCGGAGTGCGCACGGATCGCCTCGACGATCTGCGCGCCGACCCGGTGCACCGGGTTGAGCGAGTTCTACGCGCTCTGCGGCACCAGCGCGATCTCGCGCATCAGGATGTCGCGGCGAAACCGCGCGTCGGACAACGACAGCAGGTCGTGCTCCTTGAAACGCAGAACATCGGCCTCGACCAGCGCAGTGGGCGGCACAAGCCTCAGAAGCGCCTTGACAAGGGTCGACTTGCCGCATCCCGACTCGCCGACCAGGCCGAAGTTCTCGTCCGTGTCGATCAGCAGGTCCATGCCGTCGACCGCGTGCACCAGCGCACGCTGGGTGCGGTAGGTCACGCGCAGGTTGCGAACCTCGAGCAGCATCTCAGCGGTCCGCCAGACGGGGGTTCGCGACGATCTCGTATGCGCGGCTCACGAACACGAACGCGCTCACCAGCGAGACGATCGCGAGCGCGGGCGCGGCGAACCACCACCACGCCTGGCGCGTGTAGCCGGCGACCCAGAGGTCCTGGAGGATTCCGCCCCAGGTGATCGCGTTCGGGTCGCCGAAGCCCAGGAAACTGGCCGATGCTTCGGTCACGATCGCCCAGGCGATGTTGAACGACGAGTACAGCAGCAGCAGCGGCAGGATGTTCGGGCCGATATGACGGTAGATGATGCGCAGGTCGCTCGCACCGCGGGCGCGGGCGAACGCCACGAACTGGCGCTGCTTGAGCGCGATCGTCTGCGCGCGGATCACCCGCGCCGAAGTCCTCCAGACGATCAGCACGATCGCGAGCATCACGAAGCCGATCGAACGCCCGAACAGGGAGATCAGGACGATGATGAACGGCAGGAACGGCATCCCGTACACGACGTCGGTGATGCGCATCAGCACGTTGTCGATGCGCCCGCCGTAGTAGCCGGCGATCAACCCGATGTTCGCGCCGATCGCAATCGAGATCAGGCCGCTGACCAGGCCGATCATGAAGGTCGTGCGCGTCGCCGAGATCATTTGCGAGAGCAGGTCGCGCGCGAGGTTGGTCGTGCCCAGCGGGAATTCCAGAGAGGGCGGCTGCAGCACGGCCATTCGCCCGTCGGCCATGCGCAGCGACTGCGTCGGGTCGTGCGGCATCAGCCACGGCCCGAGCAGCGCGATGATCGCGGTGAGCACGATGATCACCGCACCGATCGACCCGAGCCGGTCGGCGCGGATGATCCTCCAGTGGGCGACCAACCCCTCGACTGCCGCGGCACCCAACGCGCCGACGCGACCGGCTTTGGCGGGCGCCGCACGCGCGTCCTCTGTCCTGACGCTCATCGCGGCCTCCTCAACTCTGCGCTCGAGCGCGCGAGGCGGCGTACGTGCTCCTCGTCGACCAGCACGCCGAGGCCGGGACGACGCGCCAGTTCGACGGTGCCCTCGCTCACCCGGTCGGAGAAATCGGTCGGATCCTCGCTCAGGCGCAGGGTGGACATGAACGCGTGGCCCGCGTCGACCAGCGAATCGATCGTGACCGCATGGTGCAGCGACGCCGCCTGGGTGATGCCGAACTCGAGCATCGAGTTCATGTAGCAGCGGATGCCGTGCGCCTGCGCGAGCGAGGAGAGCTTCTGCGCGCGCAGCGGGCCGCCGTTCTTGCTGCTCTTGATGCTGAAGATCGCCGCCGCCCGCCTGCGCGCGATCTCTGCGCCCTCGGTCAGACCGGTCAGCGACTCGTCGGCCGACAGCGCCAGCGTGCTCTCGCGCGCGAGAGCCGCCATCGATTCGATGTCGTCCTTGGCCACCGGCTGCTCGACGAAGACCAGCCCGGAACCGGACACCGCGCTCAGGAAGTGCCGCGCTTCGTCCACGCTCCAGCCCTGGTTGGCGTCGGCGATGAAGGCGATGCGATCGCCATAGCGCGCCTTCAGCGTCTGGACTCGCAGGATCTCGTCCTCGATCGGCGCCGCGCCCATCTTCAGCATGAAGCTGCGAAAACCCTGCGCCGCGCGCCGCTCGATCACGGCGCTGTCGTCGTCCGCCGTCCCGCTGCCGAGCGGCCACAGAACGGGCAGGCTCTGCCTGAGTGCGCCGCCGAGCAACAGAGCGACCGGCACGTCGAGCCGCTTGCCCAGGATGTCGAGCAGCGCCGTGCTGATCGCGCCCTTGGCGCAAAGATGGCCCGGCACCAGGCGATCGAGCAGCAAGTCGATCGGACCGGGTTCGGGGTTTTGCGCGGCGAACACCGCGGGCAACAGCACCGCCTCGAGCTCCTTCAGGCTTTGCTCGGTGGACTCGGCGGTGAAAGGCTGCAGCGGGTTGGCCTCGCCCCATCCCTCTATGCCGTCGGCGTCGACCAGCTTGAGGAACACCGCGCGCGTCGTCGCGAGCGTTCCGTAGGCCTTCGACAGCCGATACGGCGTCGAGAAGCTGGTCTGCACCTCGTATAGCCTGGCCGAAACGATCGGGAGCATGGCCGGGCGCAGCGGTCGATCGCCCATCACGCGCTCCCGAACCGGATGCGCGGATCGAGCAGGCTGTACGAGAGATCGGTGA
>JAHDXY010000122.1 GCA_023384005.1 Burkholderiaceae bacterium | reverse complement strand
CTCGAGCAAGCGGGCGCGGGCCGCGTACTGGTGGTCGACGGTGGCGGCAGCACGCGTTGCGCACTGGTCGGAGGCAACCTCGGCCTGCTCGCGCAGGACAATGCCTGGGCCGGCATCGTGGTCTATGGTTGCGTGCGCGATACGGCCGAACTGCGCGACTGCAAGACCGGCGTGCGCGCGCTGGCGGCGCATCCGCGGCGCAGCGACAAGCGCGGCGGCGGGCAGCGCGACGTCGCGGTCGAGATCGCTGGCGTGAGGGTCGAACCGGGGCAGTGGTGCTATTGCGATGCCGACGGCATCCTGATCTCGGACTTCGAGCTGGCCTGATCGTCGTGGCAAGCGGCGGCGCCCGGGGCGACGCGATTCGCGAGCGCGCGACGCGCTTCGCCCGAGGCGTTCAGAGCAGCCCGTCGAACGCGACGCAATCGACCAGTTCGCCGGCGCGAACCGTCGTCTGGTCGTGACCGAGCACGACGATGCAGTTCGCCTGCGACATCGAACGAAGCACGCCCGAGCCCTGGGTTCCGACCGTGCGCACCTGCATCGATCCGTCGTCGCCGAACTCGAGAACGGCACGCTGGTACTCGGTGCGTCCGGGGCGTTTGCGGATGCCGCCGAGCGCGCGTGCGCGCAACATCGCAACCCGCCTCTCCCCCGCGCCGGACATCCTCAGCAACGCGTCGCGCACAAGGAAATAGAAGGTGATCATCACCGCGACCGGATTGCCGGGAAGGCCGAAGTAACAGGCCTTGCCCACCCGGCCGAAGGCCATCGGGCGGCCCGGGCGCATCGCGATCTTCCAGAACGCGACATCGCCAAGGCGCTGCATCACCTCGCGCGTGAAATCGGCCTCTCCGACCGACACTCCGCCCGAGGAGATGATCGCGTCGGCGTTGTCGCCCGCGATGCGCATCGCCTCCTGCAGCGCGTCGCGGCGGTCGGGCACGACGCCCATGTCGATCAGTTCGACGCCGAGCCTGCTCAGCATTCCGTAGAGCGTGTAGCGATTGCTGTCGTAGACCTCGCCGGCCGCGAGCGCCTCGCCGATCGAGCGCAGTTCGTCGCCGGTCGAGAAGAACGCCACGCGCAGGCGCCGGCGCACCGGCAATTCGGCGACACCGAGCGAGGCGAGCAGGCCGAGATCGGCCGGGGTGACGATTCGCCCGGCGTCGAGCGCCGCGCGGCCCGCCCTCAGGTCTTCGCCGCGCAGCCGCCTGTGCTGGCCGCGTTGCTGACCCGCGGGGACATGCACCTCGTCTCCCTCGAGTCGCGCGATCTCCTGCACGACGACCGTGTCGCAGGACTGCGGCATGACCGCCCCGGTCATCACGCGCACCGCCTCGCCAGCGCCGACCGGGCCCTCGAAAGGCACGCCGGCGAACGCCGCTCCGATCACCCGAAGCGACGTTTCCTTGCCGGCGTCGAGGTCGGACGATCGTACGGCGAAGCCGTCCATCGCGGAGTTGTCGTGCGCGGGCACGTCGATCGCCGAGATCACGTCGGCCGCGAGCACGCGCCCGAGCGCGGCGCGAAGCGCGACGCGTTCGACCGCCTCGACCGGGCTGACGAAGCGCTCGATCACGCGCCGGGCGTCGGCGACCCGAAGGGCGTCGGGGTCGTAGTCGTCGAGGCAGCTGACCGCCTGCGACAGGGTGGGGGATGCGGTCATCGCACGTCGTACCTGCTCAGTTCATCCAGGGTGTTGATGTTACTGAACGCCTGCTCGTCCCCGAAATCGACCGAAACCGTCGCAAGGCCCGCGTACCAGGCGTCGATCCTGCGTCGCCCGCTGGCGAGGAACGATCGCAGGCCTTCGAGCTGCGATCGTTCGACGAGCATGAATACCGGATGCGATCGCGTGCCGGTGTGCGCCACCGCCAGCGCCGCCCCGGCCGATTCGACCGCGCACGCGAGGCGCGAGACCAGATCGAGCGGAATGAACGGAGTGTCGCAGGGGGCGGTGGCGAGATAGGGGGTTTCGCAGTGCGCCAGACCGGCTTCGATTCCGGCGAGCGGGCCGGCGAAACCCTCGATCGAGTCGCCCCAGACCGGGAACCCGAATTCGGCGTACCGCTGCCGATTGCGATTCGCGTTGACGATCAGGCGACCGACCTGCGGCTCGAAGCGCGCGATCACGTGCGCGACCATCGGGCGTCCGCGAAGCGGCTGCAACCCCTTGTCGACGCCGGCACCGTCGCTGCTCATGCGCCGGCCGAGCCCACCGGCGAGCACCACTCCGGTGATGTCCGCGCGCTCGATCACTGCGCGGGCGTCACGCGTACGCGGTGCCGGTGGCGCGCACGAAGCGATGGCTTCCGGTAAACAGCAAATAGTGCTTTCCCTGGCAGCGCCCGATCATCGTGATGCCTACGCGATTCGCGATCTCGTGACCCATCTGGGTGAGTCCGGAGCGCGACAGCAGGAACGGCACGCCCATCTGCGCGCACTTGATCACCATCTCGCTGGTGAGCCTGCCGGTGGTGTAGAAGATCTTGTCGCCGCCGTCGACCCCTTTGCGCCACATCCAGCCGGCGATCGCGTCGACCGCGTTGTGCCGGCCAACGTCCTCGACGAAACTCAGGATCTCGCCGCGGTCGCCGCCGGAATTCGAGCACAGCGCGCAGCCGTGCACCGCGCCGGCCACCTTGTAGACCGACTCGTGGCGCCGGACGCGGTCCATCACCGCGTACAGCACCTCCTCGGTCAATCGCGCCTGGCCGCAAAGGCGCACCGAATCGATCTCGTCCATCAGGTCGCCGAACACCGTGCCCTGTCCGCAACCGGTGGTGACGGTACGGCGAACAAGCCGCGATTCGAGCCCGCTGCCTTCATCTTCCCACAGCGTGCGTCCGGTCTGGCGCAGCGCGCGCGAGGTGACCGCCACCGCGTCCACGTCCCAGTCGACCTGCACCGCGGCGAGATCGTCGATCGAGCGCACCAGGCGCTGGTTGCGCAGATAGCCGAGTGCGAGGTCTTCTGGCGCGGCGCCAAGCGTCATCAGCGTGACGAGTTCGCGCTTGTCCAGGTAGATCGTCAGAGGGTGCTCGCCGGCGATCGGCGTCGGGACCGACTCGCCGCGTTCGTTGATCGCGTCGACCGTGAACGTGCTCGGCCTGGCGTTGCGGCTGATCACGAGTGCAGTGCTCATCGTGGTGCGAGAAGGGTCCGGTGCAGTGTCGCTCAGCCGCCGATGTACGACATCTCGATCCGACGCAGGCCGGTGGTCGCGTCGGATCTGAGCTCGGAGTAGCGGTCTTCGCGGGTCGACCAGATCTGCGCGACGGCGGCAGCGATCTGATCGTCGTCGTACGAGCCGCGAAGGAGCGCGCGCAGATCGTGCCCCGTGGTGGCGAACAGGCATGTATAGATTCGTCCCTCGGTCGACAGGCGTGCCCGTGTGCAGTCCGCGCAAAACGGCTGCGTGACCGAGGAGATCACGCCGATCTCCCCGTCGCCGTCGGCGTAGCGCCAGCGCTGCGCGACTTCGCCCGGGTAGTTGGCGTGCGCCGCGACGAGGGGAAAGTGCTCGGAGATCCTGCGCACGACCTCCGCGCTCGGGAGAACGTCGTCCATCCGCCAGCCGTTGGAGGCACCGACGTCCATGAACTCGATGAACCGCACGATGTGCCCGCTGCCGCGGAAATACCGCGCCAGCGGGACGACCTGCTCGTCGTTGACGCCACGCTTGACGACGACGTTGATCTTCAGTGGAGCGAGACCGACCCGGGTCGCGGCGTCGATCCCCGCCAGGACGTCGGCCACCGGGAAGTCGACGTCGTTCATGGCCCTGAAGACCTTGTCGTCGAGCGCATCGAGGCTCACCGTCACGCGCCTTAGTCCGGCGTCGCGCAGCGCCTGCGCCTTGCGCGCCAGGATCGACGCGTTGGTGGTGAGCGTGAGGTCGAGTGGCGCGCCTTGCGGGGTGCGCACCGCGGCGAGCATCGCGACGAGTTGCTCGACGTCCTTGCGCAGCAGCGGTTCTCCGCCCGTCAGGCGCAGTTTCTCGACCCCGAGCGCCGCGAACACCTTCGCGGTGCGGGTGATCTCCTCGAAGCTGAGCAGCGAGTCGTGCGGCAGGAACCGGTAGCTCTTGTCGAACACCGACTTCGGCATGCAATAGGTGCAACGGAAATTGCAGCGATCGGTGACCGAGATCCGCAGGTCGTGCAGCAGCCTCCCGTGCGCGTCGCGCAGCGGGCCGCCGACCGGGCGGGCCGAATCCGGAACGACGGGAACCCGAACCGGGTAGCGCAGGTCGGTGATAGGGATGTTGCGGTCGGTCATCTGGATAGCGCTATGATGGTTCGCATCTTAGCAAGGCGCCGGAACGATGACGCGAGAGACCACGATGGAGTCGTCCGGGCGCGGGCCCGACGGGCGCGAGCCCCTGCACCGGATCGAGCCGATCGCGGTGCGCGCGACCTTCGTCGCAGCGGCCTCGCAACCCGGAGGCTGGAGACTGGCTGCTGTCGAACCGGGCGTCGATGGCGACGGGTTGTGCCTGCAATTGCACCGCGACGAGGCGCAGGGCTACTACCTGAACGTCACGACCGAAGAGCCGTCGATCTTCGTGCTCTGGCGCAACGAGTCCGGGCAAGCCGCGGCGGTTTCGGCCACGCTTAGCTACGACGAGGCCGCACGGTGGATGGACGGTGGCGAGTTGGTCGACCGCGTGCCGATGCCGGGCGAGATGTCAGCCTGGCTGTGCGAGTACGTGCGGATTCACTACCAGCCTGAGAAGGGCCGCAAGCGCCGCGGCGCGAAGCCCTCGTTCATGGCGCGCGAAGAGTTCGCCGCGATGAGTGAGCGCGAGGCGCAGACCGGCGGGCGGCGGGCGTCTGGCACGCCGGGGCAATGAGCGCCGACGAGACCTTCCTGAATCGCTGGTCGCGGCGCAAGCGCACGCACGCCGATCCGGCGACGACCCCCGAATCGCAGGCGCAGGCGCCAGAGTCGCAGTGGCAGCGGACGCAGCCGCGGCCGCAGGCGCTCGCGGCGCGAGAACTGCCCAAGATCGGCTCCGACCCGTGCCGAGCGCCGGCGCCGGCCGACGGGCGTTCCGGTGCCGCCGGGCAGGCTCGCGGCGAGGCGGCCGCGCAGACGGGGCGGCAGGACCCGAACGAGGGGGCGAGAAGCCCGCAACCCCTCCCGTCCGTCGAGAGCCTGCGTCACGATTCGGACTTCACCGCGTTCATGAAGACCGGCGTCGACCCGTCGACGCGGGCCGCCGCATTGCGGCGGCTGTTCTCGGACCCGCATTTCAACGAGATGGACGGCCTGGACATCTATATCGACGACTATGGCAAGCCGGACCCGATCCCGCTGGCGATGCTCAGGATGATGAACCAGGCGCGCAGTCTGGGCCTGTTCAGCGACGCGAGCGACGAATCGGGTGACGGAGCACGCCAGGATCGCGAATCGGCCGTTGCAGACCTGAAGGTCGGGGAAGTCGAACTCGAAACGGCGGTGAAAGAGCGGCGCGCGACCGAAACGACGCCGACCGAAACGACGCCGACCGAAATCGAGGCGACCGAAACCGGCGCGACCGAAACCGCGACGACCGCGGTGACCGGGCCGGTATCGGACGCCGGGGATGCGACCGCGGCGGACCGTTCCGCTGTGCCCGGGCGGCGAACAGATCGGGCCTGAGCCCCGAGCGTCCGACGACGACACAGGAGGCGAAGCGCAACGAGATGCACCGCACACGACTGCTCAGCTGCACCTGCAATGCGACCGTGGCGCTCGCCGACGCCGGGCTCGAGTCGCTCGATCCGCGGCTGGGCGTCCAGGTATCGGCACCGGCGCGCGAATTGTGCCGGCGCGAGATCGGCCGATTCGTCGAAGCGATCGAAGGCGCCGAACCGGTCCTCGTCACCTGCACCCAGGAGGCGGCGCTGTTTGCCGAACTCGCCAGCGCGAAGCGAAGCGACGCGAAGGTGCATTTCGTCAACATCCGCGAGCGCGCCGGCTGGGGCGAACAACGCGCGAGCGCCGGTCCCAAGATCGCAGCGCTGGTTGCGATGGCCGCCGTCGCCGACCCCGATCCGGTGCCCTCGGTGCAGTACGCCTCGCGCGGGCGCACGCTGGTGATCGGTGCGGCGCGCGACGCGCTCGACTGGGCCGAGCGGTTCGCCGGCAACCTGACGGTGACTGCGCTGCTCATCTCGGCCGACGGTACGGCGCTGGGCGCACAACGGCACTTCGTGACCCTTTCCGGGCGTCCGACGCACCTGAGCGGCTGGCTCGGCGCCTTCGACGTCGGCTGGGAGCAGATCAACCCGATCGACCTCGACGCGTGCGTGCGCTGCGGCGCGTGCGTCGCCGCCTGCCCCGAACAGGCGATCGCCGAGGACTTCCAGGTGGATCCCGATCGATGCGCTTCGCACCGTGCCTGCGTCACAGCCTGCGGCGAGATCGGCGCGATCGACTTCACGCGCGCCGAAAAGGCCCGAACCGAAACCTTCGACCTGATTTTCGACCTGCGCGAAGCGCCGGCGTTTTCCGGGCCGGATCTCCCGCACGGCTACTTCCACCCCGCGAGGGACGAGCGCGCCCGCACGCGCGATGCGCTGCTTCTGGCCAGCCTGGTGGGCGAGTTCGAGAAACCGCGCTACGTCGCGGTCAACGAACGGACCTGCGCCCACCAACGCAACCGGATCGAGGGTTGCCGGAACTGCATCGACACCTGCTCGACGTCGGCGATCACCGCGTCGGGCGACGCAGTGCGGATCGAAGCGCACCGCTGCCTGGGGTGCGGTGGCTGCGCCACCGTGTGTCCGAGTGGCGCGATCACCCACCGCTATCCTGGCGTACCGGAGCTCGCGCGCCGCCTGCGAATCGGTCTCGCGGCCTTTCGCGCCAGTGGCGGCGCGAATCCGGTGGTGCTGGTCCACGACGCGGAATCGGGGCGCCGGATGCTCGACGAGGTCGGTCGCGGACCGCTGTCGGGCGGGCAGCGCGGGCCCGCACGCGCCGAGCCGGGAGTGCGTGGGCTGCCCGCGCGCGTCGTGCCCTTCGAGGTTCACCACGTCGGATCGGTGGGCATCGACCTCGCGCTCGCGGCGATCGCGTATGGCGCGTCGCAGGTCGTCGTGCTCGCGGCGGGCCGCGAGGCGCAGTCCTACCTCGACGCGCTCGACGCCCAGTTCGGCTACGCGTGCGCGATTCTCGCCGCCCTCGGACTGGGGACGCAGCGGTTCTCGAAGATCGTTCCGCGCGACGCGGTCGAACTCGAAACGGCGCTGCACGCGCTGCAGCCGGTGCGCTCGATCGCGACGGCAGCGACCTTCGCCGCCTCCGCCGAGAAGCGCCGCACGATCGACTTCGCACTCGATCACCTCGCGGCCCACGCCGGGGTGACAAAGAGTATTGCGTCGCAGCATATCGTGTTGGAACGTGGCGCGCCGTTCGGCTCCTTGAACATCGACGCGGCGCGCTGTACGCTTTGCAAAGCGTGCGTGGGGGCGTGCCCCGGATCTGCGCTGCAGGAGAGTTCAGAACTTCCCCAGCTCAGGTTCGTCGAACGCAACTGCGTGCAGTGCGGGATCTGCGTCAAGACATGCCCGGAACAGGCGATCACGCTGGTTCCCAGGTATACCTTCAGCGAGGAGGCACGGACCGCGAAAGTGCTCTACGAGGCGCAGCCTTTCCACTGCGTGGCGTGCGGCAAGCCTTTCGGGACTCGACAGATGGTGGACAGCATGGTGGCACGATTCGCGTCGCACTCGATGTTCGGCGGGAAAGGCGTGCGTCGGCTCCAGATGTGCGCGGACTGTCGCGTGACCGACATGTTCTCGGCGCCGGACGAGATGTCGATCCACGAAGTGCCGCGCAGGAGTTGAGATGCGCGCGGCGACCCGGGCCGATGCGCCCGTGAACTCCCCCGCCGAAGAAGAACTGGCGCGTGCGCGCTGGTACGCGCTGATCGGGGAGTTGCTGCGCGCGCCGGCCGATGATGCCCGCCTCGCCGCGATCGCCGCGGCACGCGGGCACGACGCCTCGAGCGACCTGGCTCTTGCCTTCGACGCATTGGCGCTCGCCTGCGCCGATACCACGGCGGCGGCGATCGAGGCGGAATTCGAAGCGAGCTTCATCGGCGTGGGCAAGCCGCAGGTCTTCGTCAACGGGTCCTACTACCTGAGCGGCTTCCTGCACGAACGCCCGCTGGCGGAGTTGCGCGACGCGCTCGCGCGCATCGGAATCGCGCGCCGCGCGGACAGCGCCGATACCGAGGATCACGTGAGCGCGCTGTGCGAAGTGATGCGCATGCTGATCGTCGACGACGCGTCGCTCGATACCCAGCGCGAGTTCTTCGGGCGTTTCATCGGGCCGTGGGTCGACCAGTTCGTCGAGGCTCTCGAGCACTGCGGCACCACGGATTTCTACAAGCACGTCGGCCGGCTCGCATCCGCGTTCTTCGCGGTCGAACGGGTCGCGTTCGACTTCGATCACTGAACCAAAGGCCGAGCCTGGGAAGGAGCGATGCAATGAGGAGCGGAAAAGACAAGACGGCACGACGCGGGTTCCTGCTCGGCGCGGGCACTGCGGGCGTCGCGGGGGCCGCGGCGATCGCGACCAGGGGGATCGGCGGCGCCCGGCAGGGAGCGGTGGTCAAACCCGGCGCGAACGGGCGCGGCGGGGGCTACCACGTCACCGATCACGTGCGCAGCTACTACCGCACCACCAAGGTTTGAACGCGAAGGGGAGCCAGCATGCAACTACAACGTAAAGTGCAATCCGCGCCGGTGCCCGGCGGACTGACTGCAAGCCTCGCGCGGGGCGTGCAGTCCGCGATGGCCGCGACGATGGACCGACGCGCCTTTCTCAGGCGTTCGGGCGTAGGGGTCGGCGCGGCCGCCGCTGCGGGTGGCCTGGGCTTCAGCATGGTCGAGAAGGCCGAGGCGCAGGCGGCGCGCAACATCGAGATCAAGCGCACGGTATGTACCCACTGTTCGGTCGGTTGCGCGCTCGACGCCGTGGTCGAAAACGGCGTGTGGCTTCGCCATGAACCGGTGTTCGACTCTCCGATCAATCTCGGCGCGCACTGCGCCAAGGGCGCGTCGGTGCGCGAGCACGGTCACGGAGAGTACCGGCTCAAAAGGCCGATGAAGCTGGTCAACGGCAAGTACCAGAAGATCTCGTGGAAGCAGGCGCTCGACGAGGTCAGCGCGAAGCTCGCCGACATCAAGAAAACGAGTGGACCGGACGCCACCTTCTGGATCGGGTCGTCCAAGCACAACAACGAGCAGTCCTACCTTTTGCGCAAGTTCGTGTCGTTCTTCGGCACGAACAACACCGACCACCAGGCGCGGATCTGCCATTCGACCACGGTCGCGGGCGTCGCAAATACCTGGGGCTACGGCGCGATGACCAATTCCTACAACGACATGCAGAACACGAAGTGCGCGTTGTACATCGGTTCGAATGCCGCCGAGGCGCATCCGGTGTCGATGCTGCACATGCTCCACGCCAAGGAGAGCGGCGCGAAGATGATCGTGGTCGATCCGCGGTTCACCCGCACCGCGGCGAAGGCCGACGAGTACGTCCGCATCCGTTCCGGCACCGACATCCCGTTCCTCTTCGGTCTGCTGCACCACGTCTTCAAGAACGGCTGGGAGGACAAGAAGTACATCAACGACCGCGTCTACGGCATGGACAAGGTCCGCGAAGAGGTGATGAGCAAGTGGACGCCCGACAAGGTCGAGGAGGCCTGCGGCGTGCCCGAGGCGCAGATGGCCAAAGTGGCCGAGATGATGGCGAAGAACCGCCCCTCGACGCTCGTCTGGTGCATGGGGCAGACCCAGCACACGATCGGCAATGCCATGGTGCGCGCGTCGTGCATCGTGCAACTGGCGCTGGGCAACGTCGGCGTGTCGGGCGGCGGCGCGAATATCTTCCGCGGCCACGACAACGTCCAGGGAGCGACCGACATCGGCCCGAATCCCGATTCGCTGCCCGGCTACTACGGGCTGGCCGAGGGGTCGTGGAAGCACTATGCGGCGGTCTGGGGGGTCGATTTCGACTGGATCAAGGCGCAGTACGCGCCGGGGATGATGACCAAGGCCGGAACGACGGTGTCGCGATGGATCGACGCGGTTCTCGAGAAGAACGAGCTGATCGATCAGGACAGCAACGTCAAGGGCGTGATCTTCTGGGGCCACGCGCCCAACTCGCAGTCGCGCGGCCTGGAGATGAAGAAGGCGCTCGACAGGCTCGACCTGCTGGTGGTGATCGACCCCTACCCGTCGGCCACCGCGGCAATGGCGGCGATGACGAGCGACACGAAGGACGTCAACCCGAATCGCGCAGTCTACCTCCTTCCCGCGGCTACCCAGTACGAGACTTCCGGCTCGGTCACCGCGTCGAACCGCTCGCTGCAGTGGCGCGAGAAGGTGATCGAGCCTCTGTTCGAGTCGATGCCCGATCACACGCTGATGCAGGCGCTGGCCGACCGGCTCGGCTTCGGAGAGCAGCTCGGGAAGAACTTCAAGATGATCAGCGTCAAGAAGCACGGGCTCGACTGGAAGGAACCGGAGCCCGAATCGATGCTGCGCGAGATCAACCGCGCCGTCTGGACGATCGGCTATACCGGCCAGTCGCCCGAGCGCCTGAAGCTGCACATGAAGCACATGAGCACCTTCGACGTGAAATCGCTGCGTGCGAATGGCGGACCGGCCGATGGCGATTACTTCGGACTGCCGTGGCCCTGCTTCGGGACTGCCGAGATCAAGCATCCCGGTTCGCCCAACCTCTACCAGACCTCGCGCCACGTGATGGATGGCGGCGGGAACTTTCGTGCCAATTTCGGAGTCGAGCGCGACGGCGTTTCGCTTCTCGCCGAGGACGGTTCGCATTCGCTGGGCGCCGAGATCCCGGGCGGATATCCCGAGTTCGACCACGTCCTGCTCAAGAAGCTCGGGTGGTGGGACGATCTCAGCGACGCCGAGAAGACCGCCGCCGAGGGCAAGAACTGGAAGACCGACCTCTCCGGCGGCATCCAGCGTGTGGCGATGAAGCACGGTTGCCACCCGTTCGGCAACGCAAAGGCGCGCGCGGTCGTTTGGAACTTCCCCGATCCGGTCCCGATTCACCGCGAGCCGTTGTACGGCAACCGGGCCGACCTGATCGCGAAGTACCCGACGCACGAGGACAAGAAGGTGCACTGGCGCCTGCCCACGCTGTTCAAGTCGGTCCAGGACAAGAACGTCGCCGACAAGGTGCACGAGAGATTCCCGATCGTGCTCACCTCGGGCCGCCTGGTCGAGTACGAGGGCGGCGGCGAAGAAACGCGCTCGAACCCGTGGCTGGCCGAGTTGCAGCAGGAGAACTTCGTCGAGATCAACCCGAAAGCGGCGAACGATCGCGGCATCCGCAACGGAGAGAACGTCTGGGTCAAGACGCCCACCGGTGCACGCCTCAAGGCGAAGGCGATGGTGACCGAACGCGTCGCGGCCGATCACGCATTCATGCCGTTTCACTTCTCGGGCTGGTGGCAGGGCAAGGACATGAAGGAGTTCTACCCCGAGGGTGCCGCGCCGCTGGTGCGCGGCGACGCGGTCAACACCGCCACTACCTACGGGTACGACGTAGTCACGATGATGCAGGAGACCAAGACAACGGTCTGCCAGATCGAAAAGTACGTCGCCTGAATCTGATGTAGGCCTAGGAGAACGAAGATGGCTCGAATGAAGTTTCTTTGTGACGCCGAGCGCTGCATCGAGTGCAACGGCTGCGTGACTGCATGCAAGCAGGAGCACGAAGTGCCCTGGGGCGTGAACCGCCGCCGGGTCGTCACGATCAACGACGGGGTGCCCGGCGAGCGCTCGATTTCGGTCGCGTGCATGCACTGTTCGGACGCGCCCTGCATGGCGGTGTGTCCGGTCGATTGCTTCTACCGCACCGAAGAGGGAGTGGTGTTGCACGACAAGGACTTGTGCATCGGCTGCGGCTACTGCTTCTACGCCTGTCCGTTCGGTGCGCCGCAGTTTCCGCAGGCCGGCGCGTTCGGCCTGCGCGGCAAGATGGACAAGTGCACGTTCTGCGCCGGCGG
>JAHDXY010000121.1 GCA_023384005.1 Burkholderiaceae bacterium | reverse complement strand
GCCCGCGCCGGCCGCAGGCGCGTCGGCGGAGCGCGTGTCCGACGATGCACGCGGCGTCGCAGGCGCCAAGACGCTCGATTGCCCGCGTCCCGGGGCATCGGCGCTGGTTGCCGCTGGGCTCTGACCAAGAGGAATCGGTGTGGTGGTGGTGGTGCCCGCGCTGGGCGCCCCGTTGGCCTGAGCCGGGATGCTGCCCTGCGCGTCGGGTCTCGCCACGGTGCTGGACTCGCCCGGGGATCCGATCCAGGAGCGCAGGTTGCTCAGTCCGCCCTCGCCGCCGAAGAACAGCGCGAGCGCCACGAGTCCGAGCACCACGAGACCGACCCAGGCGAACGAAGACCCCGATCCGCCGCTGCCGAAGCCGAAAACGCCGCGCGCACGGATCGGTTCGTCAAGCGACGCGGCCGGGCGCAGGTCGCTCGGGGTGACCGCCCCGGAAACGCCCGCGACCAGCGCTTCGACGTCTCCTCCCAGCAGCCGGCCGTAACCGCGCAGTACCGCGCGGGTGAACGCCGGCCCGGGCAGCGCTTCCCAGTCGCCCTGCTCGATCGCGTTGATCTGCCGCGGTGCGAGCTTGAGCTGCTGGCTGACGTCGGCGACGCTCAGGCCGCGCGCCTCGCGCGCGGCGACCAGTTGCTCGACGGTCTGGATCGGCTCGGACAAGCTCAGTCTCCGAACTCGCCGCGCGACAGGCGCGCCGCCTCCGACGAGGCCGGGTATCGGCGCCGCAATTGCGCCGCCAGGCTCGCCTCGCCGTCGCGATTGCCCGCCAGCCGCTCGACGCGCAGGGCGAGCCAGAGCACCTGCGCGGTCGGATCGTAGGCCGCGAGCAGGCGCTGGGAATAGAACCGTGCCCGTTCCGCGTCGCGGCGTTTCAGGTAGATCTCGCTGAGGTTGAACATCGCGACCGGGTTGCGGGGATCGAACTGGAAGGCCCGCAGGAAGTACGCCTCGGCGGCGGCTTCGTCGCCCACGCGCAGCGAACAGATCCCGGCGTTGTGCAGCGGCCGCGAGGGCGTCGTGTAGAGGGGATTGAGCAACGCGCGCTGGAAGTGCTCGATCGACTGCTTCTCGCGACCGGTATTGCACAGGAACCAGCCGTAGTTGTTGTTGATCTCGCTGTCGCCGGGAGCGAGCCTGAGCGCGCGCTGGAAGCTCTCTTCGGCGCGCGCGTTGTCGCCCAGGTCCATGCTCACCAGCCCGAGCATTCCGAGCGCCTGCGGGTAGTTCGGCTCGAGCGCGAGCGCCTGGCGCAACTCGTGCAGCGCGACGGCGTAGTTCCCCTGCTGGTAGTAGGTCGCGGCCAGCTCGAGGCGAATTCGCGCCCGCCTCCGGTCCTCGCTCTCCTCCGACGAATCGGGCAGCGGCGTGAACTGCGCGCCGGACGCCGGTGCTTCGCCGGGCGCCGGCGCCGCGCAACCGGCGATCAACGCCGCGAGCACGAGCGACATCGTGAAGACGATTCGATCCATCAGCGCGCCTCGAGCAGGGTCGTGAACGCGGGATCTCGCTGCGCGACGCGGGTGCGATCGCGCACCTCGCCGGCGAGCTGCCCGCAGGCCGCGTCGATATCGTCGCCACGCGTGCACCGCACCGTGGTCACGACCCCTGCGTCGCCCAGAATTCGCGCGAAGGCGCTGATCCTCGCGTCGTCCGGGCGCGCGAGCCCAGACCCCGGAAACGGGTTGAACGGGATGAGGTTGAACTTGCAGGCAACGCCGTCGGTGCAGGCGAGCAGTTCGCGCGCCTGTGCGTCGCTGTCGTTGATGCCCGCGAGCATCACGTACTCGAAGGTGATGAAATCGCGCGGCGCCGCCGGGAGGTAGCGCCGGCACGCCGCCATCAGCTCGGCGAGCGGGTACTTCCTGTTGAGCGGAACGAGCGTGTCGCGCAGCGCGTCGTTCGGCGCGTGCAGCGACACCGCGAGCGCGACCGGGCAATCCTCGCGCAGCCGGTCGATCATCGGCACCACGCCCGACGTGGACACGGTGACGCGCCGTCGCGATAGTCCGTAGGCGTTGTCGTCGAGCATCACCCTCAGCGAAGCGAGCGTCGCGGCGTAGTTCTGCAAGGGTTCGCCCATGCCCATGAAGACCACGTTGGTGATGGGCCTGCGCGCCCGACCTGCGGCGGCGCCGGGCGCGGCCTGCGAATAGGCGCCGAGCGCGCGGTTGGCCAGCCACAGCTGACCGACGATCTCGGACACCGAGAGGTTGCGCGAGAAACCCTGCTTGCCGGTCGAGCAGAACCGGCAGTTCACCGCGCAGCCGGCCTGCGTGGACACGCACAGCGTGCCGCGGTCGGCCTCGGGAATGAACACCGCCTCGACCGCGTTGCCCACGCCGACGTCGAGCAGCCACTTGCGCGTGCCGTCGCGCGACGAGTGATCCCGGATCACTGCCGGCGCGCGCACCGTCGCGGACTGCGCGAGTCGCGCGCGAAACGACTTGGCCAGGTCGGTCATCGCGTCGAAGTCGTCCGCGCCGTGCTGGTGCACCCAGCGCGACAGCTGGCGGGCCCGGAACGCGCGCTCGCCCCAGCCCGCGCAGGCGCTCGCGAGTCCCGTCGCGTCCAGGTCGAGCAGGTTGAGCAGCTGCGACATCGGTGTGCCCGTTCGAATCGCGCCGCGCGCCGCCTCAGCGCGAGTGGATCTCGAGCGTCGGGAAGAAGAACGCGACTTCCGCCGCCGCGGTGTCCGCCGCGTCCGAGCCGTGCACCGCGTTGGCGTCGATGCTGTCGGCGAAGTCGGCGCGAATCGTTCCGGCGGCCGCCTTCTTCGGGTCGGTCGCGCCCATCAGGTCACGGTTCTTCGCGATCGCCCCCTCGCCCTCGAGCGCCTGCACCATGACCGGGCCGGAGATCATGAATGCGACCAGGTCGGCGAAAAACGGGCGTTCGCGGTGAACGCCGTAGAAAGCCTCGGCCTGTCGGCGCGACAGATGCATCATGCGCGATGCGACGATCTTCAACCCGGCGCCTTCGAAGCGCGCGTAGATCTGCCCGATCACGTTCTTCGCGACCGCATCGGGCTTGATGATGGAGAGCGTACGTTCGATAGCCATTTGAACTGTTCCCGGCGGTTGGGCGCCGACAAAAAAATCGTTGGGAAATAAGCGTTTAGCACAAATATTTCGGTGTTTTGCCGAACATGAGAGTTTAGCATGACGCGTTGCGGCATGGCCCGGTGAACCGGGCGTCGCGCGACCACCGGCCGCCGGGCCGGGCGCGTAGCGCCAGGCATTGATATCCTGGGCCAGTGCCCTTATCTTTCAGTTTCCTGACAATCGGAGAATCACCAGATGGCATTCAACCAGCAACCCGCAGTCGCCCGGTACGGATCAGCGGGTGGCGTGATCGACGCGGCACGGCGCAATCGCGTCCTGCGCAATACCTATTGGCTCCTGGCGCTCTCGATGGTGCCCACGGTGCTCGGCGCATGGGTCGGCGTGAAGACCGGTTTCTCGTTCTTCGCCGGCAATCCCTTCGTCGGCCTGATCGCATTTCTCGCGGTGGCCTTCGGTTTCTTCTGGGGGATCAACCGTTACCGCGACAGCGGAATCGGGGTCGGCCTGCTGCTGGGCTTCACCTTCTTCATGGGTTTGATGCTGTCGCGCCTGATCGGGCACGTGCTCGGCATGAGCAACGGCGCGAACCTGATCATGACGGCGTTCGGCGGAACCGCGGCGATCTTCGCCGTGATGGCCACTGTCGCGAGCGTGTCCAAGCGCGACTTCACCGGACTGGGCAAGTGGCTGTTCGTGGGCTTTCTCGTGATCTTCGTGGCGGCGATCGCCAACATCTGGCTGCAGATGCCGGCGCTGATGCTCACGATCTCGGCGCTCGCGATCCTGATCTTCTCGGCGTTCATCCTGGTCGACCTGCAGCGCGTTGTCAACGGAGGCGAGACCAACTACGTCGTCGCGACGCTCGGTGTGTACATCAGCGTCTACAACGTGTTCACGAACCTGCTCGCGCTGCTCGGGATCTTCGGCGGCGACAGGGACTAGCGCGGCATCAGGCGGGGTCGAACACCGCGATCGACTCCACGTGCGAGGTGTGCGGGAACATGTCGATCGCCCCCGCGGCCGCGAGCCTGAAACCTCCGGTGTGAACCAGCAGCCCGGCGTCGCGCGCCAGCGTCGCCGGGTTGCATGACACGTACACGATGCGCCGCGGCTTGTGCCGGTCCTCCGAAAGGGCCGTCGCGAGCGCGAGCGCGCCCTCGCGCGGCGGATCGATCAGCACGCGGTCGAAGCCTCCCAGTGCCTGCCACTGGGCGGTTGTCGTCTCGAACAGGTTCGCGACGCGGAAATCGACCTTGCCGGCGAGCTCGTTCGAGCGCGCGGCGTCGCGCGCCCGATCGACCAGCGACCGCGCGCCTTCGAATCCGATCACCGATGCCGCACGTCGCGCCAGCGGCAGACTGAAGTTGCCGAGCCCGCAGAACAGGTCGGCGACCCGTTCATGCGATTGCACCGCGAGCAGGCGCAATGCGCGCGACACCAGCACCTCGTTGATCCGGTGGTTGACCTGCGTGAAATCGGTCGGACGAAACGGCATCGTGATACCGAACTCGGGCAGTTCGTAGGCGAGCCGCGAGCTCCCCGGGTCGGACGCGACCCCCGAGTCGATCAGTTCGATCGAGTCCGGCCCGCGCGCCTGGAACCACAATTCGAAGCGATTCTCGCGCGCGAACCCGACCAGCGCGTCGCGATCCTTCGCGTCGACCGGATCGAGCACGCGAAAGACCATCGCCAGGACCAGCCCCGGCTTGCCCGCGCCGGTAGTGGTGCGCGCCCCAAGCGCGAGCTCGATCTGCGGCATCCTGTCGCGCATCGCCAACGAGCCGATCAGCTCGCGCAGCGGGACGATCAGCCGCGAAACGGATTCCGGCAAGACGTGGCACTCGCGCATGTCGGCCACGTAGCTCGATCCACGCTCGTGGAACCCGACCAGCACCCCGCCCTTCTTCGGCACGTGGCGCACCGAGAGGCGCGCCCGGAAACGGTACCCCCACGTGGGGCCGGCCATCGGGCGCAGGATGGTTCGCGCCCGCATCTTGCCGAGGTGCCAGAGCTGGTCCTCGAGCGAGCGCTGCTTGATCGCGAGTTGCGCGCGTGGGTCCAGATGCTGCATCGAGCACCCGCCGCACACGCCGAAGTGAGGGCAGCGCGGCCGCGACCTCAGGCTGCTCTCGCGCAGCACCTGCACTGCCTGCGCGGTGTCGAATCGCGGCTTGACCCTGAGCGTGCGCGCGCGCACCCGCTCGCCCGGGAGCGCGTCGCGAACGAACACCACCTTGCCGTCGCTGCGCGCGACGCCGTGGGCCTCGAGGTCGAGCGATTCGACCTCGAGCACCCGCACCTCGTCACGCGCCATCGGGCCAGGCCTGCAGGAACTCGCGCCAATGCTCTCCCTCGAGCTTGCCGATCGCGTCGCGCGTGAGCGCGACCTCGGCGGCGTAGCGGCTGGCGTCCCACGCTCCGCGAAGCAACTGGAAGCGGCAGTACATCAGCCAGGTGTTGGCGACATCGGTCTCGCAGTAGGCCCGGATCTCGCCGATCCGCCCCTGCTGGAAAGCCGGCCAGACCTGCGCGCCGTCCATGCCGAGCTTGCCGGGAAAGCCGCAAAGCCTGGCGAGCTCGTCGAGCGGGGCGTTGGCTCGACCGTTGTACAGCGCGAGCAGGTCCATCAGGTCGAGGTGACGGGTGTGATACCTCGAGATGTAGCTGTTGTAGCGAAACTCCCTGTCGTCCTCTCCCATCTCCCAGTAGCGCGCCGCGCTCACCGAGTTGACCAGCCCCCGGTAATGCAGGACCTGCAGGTCGAAACCGCTCCCGTTCCAGGAAACCAGTTGCGGCGTGTATCGCTCGACCGTCGCGTAGAAGGCGTTGATCAGCTTGCCCTCGGCGTCGCCCGGCGCGCCCATGTTGCGCACGCGCAGCCCGTCGCCGCCGCGAAACAGACCGGCAATCGCGATCACCCTGTGCAGATGCAGCGGCAGGAAATCGGATCCGGTCTTCTCGCGGCGCCGCTCGAAGGCGAGCTCGGCGACCTCCGCGTCGGGCATCGCCGCGGGCAAGGCCCACAGCCGCCGGATTCCCTCGACATCGGGAACCGTCTCGATGTCGAACACCAGAACCGGTGTCATCAGCGCGCCGGCAGGAACTTCTGCGGATCGACCGGCTTGCCCGACTTGCGGATCTCGAAGTGCAGCTTCGGACGATCGGTGCCGGAGTCGCCGAGCTCGGCGATGCGCTGGCCGCGCGTGACGGTCTCGCCCTCCTTCACCAGCAGGGTGCGGTTGTGCGCGTACACCGACAGGGTATCGGCGTCGTGCTTGACGATGACGAGATTGCCGTAGCCGCGCGGGCCGTTGCCGCTGAAGATCACGCGCCCGTCGGCCGCGGCGCTGATCGGCTCGCCGAGGTTTCCGGCGATCGAGATCCCCATGTTTCCTGGGTCCGCGAAACCCTGAAGAATTCGTCCGCGCGCTGGCCACGCGAAACTCGGCGTGTCGCTGGGGCGCTCGGGCGAAGTGCCCTGCGCCGCCGCAACGGTCGCGGGCGGCGAAGAACCGGTTGCGGTTGGCGCCGACGCGGCGGCGGGGGCCGCCGGTTCGGCGCGCGGCTCGCCGGTGGGCGCTTCGGGCCTGGCGGCTGGTGCGCTCGCGCGCAATTCGGCCAGCGCCGCCTCGGAGTAAGGCAGCTTCGTGCCACGCGGCTCGGATCGCACCAGCGAGGGCGGAACGACCGCGCGCGGCTCCGGTCCGCCGAGCGAGCGCGACTCGACGCTCGACGGTCGCACCGGGATCGACTGGATCGTCGGCGCGCTCGACGCGGTGGCCGCTGGCGGCGCGGCCTGCACCGCCGGCGCTGGGGCGGAGGGCGCGACCGGTGCAGCGACCGGGGGGCGCTGCGCCTCGGGCACCGGTCGGGTCCTGGGTTCGACCGGCGCGGGGCCCCGCGACGCGCACGCGGCAACGCCGGCAACCGTGGCCGCCATGATCAGCGCTCGTCGGATCTTCATCTGCATCGTTGTTCGAGTTCCTGTCTCTGGTGCGGCTCGCCGCCGCGTTGTGGCCCGCGCGATCCCGCTCAGACGGTTCCAGCGCGCAACGGCACGAAACGCACCGCATCGAGCACGGTCAGGTGCCAGCTGTCGGGGCCGACACGCTCGACCAGGTGCAGCGACTGGCGTCCCGACGCCTCGATCGGTGCAATCAACCGTGAGGGTACCTTCATCTGCAGCAGCAGGTCTTCCGGGATCGCATCGCCGGCTGCCGCGACCACGATCGCGTCGAACGGTGCCGCGCTGGGGGCGCCGAGCCGGCCGTCGCCGAACACCAGTCGCAGGTTCGGCAGGCGCAGTGCCCTGAGGTTGGCGCGCGCGTTGTCCTGCAGCCCGCGAAGCCGCTCGATCGAGATCACCTCGCCGAACATCGCCGCCAGAACGGCCGCCTGGTAGCCGCAGCCGGTGCCGACCTCGAGCACCTTCGCCTTGCGCCGTTGCGCCGCCGGAATCGGCGCGGCGACCGTCTCGATCATCCGCGCCACCGTACTCGGGCGCGAGATCGTCTGCCCGTGGCCGATCGGCAGCGCGACGTCCTCGTAGGCGCGGCTCGCGAGCGCCGGATCGACGAACAGGTGCCGCGCGACGCGGTCCATCGCGAGCAGGACGTCGGCGTCGCGGATCCCCGCCGAGCGCAGCGCCGCGATCATCCGCTGTCGCGAGCGCTCGGACGCCATTGCCGGCGAACCCGGCACGGTGCCGGACGCTCCCGCGCCGCTTGCGACGGCTAGCGGTCGCACCTCGCGTCGCACCGTCACGGCGGCCTCAATCGGCGAGCCAGGCGCGCACCGGGTCGATCCACCTGTCCCCGGTCAGGTCGATCTCGAGCGGGGTCACCGAGACCCAGCGCCGCGCCACCGCGTGAAAATCCGTACCCGGTCCGGCCTCCTTCGCGCCGCCCGACGGGCCGATCCAGTAGACCGTCTCGCCGCGGGGGTTCTCGGTGCGGATCACGGGCTCGGCAACGTGTCGCTTGCCCAGCCGCGTGACCTGCAGACCCTGCAAGTCGGCGCGTGCGACGCCGGGAACGTTCACGTTGAGCAGCATCGGCGCATCGATCAGTTTCGGCCCCAGCCGTCGCACGAGTTCGCCTGCGATTTCCGCCGCGCAGTCCAGGTGCGCGTAGCCCTTGCACGCGAGCGAAAAGGCGATCGCCGGGATTCCGAGCAGGAAGCCTTCCATCGCCGCGGCCACCGTGCCCGAGTAGATCGTGTCGTCGCCCATGTTCGCACCGTCGTTGATGCCCGAGACCACCAGGTCCGGCCTGTGATCGAGCAGCCCGGTCACCGCAATGTGCACGCAGTCGGTCGGCGTGCCGTTGACGTAGAAAAAACCGTTGGCGGCACGGCGCACCGACAGCGGGCGGTCCAGCGTAAGCGAATTCGAGGCTGCACTGCGGTCCCGCTCGGGCGCGACGACCGTGATCTGCGCGAAATCGCCGATCGCACGGACCAGGGCCTCGATGCCCGGTGAGAAGTAGCCGTCGTCGTTGCTGACCAGAATGCGCATCAGCCGGATTCTAGCGAATCCGGCCGCCGCGACGCGCCCTCAGCCTTCGGAGGGCCAGTCGCGGATGTAGGCCTTGAGCATGCGGTTCTCGAAACTCTGCTCCTCGAGCACCGCTCGCGCGACGTCGTGAAACGAAATCACGCCGAGCAGGGTCGCGCCGTCCATCACCGGGAAGTAGCGTTGATGCGATTCGATCATCGCGCGGCGCAGGTCGTTGACGTCCATCGACGGCGTGGCGATGCTGGGTGCCGAATTCATCACTTCGCGCACGCTGATCTCGGCCACCGGCGGCGTCGGACCGTCGCGATGCTCAACCTGGCGATTCGCGAGCACACGCATCACTTCGCGGAAAGTCACAATCCCGAGCAGCTCCCCCTTTTCCATCACGACAACCGAGCCGATGTCGTTGTCGGCCATCGTGATCACCGCGTCCGAGAGCATCGTCTCCGGGCCCACCGTGTAGAGCGTGCTTCCCTTGACCCGCAGAATCTCGCTGACCTGCATTCGCGTTTCCCCCGTTGCTGCTCCGATCCTAGCCCAGCGACGCATCCGGTTCAAGACACCGCCGGATCTGCGACGCGAGCTCGTCTTCGGTGTACGGCTTGGTCATGAACGCGTCCACTCCCGCGGCGAACGCCATCTCGCGGTGCTTGTCCGACCCGCGCGAGGTGATCATGATCAGCGCCACGCGGCGCCCGGTGCTCCTGGCGCGAATCGCGCGGGCGAGTTCGAGCCCGTTCATGCGCGGCATTTCGAGATCGAGGATCGCGAGGTCGGGAACGTTGCGATCGAAGCGTTCGAGCGCTTCCTCGCCGTCGGCCGCCGATTCCACCCCAAGGCCCAGGTCCTTGAGGAACGCCTCCATCGCGCGGCGCACGCTCACCGAGTCGTCGACCACCAGGCAGCGAGGCGCGCCGTCGCGCGGCTCTTCCGGCGGGCTCTGCGGTCCGACCCCTCGCTCGCGTGCCAGCAGCGCCGGCAAGTCGATCACCGGCGCCACCGCGCCGTCGCCCAGCACCGTCGCGCCGTCGATCGCCGCCTCGCGCGCAAACCAATCGGGCAACGGCCTCATCACCACGGTCCTCGGCTGGGACGACTCGGGTGCGAGCAACGCGACGCGCACCCCGTCGTCGCGCTTGACGATCATCATCACCTCGGAGGCGCGATCGGGCACTCCGCCGCCCGGCGCTGACGCCGTTCCCGAAGGGTCGCCGCGCAGCGATCCTTCGGAAAGCCCGAGCGCGCTGTCGAGCCGCACCACCTCGATCACTTCGCCCTCGCAAAGGCAGCGCGCAGGTTCGGCGCCGTCGTCGAGCAACGGCTGCGCGGCGACGATCGAGTCCACGCCACGGATCGAGAGCGCCAGAACGTGGGCCCCCGCGCGCACCACCATCACGGGGAGCGACGCGATCCTCTCGGGCACGACGACCAGAACGCTCACGCCCTCGCCCGCCGTCGATTCGACCTGGAGCGTTCCCCGCAGGCGCGCGACCGCGCTCGAGACGACGTCCAACCCGATCCCCCTTCCCGAGAGTTCGGTCGCCGCGCGCCGCGTCGAGAACCCGGGGCGAAGGATCACCCTGGCGAGTTCGCCCGCGTCCGGGCCGGCGCCGGCCTCGCGCAGACCCAGCTCGGTCGCGCGCGCGCCGATCGCGGCGTAATCGAGCCCGCGGCCGTCGTCGCGGCAACGGATCGACAGGTTCTGGCCGTAGCGCGTGAACGAAAGCGACACGCGCCCCAGTGCAGGCTTGCCGCTGTGCGCGCGCGAGAGCGGATCCTCGATCCCGTGGTCGACCGCGTTGCGAAGCAGGTGCGTCAGCGGGTCGACCAGCGCCTGCAGCAACTGCGCGTCGATCCCCACATCCTCGCCCGTGAGTTCGAGCGCGACCGATTTGCCCGAGATCCGCGCCGCCTGACGAACGGCCCGCTGCAGGCGCCCGACGATCGCGGCGACTGGAATCATCCGCGAGCGAACGACCGCCTCGCGCAGGTCGGTCTGCACGCGCTCGAGCCTCCCGAGCGACTCGCCCGCATCGAGAAGCTGGCGCTCGAGCTGGCGCTCGAGCAGTTTGTCGTCGGCGGCGACCTCGGCGATCCGGCGAGAGAGCGTGTGCAACTCGTCGAACTCGTCGAGTTCGAGCGGATCGAACTCGCGGCCCGCGGTGCGCACTTCCAGCGTCGCGCCGCGCGAGTCGACCACGCGCTCGAGCTCGCCGCACAACTGCGACAGGCGCTCCGCGGCACCGCGCGCCCCACGATGCGTCTGCCCGAGTTCCCGCATCTGCTCCTGCACTTGCGCAAGCACCATCGCCGTCTCGCCGGCGAGGTCGAGCATCCTGTCGACCAGCGAGGCCGGAACGCGCAACGCGGATTCGTCGCCGGAGCCCTCCGGTTGCGCCGCGCCCTCGCGCTGCCCGCCTGGGCGCGATCGCGCTGACTGCGCTGCGTCGAGCTGCGCGAGCGCGCCCGTGTCGCCGATGCGCGTGTCGAACGTCGCCGTATCGAACGTTGCCGTGTCGCCGGTGCGCGTGTCGAACGTCGCCGTGTCGAACGTCGCCGTGTCGGGCGTCGCCGTGTCGGGCGTCGTCGTGACGGGCGTCGTCGTGACGGGCGTCGTCGTGACGGGTGTCGTCGTGACGGGCGTCGTCGTGACGGGTGTCGTCGTGTCGAGCGCCACCGTATCGACGATCGCCCGATCGAGCGCCGCGTCGTCGAGCGCCGCTTTGACGATCGTCGCCCCGTCGACCGCCTCCTTGTCGAGCGCCCCAGTATCGAGTGCACTCGCATCGAACGCAGCTGCGAGCGCCCCGACGTCGACGACATCGACGCGATCCGCGCCGGCCGCGTCCGCAGCGGCCGGTTCCAATTCGCCCTGGCGCGCGTCCGCCAGCCGGGAATCCGCGTCCCCGCCAGCCGCGCCCCGCCGTTCGGGCGAACGCTCGCCCGCTGGCGCTGTTTCGGGCGCAACGGCCTTCGTTGCCGGCGACGCGAGGCGGCGCACCCAGTCGCCCAGCAGCTCGCAAACGGCGAGCGCGTCGTCAGGTGCCTCGCCGTGCCCGGCGACAGCGTCGGTCATCTGACCCAGGCAATCGGCCGCCTCGGCCAGCGCCACTGCGAGCAGCGGCGCGGGCTGGTGGTGCGACTCGTCGAGCAGCTGCAGGAGGTCCTCGAGCCGGTGCGTGAGCGTCGCGACGCCGCGAACGCCTACCGTCACCGCCGATCCCTTGAGTGTGTGCGCGATCCGGCGCGCCTCGCCCAGCGCATCGACCGAACCCTCCAGGATGCGATCGACGCTGGTTGAGAACTGCGCGCTCAGCGCGGGCAGTTCGCGGCGAAGGTGGTCGACCACCTGCGTATCGGCATCGGGCGGGATTTCCAGCGAGAGATCTGCGGCGTCGACCGGGCGCGCGCCGGCGTCGATCCGGCGCGAATGCACGAGCAGCGGGCTCGCGAGCTGGCGCTGCATCGCCCGCATCCCGGAGATGTCGAGGACGATGCCTTC
>JAHDXY010000120.1 GCA_023384005.1 Burkholderiaceae bacterium | reverse complement strand
CGGGCGCCTGGCGCAGCGTGTTCTTCAGCGCCACCTCCCAGCTCTCGGTGTCCACGCCCACCTCGCGGTGCGTGATGATGCAGTTGCGGTGCGGGTGGACGAACTCCACCGGATCCTCGATCGTGACGATGTGGCCCTGGCTGTGCTCGTTGCGGTAACCCATCATCGCCGCGAGCGTGTTCGACTTCCCCGAACCGGTCGCGCCGACCACGATCACCATGCCGCGCTTGGTCATCGCGAGGTCGGACAGGATCGACGGCAACTGAAGCTGTTCGATCGTCGGAATCTCCGACTTGATCGTGCGCAACACGATCCCCACCCGTCCCTGCTGCATGAAGGTGTTGACGCGAAAGCGCCCGATTCCGGTCGGACTGATCGCGAAGTTCACCTCCTTGTGCGCCTCGAACTCCGCGGCCTGGCGGTCGTTCATCAGCGCGCGCGCCAGTTCGATCGTGTGCTGCGCCGCGAGCGGCGTGCCCGAGACCCTGCTGACCTTGCCGTCGATCTTGAACGCGGGCGGAAACTCCGCCGTCAGGAAGAGGTCCGAACCGTTGCGCGAGACCATCAGCCTGAGCAGGTCGTGGAGGAATTTCGATGCCTGTTCGCGTTCCATTGACGACCTCTGCTATTGGACCCTGTACGCCGTTTCGACCCTGTGCGCCGTATCCACCCTGTGCGCCGTATCCACCGCTTGCGCGCGGCGTGCGCGACTCGGTTGCGCGCGCGCAGATGTCATCCGGGGAAGTTCTCCTTGACCTGAGCCGCCGAGCGCGCCTCGATCATCGAAATCGCCCCCTTGCGCACCAGATCCGACAGGCACTGGTCGAGCGTCTGCATTCCCATCGCCGCGCCGGTCTGGATCGCCGCGTTCATCTGCGCGACCTTGGCCTCGCGGATCAGGTTGCGGATCGCGGGCGTGCCGATCATGATCTCGTGCGCAGCGACGCGACCCGAGCCGTCCTTGGTCTTGAGCAGCGACTGCGAGATCACCGCGCGCAGCGATTCGGACAGCATCGCGCGCACCATCTCCTTCTCGGCCGCCGGGAACACGTCGACGACGCGGTCGATCGTCTTGGCGGCCGACGAAGTGTGCAGCGTGCCGAACACGAGGTGTCCGGTCTCGGCCGCCGTGAGCGCGAGCCGGATCGTCTCCAGGTCGCGCAACTCGCCCACGAGGATCACGTCCGGGTCTTCGCGCAGCGCCGAGCGCAGCGCGTTGGAGAACGACAGCGTCTGCGGCCCGACCTCGCGCTGGTTGATCAGGCAGCGCTTGGACTCGTGGACGAACTCGATCGGATCCTCGACGGTGAGGATGTGCCCGTAGAGGTTTTCGTTGACGTGGTTGACCATCGCCGCGAGCGTGGTCGACTTGCCGGAACCGGTCGGGCCGGTGACCAGCACCAGACCGCGCGGCTGCGAGGAGATCTCGATGAAGCTCTTCGGTGCCTTGAGTTCGTCGAGCGTGAGGATCTTCGAGGGGATCGTGCGCATCACCGCGCCGGCGCCGCGCTGCTGGACGAAGGCGTTGACGCGAAAGCGCGCCAGGCCGGGAATCGCGAAGGAGAAGTCGCACTCGGCGGCAGGTTGATCCGGCGCACGTCGCCGTGCACGCGGATCATCGGCGGCAGGCCGGCCGAGAGATGGAGGTCCGAGGCCTTGTTCTTGACCGCGAATGCGAGCAGCTCAGCGATGTCCATGTCAACCCCCGCGTCGACGCGACGCGAAATTTTCGCCGTGCGCGCCGCAGTGCCCCTGCACGCGCCCGGCGGTCAACGGCGCGCGCGAGCCGCGCCGCGATCCGCTTCGATTCTCGCCAGCCGCGGCGCGCCCGTTGCCATGCATCCGGCCGACAGTAGAATTCGACGATGAACGGTGATCCCCTGTTGCGTGAACGCTACGAGCGCCTCGCCGCACGCCTGCGCGCCGCCTGCCACGCCGCGGGCCGCGACCCGGGCGAGGTTCGCGTGCTCGCGGTGAGCAAGACGATCGACACCGCGGGCGTGCTCGAACTGGCCGCGCTCGGGCAACGCGCCTTCGGAGAGAACTATCTACAGGAAGCTCAGGCCAAGATCGCAGGCTGTGCGCTCGAGCGGCCGGATCTGGCGCTCGAATGGCACTTCATCGGTCCGATCCAGTCGAACAAGACGCGCCCGATCGCCGAGCACTTCGCGTGGGTGCACTCGATCGAACGCGAGAAGATCGCGCGCAGGCTGTCCGAGCAGCGCGCGCCCGGCGCGCCCGCGCTGCAGGCCTGCATCCAGGTCAATGCCAGCGGCGAGCCGAGCAAGAGCGGCTGTGCGCCCGGCCAGGCGCTCGAGCTCGCGCGCGCGGTCGCGGCGCTTCCCGGGCTGCGCCTGCGCGGCGTGATGGCGATTCCGGAGCCCGCCGCCGACTACGCGGCGCAGCGCGCGCAGTTCGCGGCGGTGCGCGCCGTGTTCGAAACGCTGCGCGACGCGGGGCTCGCGGTGGACACGCTCTCGGTGGGGATGTCAGACGACCTGGAGGCTGCGGTCGCGGAGGGCGCGACGATCGTCAGGATCGGCACGGCCCTGTTCGGGCCGCGCACCCGATCGGCGCAGCTCAGGCCATTGACTTGACGGCCGACGCCAGCCGGCTCTTGTGCCGGGCCGCGACGTTCTTGTGGATGATCTTCTTGTCGGCGATGCTGTCGATCACGCTGGTCGATTGCGAATAGACCTTCGTGGCCGCCGCCTTGTCGCCCGCGGCGATCGCCTTGCGAACCGCCTTGATCGCGGTGCGCAGCTTCGAGCGCAGGCCCGTGTTGTGGACATTGCGCTTGACCGCCTGGCGGGCGCGCTTGCGTGAGGATGCGATGTTGGCCATGCGAGAATCCTGCCGATGCTTGATTGTTCGGTTGCTCACCGGGTCGTCGGCGCGACGACCGGTCCGGAGTGCGCCGGCCACCAACGAAGATGCGCCGGGAACGACAGCGCGGCAGCCAGTCGGAAAGCTTTGAATTATAACCGGTTTCCAGGATTGACCGCAAACCGCCGACGGAGTTCCGGGGCGTGAACCTGCTGCGCGCGGCCGCGACGATCAGCGGACTCACGCTGCTCTCGCGCGTCACCGGGCTGATCCGCGAGTACCTGACGGCGTCGATCTTCGGCGTGTCGGCGTTCACCGACGCTTTCTTCGTCGCGTTCAGGCTGCCCAACCTGCTGCGCCGCCTGTTCGCCGAGGGGGCGTTCTCGCAAGCCTTCGTCCCGTTGCTGGCCGAGGCGCGCGCCCAGGGCGACGATCAGGCGATGCACCACCTGGTCGACCGGGTCGCGACGGTGCTGTTCTGGGCGCTGGTGCTGGTATCGGCGATCGGCGTGGCCGCGGCGCCGGCGCTGGTGTGGGTGATCGCCTCGGGCCTGGCACGAGAGCCGCAGGCCTTCGACGCCGCCGTGGTGATGACGCGCTGGATGTTTCCCTACATCCTGTTCATCTCGATGGTCGCCCTCGCGGCCGGGATCCTCAACACCTGGCGGCGATTCGCCCTGCCGGCATTCTCTCCGGTGCTCCTGAACCTGTGCTTCATCGGCTCCGCGCTGTTTCTCGCCGAGCACTTCGACCCGCCGATCTATGCGCTCGCCGCCGGCGTGGTCGCGGGCGGCATCGCGCAGCTCGCGGTCCAGGTCCCGGCGCTGCGGCGCATCGGCATGCTGCCCAGGGTCGGGTTGGGGCTGCGCGCGGCGCTCGCCGATGCGCGCACGCGCAGATTGCTCGTGCTGATGGCGCCGGCGGTGCTCGCGGTGTCGGTCTCGCAGCTGAGTCTGATCATCAATACCCACATCGCTTCGCGGCTGGCGCCGGGCAGCGTGTCGTGGATCTCGTTCGCCGACCGCCTGATGGAGTTCCCCACCGCGCTGCTTGGCGTCGCGCTGGGAACCGTGCTGCTGCCCAGCCTTTCGAAGGCCGGCGCCAACGGCGACGATGCGCGTTACAGCGAACTGATCGACTGGGGGATGCGCCTGGTGGTCGTGCTCGCACTGCCGAGCATGGCAGGCCTCGCTCTGATGGCCGAGCCGCTCACCGCCGTTCTGTTTCACTATGGACGCTTCACCGCGCACGATGTCGCGATGACCCGGCTCGCGGTGATCGGTTACTCGTTCGGACTGCTCGGGCTGATCGCGGTCAAGGTGCTCGCGCCCGGTTTCTACGCCCGCCAGGACATCCGCACGCCGGTGCGCATCGCGCTGTTCGTGCTGGTCGCCACGCAGCTGCTCAACCTGGTCACGGTGCCGCTGCTCGCGCACGCCGGCCTCGCGCTGTCGATCTCGATCGGCGCGCTGGTCAACGCGGCGCTGTTGCATGCCGGTCTGCGCCGGCGCGGCCTGTACCGGCCGGCACCGGGCTGGTCGAAGTTCCTCGCGCAGGTGGCGGCAGCGTGCGCGGCGATGGCGCTCGTGCTCTTGCCGGCGGCCGGGCGGGTCGACTGGATCGGGCTGGGCGCCACGCCGCTGTCGCGCATCGGCCTCGCGCTCGGAATCGTCGCCGGCGCGGCACTGATCTATGCCGCCGTGCTGGCGGCGCTGGGCGTTCGCCCCTCTCAGTTCGCGCGCCGCGACGCGAAGGACTGAAGGGAAACCGGCAATAGGGAAACCGGCGATAGGGAAACCGGCAATGGGAAAATCAGCAATGGGGGAACCAGCAATGGGGAAACCGGCAATGGGAAAATCAGCAATGGGGGAACCAGCAATGGGGGAAGCGGCAATGGGGAAATCGGCAATGCGGATCACGTTCGTTGGCGGGGGAAACATGGCAGGCGCACTGATCGGGGGGCTGATCGCCTCGGGCGAGCAGGCGTCGACGATCGCGGTGGTCGAGCCGCGCCCCGAAGCCGCGGCGGCGATCGCCGCGAACTTCGGCGTCGCTGCGTTCGGCGCGGCCGCGCCCGAGGCCTTCACCGGCGAGGTGGTGGTGATCGCGGTCAAGCCACAGGTGATGCGCGAGGTCGCCCGCGAGATCGCACCCCATGTCTCGCACCAGCTCGTGATCAGCGTCGCCGCCGGGATCCGCACGGCCGATCTCGCGCGCTGGCTGGGCGAGCACCCGCGCGTCGTGCGCACGATGCCCAATACGCCGGCGCTGATCGGCGCGGGCGTGACCGCGCTCGCGGCGCAGCCCTCGCTCGCGCAGGCCGACCGCGATACGGTCGAGTCGATCCTGCGCGCGGTCGGCCAGACGCTTTGGGTCGACGACGACTCGGCGCTCGACGCCGTGACCGCGGTGAGCGGAAGCGGCCCGGCCTATGTGTTCTACGTGATGGAGGCGATTCACGCCGCGGCGCGCGCGATGGGGCTCACCGAGGCGCAGGCGCGAACGCTCACGCTCGCGACCTTCGAAGGGGCCGCGCAGCTCGCGCTGCGCTCGACCGACTCCCCGGCAACGCTGCGCGAGCGCGTGACATCGCCCAACGGCACGACCGCGGCCGCGATCGCGGTGCTCGAATTGCGCGACGTGGGTTCGGCGATCGCCGCCGCGGTCGAGGCGGCGCGGCGCCGATCGGTCGAACTCGGCGAACAGTTCGGTCGCGACTGAGCGCTCAGCGCAGCGCGTACTCGAGCGCGACACCGGCGAACACCGCCGCCCCCAGCCAGTTGTTGTGGTTGAACGCCCTGAAGCAGCCGTCGCGCTCCCGCTGCCTGATCAGCGTGTAGTGAAACGCGGCGATCGC
This sequence comes from Burkholderiaceae bacterium, assembly GCA_023384005.1. Lineage (GTDB taxonomy): Bacteria > Pseudomonadota > Gammaproteobacteria > Burkholderiales > Burkholderiaceae_E > Quisquiliibacterium. Next base: position 6,484 of record JAHDXY010000120.1, on the reverse strand, counting down.
CGCGGCCACGGCCAGCCCGGCGTAGAACACCGCGCCCATTGCCTCGGACAGGCCGACGAGCGCGAGCAGGCACAGAGTGATCGCGTAGCAGCTCATCACTGCCGCCACGTCGTAGCGCCCGAAAGTGATCGCCGCGGTTCGGATCCCGATTCGCAGGTCGTCGTCGCGGTCGACCATCGCGTACTCGGTGTCGTAGGCCAGCGCCCAGAACACGTTCGCCGCGAGCATCAGCCACGCTATCGGCGCAAGCGCGTCCTGTACCGCGGCAAAGGCCATCGGAATTCCGAAGCCGAACGCAACGCCCAGGTAGGCCTGCGGCAGCGCCAGAAACCGCTTGGTGAACGGGTAGCTCACCGCGAGAAACGCCGCGACGAAGGCCAGCGCCCAGGTGAGCCGGTTCAGCGGGGCGATCAGCGCGAGCGACATCAGCGACAGCGCGACGAATACCGCCACCGCCTCCCAGGGGCGAACCAGCCCGGAGGTGAGCGGGCGGTCGCGCGTCCTCGCGACGTGGCGGTCGAAGTCCCGGTCGGCCCAGTCGTTGATCGCGCAGCCGGCGGAGCGCATCAGCACCGTTCCGGTGACGAACGCGAACAGCAGGTACGGCGCCGGAAACCCGCCGGACGCGATCCACAACGCACACAAGGTGGGCCAGAGCAGCAGCAGGATGCCGATCGGGCGATGCAGCCTGACCAGCCGCCAGTACAGGACGATTCGGGGAACTGGCGCGGCCTCGCGCCTGGCTGGGCGGTCCATTTTTCGAACGATTGCGTCTCGGCCCGACGCCACGGCGCAGCGGGAAGCGAACAGGCGGGCCTAATCCCCGTTGTTCGAGACTTCGCCGGATCGGGCAAACGGCGAACATTGTGCCGCAACCTGAAAAGGGCCGACCATTCGCGCCCATGGAGCGCCACCGGGCATTCGATGAGAATCAACCTTCCAGTGAGCGGTCGCGAGAAGATCCTCGGCCAGGACGATTCGATCGTCACCCGTACTGACCTGAAGGGGCGCATCACCTATGTCAACGAGGGTTTCCTGCGAATCACCGGCTACCCGCGTTCGGAGCTGATAGGCAAGCCGCACAACGTCATTCGCCACCCCGACATGCCCCCGGAGGCATTCGCCGACATGTGGCGCACGCTCGAGAACGGCAGCCCCTGGAGCGGGGTGATCAAGAACCGCTGCGCCAACGGCGATCACTACTGGGTGCGCGCGAACGTCACGCCGGTGCGCGAGCACGGCGAGATCACTGGCTACCTCTCGGTTCGCACCCGCGCGAGCACCGAGTCCGTCGCGAGGTGCGAGCCGCTTTACCGGCGCATGCGCGCCGGCACCGCCCACGGGCTCACCGTCATCGACGGTCGAATCGTGCGCAAGGGAAATGCGGCCTTCTTCAACAAGCTCGGCAAGACCGCCGCGAGCACGCGGATCGCGATCTACTTCGCGACGCTGCTCGGGTGCATCGGCGCACTGCTGGCATCGCATTGGTTGAGCGCGGAGCTCGCGACGCTCGCAGCGGGCGCGCTCGCCGCGATCACCGTGCTCGTGATCGGGCTCGGATGGATCTGGATGCGTAACGCCTGGATCGTGCCGATGGAACGCGCGCGCAACGCGACGCTGCGCGCTGCCTCGGGCGAGCTGGACGCGCACTTCGGAGAGAGCCGCGACCCGACCGTGGACTCGATGCTGGTGGCCTCGAAGCAGATGACGGTGAGCCTGCGCGGGATCATCGGGGACTCCACGCTCAGCATCGAGAGCCTGCGGCGCAACGTGGCAACGCTCACCCGCGCGGGCGCAGAACTGGCGGCGCGCACCGGCACGCAGCGCAGTTCGCTGGTCGAGATCGCCGCCACGCTCACGCAGTTGTGCAGCGCCTTCGAGAACACCGCCTCGGGCGCGCGGCGCGCGAGCGAACTCGCTTCGATCGCTTCGCGGCAGGCGCAGGGGGGCGGTGCCGCGGTGGACGAAGTGATCGCCGAAATGCAGTCGATCACCGACGTGTCGCGACGAATCGGAACGATCACTTCGACGATCGAATCGATCGCGTTCCAGACCAACATCCTCGCGCTCAATGCCGCGGTCGAGGCGGCGCGCGCGGGAGACCAGGGGCGCGGCTTCGCAGTGGTTGCCGGCGAGGTTCGCAGCCTCGCGACGCGCGCGACCGAGGCCGCGGCCGAGATCTCCGCGCTGGTCACCGAGGCGCGGCAGCGCGCGAGCACCGGATCGGCGACAGCGCGCCGGGCCGGGGAGACGATGCACCAGGTCGTCGCGTCGTTCAACGAAGTCGACGGATTCGTCAGCCAGATCGCGATCGCGACGAATCAGCAGGCCGCGGGTGTCGCGCACGTGAGCCAGGCGACGCACGAACCCGACGCGATGACCGAACGCAACGCGAGCATGGCCGAACAGACCGCGGACGTCGCCCAGGGGGTGCAAGCGGCGACCGACGCGCTGGCGCAGGCGATGGGCACCGCCGGTCGAGCATCGACCGACGCGCCGGCGCAGTCGGCTGGTACGGTCGCCGGGGCGTCGCGCGAGTCGCCGGCGCGCTCGATCGCAAAGCCCGCGCGGGCGGCGGCCCGCGCTCGCGTCGCCAAGCGCGCGCCGGGCTCGAGCCAGCCGGGCAGCGTTCCCCGCGACTCTGTCAGGAGCCGCAACAGCAGACCGACGATCCACAGCATGCTCAGTCCGATCACCGCGTCGCGCATCGCCGAATTCGCGCTGATCGCGACCAGCCAGGCGGCGATCGCGACGATGCCGAGGCGCCCGACCGCGTCACCGCGCGCCGCCGCGCGGCGCGCACAGGCGAGCACCAGCATCGCGACCGCCAGCATCCCGACGACGCCGGCCTGGGCGCCCATCCAAAGGAAGTCGTTGTGCGGCATGTTCGACTCGCTCATTCCCTGTGGAGCGCGGGCACGCCACTGGCTCGTCCAGCCGCCCAGGCCCCAGCCCAGCAGCGGGCGCTCGACGACCATCGCCGCGGTGTGACGGTACAGATTCAGCCGCAGCCCCCAACTGGTGGGTGAAACGTCGCCTGCGATCGCCGCCGTCATCTCCGACCAGCCCTGCGCGAGTCGTTCGCGCGCAGCCGGGACCGCGCCCAGCAGCGCGGCGCCGAGCAGCAGCGATGCGAGCGCCGCCGCGAGCGCATGCCGCGCGCTGGCGCGCCATCGATCGATCAGTACCAGCGGCATCGCCAGCAGCAGGATCATGACCCCGGTGCGCGAGGGCAGCGCCCAGCCGACGATCGCGAACGCCGCGACGAAGGCCGCGATCGCGATCGCGCGTCGCGCCCCGCCGGCGTCCAGAGCGATCGCGAGCGCGGCCGAGCCGGCGAGCGCGAACAGCACGGCATTGGAAATCGCCTTGTTCCCGAGGTCGGCGCGCAACAGGTTCGACCAGACGTCCAGCCCGGGCCCGACGCGCAGGTCGGGCAGCCCGATCAACTGATGGATCGCGACGACCGACGCGCTCGCGGCCAGCGCGAGCGCGAAGGCGCCGAGCGCCGCCACCGCCTCCTGGCGCGTCAACGACAGCGCTAGCGCAAGCGTGGCGGCGATGCGCACGACATGAAACGCGTTGCTTGCCGTCTCCGGATAGCGAGGTCCGAGCACGAGCACCAGCGCGCTCCAGCCGAGAAGGAAGGCGATCGGCCAGCACAGCGGGTGCGAACGCACCCTGCGCCACCTCGCGGCCAGGCTCGTCTCGACGTCGCTCGCCAGAACCGCCCGCGCCAGGATCGCGAGCACGAGCAGCACCAGCGCGAGGTAGTTCATCCCGACCGGGAGGAACACGACCGCGCCCCAGAACGCCGCCGCGGCGCGCACCGGGTTCACGCCCTGCGGACGCGGCGCACCCGCGGAATCGACCAGACCGGCCGCGCTCACCCGCGCCCCGCCTCCTCGGCACGCAGCGGCGCGTAGCTGTCCCATTCGGCACAACCCGGGCACTGCCAGTAGTGCCGTCTCGCCTTGAATCCGCACTTCGCGCAGACGAATCGCGACAGGCGCGCAGTCTGCGGCGCGATCAGCTTCTGGAGCAGCGCGATCTCCTCGCGTTGCGCGTCGTCGGCGCGAACGGCGCGCAACGCCAGCAGCTTTTCGAGCCCGAGCAGCGAAGGGCGCGCGCGCAACGCCTGCTCGGCCCAGGCGAGCGCGGCGGCATCGCCCTGCGCCGCCGACATCGCCGCGCAGATCGCGGCGAACGCGTCGAACGAGGGGCGTTCGTGCTGCGCGTCGAGAAGTCGGCGCGCCCCGCGCTCGAGCTGGCCGAGCTGCTCGTGCGCCTGCATCCAGCCCGGCGCGACCAGTGCGAGGTACCGGGTGGCATCGCCTTCGATCCTGCTCCAGGCGCGAATCGCCGCCGCCGGGTCGCCCTCGACCAGCGCGAGCTCGCCGGCGAGCAGCGCCGGGCGGGGGTGGCGCGGATCGGCGATCGTCGCGGCCTCCAGATGTCGCCTGGCCTGCTCGAGGCGACCAGCGTCGCTCCCGGCGAGCGCCTGCGTCACGAGCTCACAGTGGAAATGCGCGACCTCGTGCCCGAGCGATTCGCCCGAATCGCGCTGCAGCCGTTCGGCCAGCGAGATCGCCTGCGGCCAGTCGCGCACCATCTGCGCGATCTGCAATCGGTGGCGAAGCGCGGCGGCCGCGTACTGGCCGCCGTCGAGGCGATTGAACGCGTCTTCGGCGCGATCGAGCAGGCCCGCTTTCAGGTAGTCCTGGCCGAGTTCGAACAGCGCGTGCTCGCGCTGCTGCGCGTCGATGTCACCGCGCTCGGCCAGATTCAGGTGCACGCGGATCGCGCGGTCGGTCTCGCCGCGACGGCGGAACAGGCTACCGAGCGCGAAGTGCAGTTCGATCGTTTCGGGATCGAGCTTGACGACGTCGATGAACGCGTCGATCGCCTTGTCGGCCTGCTCGTTGAGCAGGAAGTTCAGGCCGCGAAAATAGGCGTCCGGCAGCCCCGACCCCGAGCGCGGCGCCGAGCGCCGGTCGACGCGCGAGGCGAACCAGCCGAGCGCGAAGAACAGCGGAATCGCCAGCAACCACCAGGATTCGAACTCCATGGTTCGGTGGGCCGATCGGGCCCGCGCTTACATGCCCAGCGGAACCGGCGGTTCGCTGCCCGCGGGCTGGCGCGGCACGTCGGGAGGAGGAGGCGGCGGCGCGTTGTTCGCCGCGGTCTTTGCCGCGATCCTGATCTCGCGGCGCAGCCGTCCGATCTCGCGACGCTGGCGAAACAGGCTCGGCACGACGCCGAGCAAGCCGAGCGCGGCTCCGGCGACGAGAAACGCGAGCAGGAACACGACCAGCGGCGCACGCCACACGATCTCCAGGCCGAAAAAGCGCAGCTCGGTGATTCCTGTGTTCGACAGCGCGAAGCCGAGCGCGACCAGGAAAAGCACCGCGCGAAACAGCCAGGCCACGACACGCATCGTTCGATCTCCGTTGATTCGACCGCTCAGGCGCCGTCGCGCTCGTTGACGTCGACGCGCTCGCGCAACTCCTTGCCCGGCTTGAAGTGCGGGACGCGCTTGCGCGGGACCATCACACGCTCGCCGGACTTGGGGTTGCGACCGACGCGCGGCGGGCGATGCGAGACGGCGAAGCTGCCGAATCCGCGGATCTCGATTCTGTGGCCCTGCGAGAGCGTGCTCGCCATCGCGTCGAGAATCGTGCGAACCGCGAATTCAGCGTCCTTCGCGACCAGCTGCGGATAACGCTCCGCGAGGCGGGCAATGAGCTCGGACTTGGTCATCGGGGCCGGTGATTGCTTGTCGAGTTCCGGTTCCACGATGTCCTGGCAGGCCCGAGCCCCTGCTTACTGGTCCTTGCCGCCGTCGAGCTTGGCGCGCAACAACGCGCCCAGGTTCGTCGTGCCGCTCGCGGCGCTGCTCTCGGCCTGCATGCGCTGCATCGCCTCGGCAGTTTCGACGTTGTCCTTGGCCTTGATCGACAGGCTGATCGAACGGGTCTTGCGATCGACGTTGATGACCATCGCTTCGACTTCCTCGCCTTCCTTGAGGATGTTGCGCGCGTCTTCCACGCGGTCGCGCGAGATCTCCGAGGCGCGCAGGTAGCCCTCGGTGTCGTTGCCGAGGTCGATCACCGCGCCCCGGGGCTCGACGCTCTTGACCGTGCCCCTGACCAGCGCGCCCTTCTCGTGCGTGCTCGCGTAGTTGTTGAACGGGTCGCCCTCGAGCTGCTTCATGCCGAGCGAGATGCGCTCGCGCTCGGTGTCGATCGCCAGCACCACCGCCTCGACTTCGTCGCCCTTCTTGAACTCGCGCACGGCCTCTTCGCCGGGCTTGCTCCAGGACAGGTCGGACAGGTGGACCAGACCGTCGATTCCACCGGGCAGCCCGATGAACACGCCGAAGTCGGTGATCGACTTGATCGTGCCCGCCACCTTGTCGCCCTTGCGATGGTTGTCGGCGAACTCTTCCCACGGGTTGGCCTTGCACTGCTTCATGCCGAGCGAA
>JAHDXY010000119.1 GCA_023384005.1 Burkholderiaceae bacterium | reverse complement strand
TGGGCGGCGGCGTTTCGCAAGGACGACGCCAAGCTGCGCAACGCCGTCGATGCCGCGATCGAGTGTCTGAAGACCAAGGGCATCATGGCGCAGCTCTACGAGAAGTGGTTCGGCCACAAGCCGCCCGCAGGGTCGGCGCCGGTGACCGTGTACGCCGGCTACGGCGTGCCGGGAATGGCCGGGCACGACCCGACCGCGCACACGCCCAACTGCAAATAAGTTGGAGGCGCCCGCGCCGATTCTCGAAGTCCGGGGGCTGCACAAGGCGTTTGGCCAGCTCGAGGTTCTCAAGGGCGTCGACCTGATCGTTCGCCCGAGGGAGCTGGTCTTCGTGATCGGCCCCTCCGGTTCGGGCAAGTCCACGCTGCTGCGCTGCTGCAACCGCCTCGAGGAGCCCACCGGAGGTTCGATTCACGTCGAGGGCGAGGACATCACCGCGCCCGGCGTGGACATCAATGCGGTGCGCCGTCGCATCGGCATGGTGTTCCAGTCGTTCAACCTCTACCCCCACCTCACGGCGCTGGGGAACGTCACGCTGGCGCTGCGCACGGTGTTGAAGAAGCCCCGCTCCGAGGCCGACGAGATCGGGCGGCGCGCGCTCGCGCGCGTCGGGCTCGCCGAGAAGGCGTCGAGCCACCCCAACGAACTCTCCGGCGGGCAGCAGCAGCGCGTCGCGATCGCGCGCGCGGTCGCGCTCGAGCCCGCGGTGATGCTGTTCGATGAACCGACCTCGGCGCTCGATCCGGAACTGGTCGGCAGCGTGCTCGCCGTGATGAAGGAACTGCGCGAATCGGGGATGACCATGCTCGTGGTGAGCCACGAGATGCGCTTCGCGCGCAGCGCCGCCGACCGGGTCGTGTTCATGGACCACGGCCGGATCCTCGAGCAGGGCCCGCCGGACAAGCTGCTGCAATCGCCCGAGCATCCGCGGATTCGCGAGTTCATCGCCTCGATCGAACACTGAGGACGCGTTGACGACGAACCTCGATCGTCTGATCGACACCTTCTTCAACGCGAAGGTGATGGCGCAGTACGCCCCGAAGATCTGGGAGGGTTTCTGGGTGACGGTGGAACTCGCGCTCGCGGTGATCGCCGCGGGCCTGGTCGCGGGGCTCGTGCTCGCGCTGGTGCGCGCGTTTCGCGTGCGCGCGCTGAACTTCCTGATCGTGGTCCTGGTCGACGTGCTGCGCGCGCTGCCTCCGCTGGTGCTGATCGTCGGGTTCTACTTCGCGCTCCCGGGCGTGGGCATCAGGATGAGCGCCTGGGTCGCCACCTGGCTGTCGCTCGCGCTGATCCTGATGGCTTTCTCCGAGGAGATCTTCTGGGCGGGGATCGTGTCGATTCCCAGGGGGCAATGGGAGGCGGCGCGTTCGACCGGCCTGAACTTCTGGCAGACGCTCACGCAGGTGGTGCTTCCGCAGGCGGTGCGCATGACGATCCCGCCACTGACCAACCGCACCATCGCGATCTCGAAGAACACCGCGCTCGGCGCGGTGGTCGCCGTCGGCGAGATCCTGTACCAGTCGCAGAGCGCGTACTCGTTCTCCTACAACCCCTCGCCGCTCGTGCTGGGGGCGCTCGCCTACCTGATCCTTTTCCTGCCCGTGGTGATCTTCGGGCGCTGGGTCGAGACGAGGTTCGCGTGGAAGCGCTGATCCAGAATTTCTTCAACGTCGGGATTCTCTCGCAGGCCTGGCCGATCCTGTTGCGCGGCCTGGGCATGACGCTGCTGCTCACCATCGTGGTGGTGCCGCTGGGGATCGCCGGCGGGCTCGCGGTGGCGCTCGCTTCGGCCTCGCGCTGGCGCGCGTTGCGCTGGGCCACCGTGGCCTACGTCGACTTCTTTCGCGCCTTCCCGCCTCTCGTGCTGCTGATGTTCGTCGCCTACGGCCTGCCTTTCCTCGACGTGCGGATCGGCGCCTTCGGCTCGGTGGCGCTCGCTTTCCTGCTCAACACCTCGAGCTACTACGGCGAAGTTTTGCGCGCCGGCATCGAGTCGGTGCCGCGCGGCCAGGCCGAGGCGGCGCGTTCGACCGGGCTGAGCAGGTTGCAGACGATGACCTGGGTGGTCGTGCCGCAGGCGCTGAGAAACGTCACCCCCGACCTGATCTCGAACACGCTCGAAGTGATCAAGCTCACTTCGATCGCGAGCGTAGTCGCGCTGCCCGAATTGCTGCACGCTGCGCGCGAGGCGCAGTCGCTCACCTACAACGCCACTCCGATCATCGCCGCCGGCGTCATCTACCTCGCCTGCCTGTGGCCGCTCGTGCGGCTGCTGAGCCGTTTCGAGCACCGGCAGATCGCACTTCACTGACAAAGCGACCGAACCGATGGACCGCATCCTCGTCATCAACCCGAATTCCACCGAGGCCGTCACGCGCGGGATCGACGAGGCCTGCGCGCCGCTGCGAATGCCCGGCGGCCCGGGAATCGAATGCGTCACGCTGGCCGAGGGCCCGCCAGGGGTCGAGACGCAGCAGCACGCCGACGGCGTGATCGCGCCGCTGCTCGCGCTGGTTCGTGCGCGCGCGAGCGACTGCGCCGCGTTCGTGATCGCCTGCTACAGCGACCCGGGCCTGCACTCGATCCGCGAAGCGACCCCCAAGCCGGTACTCGGCATCGCGGAGTGCGGGATCCTCACCGCGCTCACCCTGGGGCAGCGCTTCGGCGTCATCGCGATCCTGCGCAAGTCGATCCCGCGCCACCTGCGCTACATCGGCGCGCTCGGCGTCGCCGATCGCCTTGCCGGCGAACTGCCGGTCGGGCTGGGCGTGACCGAACTCTCGGACCAGGCGCGCACCTTCGGGCGCATGGTCGAGGTCGGCAAGTCGCTGCGCGATGGGCACGGCGCCGACGTGCTCGTGATGGGTTGCGCCGGGATGGCGCGCTATCGCAAGCCGCTGCAGGACGAGATCGGAATTCCGGTGGTCGAGCCGACGCAGGCCGCGGTGGCGATGGCGATCGGGCGCGTGCGCCTGAACTGGGCCGGCGCGAACGCCTGAGGCTCGGGCGCGAACGCCCGAGGCCTCGGCGCGAACGCCCCGGGTTGCCGAGCCGCCGGTTCGGGCCCCGGGGCCACCGCCTACGCGAGCTCACCGGGCAGGTCGAAGCGCTGGCGCGTCGTGCAGTACCGCGACGCGAACAGCCGGCCGATCGGCGCGTACCCGGTTTGCGAGATCCGCTTCGTGTCGGCATCGATCACGCCCTCGCGCGCGTGCACCAGCACGATCTCGCCCACCACCATCTCGCGCTCGGGTCCGAACTCGATCCGGCGTTCGACCCGGCACTCCAGCGCCGCGGGCGCCTGCGCGATGCGCGGGTGGCGCACCATCGCCGCGGGCACCGGCGTGAGGCCGGCAGCGTCGAACTCGCTCTCGGATTCGGCCAGTTCCGCGCTCGAGACGTGCATCGCGTTGGCGGTCGCCTCGTCGACCAGGTTGACGACGAACTCCCCGGTGCGACGGATGTTCTTCAGCGTGTGCTTGATCGCGCCGTCGGAGCGGCGGTTGAAGCTCACGACGCACAACGGCGGCTCTTCCGAGATCACGTTGAAGAACGAGAATGGCGCGCAGTTCGCGACACCGTTCTCGCTCCAGGTGGAAATCCACGCGATCGGGCGCGGAATCACCAGGCCGATCAGCAGCTTGTAGCGCTCGACTTGCGACAGGCCGGCGAGTTCGAGGTCCATCAGCGATTCTCCGGCGTGATTTCGGCGCCGACCCGTTCGACGATCAGCCGGTAATGCTCCGGGCGGCGGTGCGCCGCGAAGTTGAACATCGTGCGCTTGAGGTTCGCCGCGAGATCGATGTCGCAGTTGAAGCAGATCACCTCGTCCTCCTCGCTCTGGCTCTTGACGGCGATCTCGCCGGTGGGCGCGACGATCACCGAATGGCCGAACATCCGAAAGCCGTCCTCGGCACCGCACTTGGCAGTCTCCACCAGCCAGGTCGCGTTCTGGAACGCCATCGACTGCGCCATGATCAGGTGGTGGTGCACGCGCAGCGCGGGCGGCTCGGGGTAGTGCAGGTTCTCGGTCGGGGTGTTGAATCCCAGCGCGACGACTTCGGCGCCCTGGAGCGCGAGCACGCGAAACGCCTCGGGCCAGCGCCGGTCGTTGCAGATCAGCATGCCGGTGATCGTGTCCAGGAAGCGCCACACCCTGAACCCGAGTTCGCCCACCTGGAAGTACTTCTTCTCCAGGTGCTGGAAGGCCGCGTCGGGCTTGTGATCGGCGTGGCCCGGCAGATGGATCTTGCGGTACTTGCCAACGACCGTGCCCTCGGGCGCGACCAGGATCGCGGTGTTGAAGTGCTCGCCCTGCGGCGTGAGTTCGGCGTAGCCGATATAGAAACCGATGCCCAGCTTCTTCGCTTCGTCGAACAGCGGCTGCGTCTCGGGCGAGGGCATCGCGCGCTCGAAGAACTTCGCGTCCACCTCGTCCTGGTCCGGCATCCACCAGCGCGGAAAGAAGGTCGTGAACGCGAGTTCGGGAAAGACGACGAACTTCGCGCCCATCATGTGTGCGTCGCGCAAGAGCGCGACCAGCCTCCCGGTCGCGCTCTTGCGCGAGTCGGCGAGGTGCAGCGGCCCGAGTTGGGCGGAGGCGATCCTGAGGTGTCTGGCCATGGTGTGTCCGATGATGTCCGGGGGGTGCTTCGGTTGTGCAGTGTCGCGACGGGGGTTCGTTGCGGGTGTTCGTTGCGGATGTTCGTTGCGGGTGTTCGTTGCGAATGTTCGGCGCAGGTGTTCGGCGCGGTGCGTTTCAGCGAGAAAGCGGCGTATCCCAGGCGTCGAGCTGCGAGACTTCGGGGACGTGCAGGCCGGCGGGCCTGGCGGAGTCGGCGGCTTCGCGCGCCAGGTAGCGTCCGCGGCCGCGCTCGGCGTGCAGCTCGCCCTCGTGCACGATCACGTCGCCGCGCGAGATCACCGTCACCGGCCAGCCGCTGATGCTGCGCCCTTCGTAAGGGGTGTAGCCGACCGCGTCGTGCAGCATCGACGCAGTGGCGGTGCGCTTGACGGCCGGATCCCAGATCGCGATGTCGGCATCCGATCCGACCGCGAGCTCGCCCTTGCGCGGATAGAGTCCGTAGGTGCGTGCGTGATTGGTCGACGACAGCTTGACGAACTCCTCGAGGCTGATGCGCCCGGTCGCGACGCCTTCGGAGAACAGAAGCGGCAGACGCAGCTCCAGCCCCGGAACGCCGTTGGCGACGTCCTTGAAGGTGGTCTTCTCTCCCTTGGGCAGCTTGCCAGAAGCGTCGAAGCGGTACGGTGCGTGGTCGGAGGAGTACATCTCGAGCGTGCCGTCGGAGATTCCGGCCCAGCACGCCTGCTGCGCGGCTTCGTCGCGCGGCGGAGGGCTGCAGCAGAACATCGCGCCGTCCAGCCCGCCGCGGTCCAGGTCCTTCGCGGTGAGAAACAGGTACTGCGGGCAGGTCTCGCCGAACACCTTGAGCCCGCGCGCGCGCGCCTTGCGGATCGTGTCGATCCCCTCGACGGTCGAGACGTGAACGACCAGGACCGGCGCGTCGACCAGCTCGGCGAGCGCGATGATCCGGTTGATCGCCTCGGCCTCGGCGCCGCGCGTGTGGCAGATCGCATGGTAGCGCGGCAGCACGTTGCCCGCCCCGGCCATCTTGCCCGCGAGCCAGCCGATCATGCCGTGGTTCTCGGCGTGCACCATCGTGAGCGCGCCGTGCGCGCGCGCCACCGAGAGCACGTCGAGGATCTGCTCGTCGCTCAGGCGCAAGCGCTCGTAGGTCATGTACAGCTTGAACGAACGCAGCCCGTGGGCGATCGCGCGCGGAAGATCCTCGTCAAGCGTGTCCCCGGTGGGATTCGCGACGATCAGGTGAAAGGCGTAGTCGATCACGGCCTTTTCCGCGGCGCGGCGATGGTAGTCGGCGAGCACCTCCGGAATCAGCATGTCGCGGTGCTGCGCGGCGAACGAGATCGTCGTCGTCGTCCCCCCGTGAGCAGCCGAGACCGTCGCGCTGTGGAAGTCGTCGGCGCACATGATCCCGAAGGCCGAGACCTGCTCGATGTGCGTGTGGCTGTCGATGCCGCCCGGCACCACCAGCTTGCCGGTGGCGTCGATCTCGCGGCGTGCGCCGCAAAGACCGGGCGCGATCGCGGCGATGCGTCCGTCGCGCACCGCGAGATCGGCGTCGCGGGTGCCCTCGGCGGTCGCGAGCTTGCCGTTGCGGATCAGCAGATCGTAGGTGTTCGCCATGCCTTCGCTCCAGTTCAGCCGATTGTCGCCGATCCTCTCGCGTGCCACGCGATGGCGGTGTTCCAGTGTGCGTCTGAAGGTCGAATCCGACCCGACCCGGGTCAGAAGCCCTCGCCCGCCAGCAGCCGTCCCAGCAGTCCGACCGCGACGCCGAGCACCGCGCCGAGCGAGGGAAACCAGTGCTTTCGCATGCGCGCCTGCGGCGCGATGTCCTGGAAGATCAGGTAGAGGATCCCGCCCGCGCAGAACAGCATCACGAATCCGAGGATCGCGGGGCGGTCGGAGAGCATTAGCCAGCCGCCAAGTCCGAAGGCCGGACCGATCGGAACCAGCAGAGCCATCGCGAACAGGATCCGGCCCTTGCGCGCCCCCGCGACCGACTTCAGCTCCCGGTACGCGTTGAATCCTTCGGGAAGGTTCTGCAATCCGATCAGCACGGCGAGCAGCATCGCCGAGTTCCCACCTGCTGCGATCACGCCGCCGAGCGCGAGCGATTCGGGAATGAAATCCAGGAGCATCGCCAGGAACTGCGGCGACTCGCGCTTGCGCAATCCGAGCGCGCGCTCGAGCGCGAAGAACGCGACGCCGCCGGCGACGAAGCTGCCGACGATCCATTTCACCTCGCCGACCAGGCGGGCTCCGTCGGGCAGCAGAACGAACATCACTGCGGCGAGCAGGACCCCGCCACCGAACGCGATCACGAAGTGGCGGAACTCGCGCTCGAGCCAGCGCGGGTTGATTCGTTCGAAGCAAGCGAACAGGGCGCCGAGCGGGATGCACGCTCCGGCGGCGCCTGTATACGCAACGATTTCGAATGGCCCAGGCATGCGTCAATTGCGTTCGATGCGTTCGTTGGCGCTGGCGCTGGCGCTGGCGCCATGCAGCCGCGTCGCGCGCTGCGCGAAGACCAGATCGTCGAGCGCCTCGTCCGCGCTCATCGCGCTGTCCTCGCACGCGATCGCGAGCAGCTGCGCGGGCGCGCCCACTGCACCGATTCCGGCGGGCAGCCCGAGCGAGCGGCGCCCGCCCGCGACCGCGCGGCGCCATAGCGCGCTTCCCGGGTGCGGGTTGCCGGCGCTCACCAGAAGCGAGCGCTCGCGCCGCGCGAGCCGCCCCTGGTACTCGAGCCAGCGCAACTCCTCGCGCGGGTCCAGCCCGACGTTGCTGTCGCTGCCGATCGACAGCGACCCGCCCAAGGCCGACCAGCGCTGCAGGTCGAACTGGCTGTCGCCCAGGTTCGCTTCGGTGGTCGTGCACACGCACACCGTCGCGTCGAGCGCGGCGAGCCGCTCGAGTTCGGCGCCGGTGGCGTGTGTTGCGTGCACCAGCGTCCAGTGCGCGTCGACCGGCGCGTTCGCGCACAGCCAGTCGATCGGCGTCGTGCCCAGGTGCGCGCGCGCCGCCTCGACCTCGGCCACCGCGCCATATCCGAACGCGGCGATGCGCCGGTACAGCGTCGTCGCTGCGGTCTCGAGCGCGGCCGCATCGAGCGCGTCGATTGCTTCGTACATCCGCTCGCGCCAGGTCCAGAAGCTGTCGCCGGTGCCGCTGGCGCGCTCGGTCAAACCGGCGATCCGATGCTGGAACGCGTGGCAGTGGGCATTGGGCATCGCCGGAATCAGCAGGTCCACCTGTGCCGCCGGGGTCGCGTTCGCCGGGCACGCGCTCGTCGGGACCGCGTTTGTCGCGGCCCCGTTTGCCGCCACTGCGCTTGTCGCGACCGCGTTCGTGCCCGTGGCGCCGGGCGCGCCCGATCCGGCGCCGGATTCGATCGCGGCGATCGCCCCGGCGTCGTCGATCGAGACGGTGACATCTGGCAGCCAACCGCTTTCGGTCATCAGCCAGCGGGCGCGCAGGGTCTGCATGAGCCTGATCTTACGTTTGGACGCACGAACCTGGGAGAAGCGGTGCAAGGCCGGCGTGTCGATACCGTAATCGAGAACTGCCGCGTGGCGACGATGGTGGGCTGCGGCTATGGGCCGATCGAAGACGCGACCGTCGCGATCGCCGAAGGCAGGCTCGCCTGGGTCGGCGCGCGCGGCGACGCAGGACGAACTCGCGACGCAGGCGCGATCACGCCTGTGGCGAATGATCGCCGAGGGCGTGACCACGGTCGAGATCAAGTCCGGCTACGGGCTCGAGCTCGAGGCCGAACTGAAGATGCTGCGCGTCGCGCGCTCGCTCGGGCGCGAGCTGCCGGTGCGCGTCGCGACCACGCTGCTCGCGTCGCACGCGCTGCAGCCCGAGTACGCGGGACGTGCGGATGCGTATGTCGAGCTCGTCGTGAACGAGATCATCCCTGCGGCCGCGGCGGCGGGCCTGGCCGACGCGGTCGACGCGTTTTGCGAGGGAATCGGGTTCAGCGCCGGGCAATGCGAGCGGGTATTCGCCGCTGCGCACGCCGGCGGTTTGCCGCTGAAGTTGCACGCCGACCAGTCCTCGAACCTGGGCGGAGCGAAGCTCGCGGCGCGTTTTTCCGCGCTCTCGGCCGATCACATCGAATACAGCGACGACGATGGCGTACGTGCGATGGCCGCTGCCGTCACGGTCGCGGTGCTGCTGCCCGGCGCGTTCTATTTCACGCGCGCGAAGCAGCTGCCTTCGGTGGCGGCGCAGCGCCGCCACGGCGTGGCGATCGCGCTGGCCACCGACTGCAACCCCGGGTCCTCGCCGCTGCGCGCGAGCTGATGCAGGAGTTGTTGCTGTCGATCTGGGAGCGGCACAACAAGACGGTGCTGTTCGTCAGCCACGACATCGACGAGGCGATCTTCATGGCCAACCGCGTCGTGGTGATCACCGCGCGACCCGGTCGGATCAAACACGAGGAGCGGGTGCGCTTCGAGCACCCGCGCGACTACCGGATCAAGACATCGCCGACGTTCGCCGAGCACAAGGCGAGGCTCACCGAGGAGATCCGCGCCGAGACGCTGCGCGCGAGCGCGGCGGCGGGAATTCGATGAGCGCCGCGACAGGCGTCCCGGACGGGCCGCCGACTGGCGCGTCGAGCGGCACATCGGGCGGCACATCGGGCGGCACCACACGGGCGGCGCCACGCGCTTGACAATGAATCGTTCAATGTATACGTTGGCGCATCATTCATTGAATGCGATGACTCCGCGGCAGGCCCGGCAGAGGCGGCGCGGCGACTCGTCGCCATGGCCCGCCGCCGGATGATCGAGACACCCAGCAGCGCCGCACCCTTGTCGCACGAACGCCCGGCGGCCCCGGGGCCGCCCGGTGCGGCGGCTGCCGGCGCGACGCCGGTGGGGCTTGACGCGCTGCGCGAGATCGGCAACGGGCTGTCGCGCCCCGAATGCGTGCTGTGCGCCGCCAGCGGCAGCGTGTACGTGCCGCAATGGGGCGAGACGGGCGGGGTGTGCGAAATCGCCCCGGACGGCAGGCAGCGGGTCTACGCGGGCCAGGCGCCCGATGGCCGGGAGCTGCGTGCGAACGGAATCGCGCTGCGCGCCGTCGCCAGCCTCGGCGCGCGCGAGACGGTGACCCGGTTCGGGCCGGGGACGTTTCCCGATGGCCTGTGCTTCGACGCCGAGGGCCAGGCGTGGGTCACCCGCATCGTGTCCAACCGCGTGATCCGCGTCGCGCCCGACGGCGCGCGGCGGGTGATGCTCGAGGACAGCGAGCCCGAACACCTCTCCTTTGTCGAGGCGGCGTACCAGGCCGCGACGATGGGCCGCGTGCACCTCGACCAGGCGCGCAGCCGCCGGCTGCGCAACATCGCCCGCCTCGCGGTCGGCGGCCCGGGCCTGCGCCCCGCCTACATGGGCTGCCTGCTCGGGTCCACGCTGATGGCGTTCGACGCGCCCGCCGCCGGACACCCGCCGGCGCACTGGAGCTGGGGATGATCGCGCGCGGCCCCGGCGCGAAGTCGCGCGACGGTCGCTCCGATGCGTCGGCGTCGCTTGTCGACGCCGCCTACGCGCAGTTGCGCAGCCGCATCCTGGACAACGTCTGGCCGCCCGGATACCGCGCGCTCGAGCAGGAACTCGCGCAGATGCTCGGGATGAGCCGAACCCCGGTGCGCGAGGCGCTGATCCGGCTGCAGAACGAGGGACTGGTCGAGGTGGTGCCACGACACGGGATGCGCGTGCTGCCCGTGTCCCCCGCGGACATGGCCGACATCTACCAGATCCTGACCAGCCTCGAAGCGACCGCCACCGAGCTGGTCGCGGCGCGCAAGCCGTCGAACGCGGAGATCGAGCCGCTCGAACGCGCCACCCGCGACATGGAGGACGCGCTCGCGCGCGACGACCTCGACGCGTGGGCCCGCGCCGACGAGCGCTTCCACCGCCACCTGATCGACAGTTGCGGCAATCGCCTGCTCGCGAACGTGGTCGAGAATTTCTGGGATCGCGCACACCGCGCGCGGATGTTCACGCTGCGCCTGCGCCCGAAGCCCGAGCGTTCGACGCGCGAGCATGTCGCCGTGGTCGCGGCGATTCGCAAAGGCGATGCGCACGCGGCGCGCGAACTGCACCGCGCCCACCGCGAGCGCGGCGGCTCGGAGCTTACCGCGCTGCTCGAGCGATACAAGGTCACGCAGGTCTGAACGGCGCCGCGGCGGGGCGGCACCGCGCGCCGTCGATCGGAGGAGGACGTAGTCCCTGAGAACAACGGTGAGCACAAGGGCCGGTACGAGATCGCGGTGTTGCCCGGCGACGGAATCGGCCTCGGGGTGATCGACGCGACGCTGCCGCTGCTCGAACGGCTCCAGGCGAACTGCGGATTCGAACTGCGGATGAAGCGCTGGAAGGCCGGCGCGCTGCACTACCGCGACACCGGCGATGCGCTGCCCGAAGAGACCTATGCGGCCTCGCGTGACGCCGACGCGATCCTGTTCGGTGCGATGGGCTGGCCGGCGGTGCGTTATCCGGACGGCACCGAGATCGCGCCGCAGGTCGATCTTCGGGTGCGCCTGGGACTGTACGCAGGCGTGCGCCCGGCGCGCGCCATCGTCGGCGTGCCGGCGCTGCTGTCCAATCTGTGACGAGACGCGGGGCAGCCCGATGAGCGGATCGAAGCTGCTTCGCGTCGCCGCGGTTGGCGCCGGGTATTTCAGCCGCCTTCACCTCGAAGCCTGGCGTGATCTGCCTGGTGTGGAACTGGTCGGGTTGTGCGATCGCGACCCGGTCCGGCTCGCCGAACAGGCGGCCAGACATGGCATCGCGAGCGTGTTCGGCGACGCGGCGAGCATGGCGCGGGAACTCGCGCCCGACATCGTCGACGTGACCACGCCCCCCGCGACGCACCACGCGCTGATCGAGCAGGTGCTCGGGCATTGCGGACTGGTCGTTTGCCAGAAGGCGCTCGCGCCCAGTTATGCCGAGGCCGAAGCGATCGTGGCGACGTGCGAGGCGGCCGCGAAACCGCTCGTGGGCCACGAGAATTTCCGCTTCTCGCCCTGGTACCGCGAAGCGGCGCGGATGTTGCGCGAGGGCGCCCTGGGCACACCGCACACGGTGAGTTTTCGCCTGCGCCCGGGTGACGGCCAGGGGCCGGCGGCCTACCTCGATCGGCAGCCCTATTTCCAGCAGATGAAGCAGTTCCTCGTATTCGAGACTGCGATCCACTTCATCGACACCTTCCGTTTCATGATGGGCGAGGTCGAGGCAGTGACCGCGCGCATGAGTCGCATGAATCCGGTGATCAGCGGCGAGGACGCGGGCTACCTGATCTTCGAGTTCGCCAGTGGCGCCACCGGACTGTTCGATGGCAAGCGCCTGAACGACCACATCGCCACCGATCCGCGACGCACGATGGGCGAAATGTGGCTCGAAGGTTCGGCCGGCGTGCTGCGCCTCTATGGTGAAGGCAGGTTGTGGTTCAAGCCGCGTCGTGTCGAAGAGTCCGAACACGCCTACGACAAGGGTCCGGGCACTTTCGCGGGTGGCGCGGTGTACGCGCTGCAGGCGCACGTCTGCGCCTTCGCGCGCGGCGAGGCACCGGCGCTGGCCGGCGACAATTATCCTGGCCGGTTGACGACAACTATCTTGGCCGGTTGACC
>JAHDXY010000118.1 GCA_023384005.1 Burkholderiaceae bacterium | reverse complement strand
AATGCGCTTCATCATCGGAATGGTCACCGTGCCGGTCGCGTAGACGTTCGCCACGGCGCTGCCCGATACCGAGCCGAAGAAGGCGGAGGTCAGCACCGCGATCTTGGCTGGTCCGCCACGCGTTTTGCCTGCCATCAGCTTGCCGAGGTCCATGAGCACGTCGCCCACGCCGGCGCGCTCCATGATCGTGCCGAGAATGATGAACAGGAACACGTAGGTCGCCGAGACGCCCAACGCCATTCCGTAGACACCGTCCAGGCCGAACCAGAGGTAGTCGATCACATCGGCGACCGAGAACCCCTTGTGCGAGATCACCTCGGGCAAATACGGGCCGGCGAAGTTGTAGAGCAGCGCCCCGATAGTCACGTATGCAAGTGCGCCGCCGACGGTGCGGCGCGTCAACTCGATGACCAGGACCAGGCCAATTCCTCCAAGCACGTACTCGAGCAGGCTCAGTGGATCGGCCAGCACCTGGCGCTCGGAGATCTCCCGGTAGTGATAGACGCCGTAGCCGACGCTCGCCAGGGCAAGCAGCGCCAGAAACACGCCCGTCAGCCCGGGTTCCCGACCCTTGCGACCCGGCACCAGCAGCAACCCGAGGACCGCAGCGAACGCCAGATGCGCGGTGCGCTGCAGCTGCGCGTTGAACACGCCGAAGGCCGCCGTATACAGGTGAAACAGCACGAACGCCACCGACCAGACGGCGACGAACGCGCGCAGATACCGGTTGTCGGTCACGCCGCCGACCTACGCACCGATCGAGGCGCGACTACTTGCAGATGCCCTGTTCCTTGAAATACTTGAGCGCACCCGGATGCATCGGGCCGCCGCTGAAGTCGCAGCTCTTCGCCGGGTCGAAGTCCTCGAAGAACCGGTGCACCTTGCGGACCGTATCGGCGTTCGTGCTGAGGGCTTTCGCGATCGCCTGCGCGACGTTATCGGGGGCATCCTTTCTCACCACGAGCATCATCGGTTCGGTCATGGTCGGCGTGTCCGCGGCAACGAACGGGTAGTAGCCCTTGGGGATGACTGCAACCCCGTACTTGTATTTCGCCTTGAGCGTTTCGAGCAGCGCCGGCCGGATCGGAAGGTGCCGCATGTTCTTGCGCGTGCTCACCTCGACGATCGGCGGGGTCATCGGTCCAACCCACGCATCGGCGTGCCCGTCGCGGATCAGCGAACCTGCCTCGGCGTAGGAAACGAAGTTGACCCTGCCGCCCCAGGATTCGATGTCCGCGAAAGTGATGCCGTACGCGCCGAGCATCCTTTCGGCGGCCGCCGAAGGCGAACTCGCCTTGGGCGCTGTCAGCAGGCGAACCGGAACCCGATTCGCCTTGATGTCGTCGATCGACTTGAGCGGGCTGTCGGGCAGGACGAGAAACAGGCTCATGTGGATCTCGCCGAGCAACGCCAAGCCCTGGACCTGCGGATGCTTGCCCTTGGCCGCGAACGCGCCGATTCCCTGTTGCGCCTCGTGCAGCAGATTGTCCATCGTGAATCCGACCTCGGCCTTGCCCTCCTGCACCATCGTGATGTTGCCAAGCGCGCCGCCGGTCGTGACCGCGAACTTGGTATCCGACACGGAACCCGTGAGCATGTTTGCCAGCGATCCGCCCAGCATGTACCACGCACCTCCCACCGGACCGGAGGCGATCGTGACGAATTTGGTCTGTGCATGAATAGAAGCGCTTGCCAGCGCGAGCGCCGAAACCAGGCCGCCCAACAGTGCCGCAGTGAAGGCTTTCCGCATCTCCCTCTCCCTTTGTTGTGTCAGTCATGAAGCAGCAGCCGGACCTGGATCTGGAACCAGGCCGTGCTGCCGTATCGCAGGCTGCCGCCAATGACCTGCCCGTCGGGCCGCGAAACCGAGATGTGCAGATGGCTCTGCGCCTCGCCGTGCTGGTACGCCGACCCGACGCCGCCGACGAGCGACACGATTTCGAGCGGTCCGTCGGCGGTGCGCACGCCGACACGGCGATCATCCTTGTCGAGCGAGCCCGGATTGGCAAATACGAGCCGCGTCAGGCTGCCTACCGTCGTGAGGACGATTGCCGCCGAGGCGCCCGCATCGCCGATCGCCTGTTCGAGCGTCGCCTGCAGGCAATCGCCCGGACTCACCGTGACGAAGACGATTCGCCCCGGTGCGTGCTGAGTGATCGCCATGGCTCCGGATCTACCTGTCGACGCGCGGCATGTGAGCGAATTGCCGCTCGCGAATCACGCCGCCTTGGCAAGCCTGGAGGGAATCCGGTAACCGTACTTCTTGTCCAACCCCAGATCCTGGACGATGCGCACGCCCTTGGCGAGCGCATCGCCCTCGAGGTTGCGCAGCGGCCTGCGCAGGCTGCCCACTGGCAGGCCGATCGCTCTCATGAGCGACTTGAGCGCGACCGGATTGATCGCCGAGTAATTGAAGTGCATGAGCGGCAGCAACGCCAGATACGTCTTCCTGAAGTTCTCGGCGTCCTGCCAGCTCCGCCACGGCGTTGACAGCATCGCCATCTCCTGCGGGGCGATGTTGCCAGTCATGTTGGCAGTGCCCTGACCGCCAAGCGACATGGTGGGAACAACGAGCCCGAGGTTGGGCGAGTCGCAGCACATTACCGAGACGTCCGGCCTGCCGGCGAGGATCTGCGCGACCTGTCCCACGCGCGTCGTCGACTCCTTGTGGATGACGATGTTCGGATGCCGGAACAGACGCAGCAGGTGCTCCCAGTGCAGATCGGTTCTCACGCGCGGCGGGTTGTTGTAGATGCCAAGCGGCAGATCCGTGGCGTCCGCCACTTCGGTATAGAACGCCTCGATGTCCTCTTCCGGGCCGCAGATGTACGGCGGCGCCGCGACGATCGCGCCGTCGGCTCCGCTCGCCTTCGCGAAGCGCACGTTGTCGATCACCTGATCGGTCGTGTTGCCGGTGCACCCGTAGAAGAAGAGCATCTTGCCGGTCTTCATCTTCGCCGTCTCGACGACGATCTGCTTCTTCTCCTCGGGCAGGAGCAGCGAGGGCTCGCCCGTGGAGCCCATGATCAGCACGGCGCGCGTGCCATTGTCCTCGTGGTGCTTGAGCAGCGCGCGATAGGCGCCGAAATCCACGGCACCGCTTTCGTTGAAAGGCGTCGGCGGAGCGACGAACGAACCCTCGATACGCAACTTGCCCACGGCGCTCTACCTCCCAGAGAATTCAGACGGCATATTAACCTGCGATAAAGAGCGAGTCGATGGTTTCTCTCGCGACGACGCCGGCGGCGGCTGATGTCGCGCCGGACCGACGCGGTTGTATGTCAGACTTGCGGGCACGCGCGAGGTCGCAGGAGCCGCTCTTGTTGGTTGCACGATGCGGGCGCGGTCTGGGAGATGAAATGGATCTTGGAATTCGTGGCAGGCACGCGCTGGTATTCGGCGGCAGTCGCGGCCTGGGCCGCGCGACCGCGCTGGCTCTCGGCCACGACGGCGTCGAGGTCACCATTGCAGCGCGCAATCCGCAAACGTTGGCGCTCGCCGCGCGCGAGCTGTCCGAAGAAACCGGCGCCCGCGTCGCAGCAGTGGTCGCGGACATCACCACCGAGGCCGGGCGGGCAGCGGCGCTTGGCGCATGTCCGCGCCCGGACATTCTCGTGAACAACGCCGACGGCCCGGCGCCGGGCGACTTCCGGGACTGGGACCGCGACACCTGGGTGCGCACGCTGGACTCCGTGATGCTCGCTCCGATCATGATGATGCGCGCGGTCGTGGACGGAATGATCGAGCGCCGTTTCGGACGCATCGTCAATATCAGCTCGCGCACCGTGAAGAGTCCGCAGCCGGAACTCGGGCTGTCCAATGGCGCGCGTTCGGGGCTGATCGGATTCGTCGCCGGGCTGGCCCGTCAGACGGTGCGGCACAACGTCACGATCAACAACATCCTGCCCGGGGTGTTCGACACCGACGCGCAACGCAATCACATCCGCGGCATCGTCCAGATGACCGGCCGCAGCTACGAAGAGCTCTGGGAGGAACGCGCCCGCGCGACCCCGGCCGGACGCTATGGCGAGGCGGGCGAATTCGGGGCCTACTGCGCGTTCCTGTGTTCAGCGCACGCCGGCTACATCACCGGGCAGAACCTGCTGATCGACGCCGGCGCCTACCCCGGAACGTATTGAGGGTCAGCCGCCTCGCGGCGCGCCGGGCGCGCGCGCCGCAGCGTCAGTTGAAGCGCGTGGGCCGGAATGGCTCGAGATCGATGCGGGGCACGCGCCCTGCGATCAGATCCGCAACCGCGCGACCGGTGCTCGCCCCGGCGCACAGTCCGACGTGGCCATGACCGAAGGCGTGGAACGCGTTGCGGAAACGCGACGACGGGCCGATCACCGGCAGCGAATCTGGCAGGCTCGGCCGGAATCCGAGCCACGTCGTCAGACGTGCCTCGAGATCGCGCGCACCCAAGCCGGGAAACATGCGCAGGCCCAGCCGCAGCAGGATACGAGCGCGGTTCCAGTCGGGCGCCGCCTCGAGGCTCGCCAGCTCGACCTGGCCGGCGAAGCGAATCCCGGTTTCGAGCGTGATCGCGATGAACTTGCCTTCACCGGACATCACGGGCAGCCGCGGCTTGCGTTCGGGGTCGCGGATCATGGCGTGGTAGCCGCGCTCGGTTTCGAGCGGCACGCGGTCGCCTAGCTGCGCCGCCAGCATCCCCGACCACGCGCCCGCCGCAAGAACGACGTGACTTGCCGGATGCCGACCCCGCTCGGTCGCCACCGCTGTTACGCGCGAGCCGTTGTCTTCGAAGCCAACCACCTTTTCCCGGAATACGCGCCCGCCCTGGCGCTGCACCGATGCCGTCAGCGCCTGCACGAGGCGCAGCGGGTTGGTCGTGTGTCCGGACTCCCGGATGAGCCTTGCCTTGACGTAGTTCGGCGCGAGCTCCGGCTCCATCTCGCGCAACTGCGCGGGCCCGAGTTCCTCGATCTGCACGCCATTGCGCTCGCGCAGCGCCATGGAAGCGCCGTCGGCACGAAACGACTCCTCGGTCTCGTATACGACCAGGTGCCCGCGTCGTTGCACCAGGTCCTGCGCCTGCGTATCCGCGACGATCGGTGCGTAATCCTCGTGCGCGTCGAGCAACAGCGCGCGCAGCGCGCGCGCCGCCGCCTCCGAGCGCGTCACCGTCCCCGCGCGCGAAAACCGCCACAGCCACGGCGCCAGCCGCGGCAGGTAACGCATGCGGATGGCGAGCGGTCCCTCGGGATCGAGCAGGTAGCGCGGCACGCTCCATGCGGTTCCCGGCATCGAGACCGGCACGATCGACGAACCGAACAGGCAGGCGCCGTTGCCGAAGGACGCGCCCATGCCGGGTTCGCCCGGATCGATCAGCGTTGTCGGAGCGCCCTCCCGTGCCAGGTACGCGGCCGTGCACGCGCCGACGATACCTGCGCCGATGACGACGATTGGCGGCGGCGCGGAAGAACTTGAAACCATCCTGTGAATCACCGGTTGATCTGCGCCGTCATTCTAGCCGACCGATTGCGACGCCGGTTTCGGCCCTCGGCAGGCGAAGCTGAGATAGGGGCTGGCCTTGTCCTCGAATGCATCACCAAGTTAGATCAATGGCGAGCGCTGTTACGGGCCGCGCAGCGTCCGGCCCGGTGGGGCGAACCCGGGGTGCGCGAGCTATGACAAACTGGTCTCCTGTACACGCCTGAGTACACGTTCACGGCGGCGAATCGGGACTGGCCTGATTCCACAGGCCGGGTCGTGATTCACTCTTCCTTTTCACCGAACGAGCCGATGCCCAGATCCGAACCGAGTCCCGGCGTGCAGCATCGCGCGGGCGCCGGGAACGCCGTTTCCCCTGGCGTAGCGGCGCGCCGCTACGGGCTGGCGCTGGCGCTGGCGCTCGCGGGGGGCGCCGTTTGCGCGTGGTTGCGAACCCCGCTGCCCTGGCTGATCGGGCCTCTGCTCGCTTGCGGGGCGGCGACCACCGTCGGCTTGTCGCTGCACAGTTTCAAGGCGAGCCGTAATGCCGGGCAATGGGTGATCGGCACCGCGCTGGGGCTTTACTTCACCCCGGAGGTGGTCGCGCGACTCGCGGTGCTGTGGTGGCCGATCTTGCTCGGCGTGTGCTGGGCGGTCGTCGTCGGCCTGGCCGGGGCGCGGTTCCTGCGCCGCTACGCCGGGCTGGACCGCCCGACCGCGTTCTTCGCCGCCGCGGTGGGCGGCGCGTCGGAGATGGCGCTGCAGGGCGAGCGACACGGGGGCCGCGTCGAGTCGATCGCCGCGTCGCATACGCTGCGCGTGTTGCTGGTCGTGGTGACCATTCCTTTCGCGTATCGCTGGCTGGGGCTGCACGGCGACGAACCCTTCGCCGCGGGCGCGGCGCTGTTCGACCCGGGCGGAATGGCGCTGCTGGTCGCGGCGACGGTGGGCGGTGGGCTGGCGATGCGCGCCGTGCGCGCGCCGAATCCGTGGGTGCTCGGGTCGCTGCTGGTCACGGTGGCGATCACCGCGTCGGGCCACTACTGGAGCGTGCTGCCGGTGGCGGTGATCAACGCCGGGCAGGCGCTGATCGGCGTCGCGCTCGGCACGCGCTTCGCGCCCGGTTTTTTCGGCCGCGCGCCGCGCCTGCTCGCGGCGGTCGCGGCGATGACCGTGGCTTCGATCGCCGCGTCGGCGTTGTTCGCTACGGCGCTCGGCGTCCTTGCCGGCGTGCCGGTCGCGACGATGATCCTCGCGACCTCGCCCGGCGGCATCGCCGAGATGAGCCTGACCGCGAGGATGCTCGAGCTGGGCGTGCCGGTGGTCACCGCGTTTCAGGTCACGCGGCTGGTCGCGCAGGTCCTGATCGCCGGGCGCGTCTATCGCTGGAGCAGCGCGGTCGCGGAACGGCGCGCGGCGCGCTAAGCCGCCTCGAATACGCCGAGCGCGCGGTTCTTGCGCACCGCATCCCAGGGAAATATGCGCCCGTTCATCGCGACATAGACGCCCCTGTCGAGCGTTCCCGCCGCGCACAGCGCGAAGCCGAGGTTGAACAGCGCGTCCGAACCGGTGAAGTCGTAGGGGATCATCGCGCCGGTGAGAACGATCGTGCGCTCGAGCGCCGCGGCGCCGAGTGCGCGTGCGGTCTGCACCATCGTGTCGGTGCCGTGGATCACGACGATGCGCGACTCGGCGCAATCGCGGCATGCCGCGAGCAGCGCGCAGCGGTGTTCGTCGTTCATCTCGAGGCTGTCGAGCTGCATCGGCGACTCGAAGCGCACCGATCCTTCGACCCGGGCGCGCGCGAGGATCTCGGCCAGGTGCGTCTCGCCGTAGGCGAGTGTTCCGGCAATCGGGTCGTAGCGCTTGTCGAAGGTGCCGCCGGTGGCGATGATCCTGATGTTCATGGCGGTATGCTGGCTCAAAGGCGACAGGCTAACAAGCCCAGGGACGAAACACCGGGACGAAACACAGGAGCGAAACACAGGGGCGAAGATGAAAGGATCACTCGAAGGGCAGGTGGCCTGGATCACCGGCGGGGCGACCGGAATCGGGCTGGAGAGCGCGCGCGCGATGGCTGCGGCCGGCGCGACGGTGGTGCTGTCGGGCCGAAGGCAGGCCGAACTCGACGCGGCGGTCGCGGCGATCTCGGGCGCCGGCGGGCGCGCGAGCGCGATCGCGCTCGACGTCGCCGATGCGGACGCGGTGAGCGCCGCCGCCGGGACGATCGTGGCCAGCCACGGCCGGATCGACATCCTGCTGTGCTCGGCCGGCACCAACGTGCGCAATCGCTTCTGGAAGGACCTCACGCCGCAGGCCTTCGCCGCGGTGACATCGGTCAACCTGGACGGCGTCGCCTACTGCGTGACTGCGGTGCTGCCCTCGATGCGCGCCTCGGGCGGGGGGTCGATCGCGATCGTGTCGTCCTGGGCCGGCTGGCGCTACCTGCCCTTCGCCGGCGCGGCCTACGGTGCGAGCAAGCAGGCGATCTCGCCGCTCGTCGAGAGCCTGAACGACCAGGAGGGATGCAACGGCATACGCGCGACGATGATCTGCCCGGGCGAAGTCGCCACGCCGATCCTGCGCACGCGGCCGGTGCCGCCTTCGGACGAGGAGATGGCGCGCATGCTCAAGCCCGAGGACGTCGCTCAGGCGATCGTCTACGCGGTCGGCGCGCCGAAACACGTCTGCCTGAACGAGATCGTCGTCTCGCCGACCTGGAACCGGATCTACCTCGGTGCGGACGACCTGAAGACGCGCTGAGAGCCGCGCCGCGCGCGGCGCCGGCGCACCATGTCGGCCGGGGTGGCTTCGGCTCAGCCGGCCTCGGCCGGCACCGCCTGCGCGATCAGTTCGCGCCAGCCCGAGTCGTTGCCCGGCCAGTCGCGCGTGCCGATCGCGTCGAGGCGCCGCAGGATGTGCGCCAGCTGCCAGGCGGGAGGCTGGCCGAAGCCGGCAGGCGATTCGCGCCAGAGCCGCCGGATCACGTTCTCGGCGACGCCGAAGCGCCCCGCGAGCGCTTCGATCACCGCGCGATCCTGGCCGGTGTCGATCGCGCGCCGCAGCAGCTCGGACCAGCGCGAGGCGTGCGGGCCGCTCCTTCCGGCAGCGACCGCACGCAGGTCGAGCGTGGGCGAATCGCCGCGCGACCCGGCGCCGCGCCGGGGTCCGGCGCTGAAGTCGCCGTCGTTCGCGTCGAGCTCGCCGTCCGGGGCTTGTGCGTCGTCGACACCGAGCAACGCGGCATCGAGCGGCACCAGCGTCGCGGCGAAGAACGCCGCGAAGCCGGGCAGCTCGCCCAGCACGTGGGCGCGACTCGCGGCATGCCGTGCGTCCAGGCGAAGCCAGTTGTAGCAACCGAGGTGGCGGCCCGCGCCGGTGCGCGCGAGCTTGGCCATCGCCACCGGATCGAGGCTCGATTCGACCACCGAGGCGATGCGCTGCTCGGCGGCCGCCTCGCGCAGGTCGATCGAGCGCAAGACGCGGCCGTAGAACGCGACGTCGATGATCTCGTCGCGCAGCGCCTTGCGCAGCATCGCGATGAAATCCGGGTAGCGGGTGGCGCGCGCGAAGAGGTTCGACGGCGCGTCCGATTCCAGGCGATGTTCAACGTCGAGGTGGCGCTCCCAGCCGCGATGGCGGCGGCGAAGAACGGTCATCATGTCGCGCGCGAGCGCTTCGAACAGCGCGTCCAGCACCGGCGGGTGCGCGGTCTCATGCGCGCCGAGCGACTCGACCAGAAGCTTGAGCGAGGCGTCCGAGAGGAGGTTGCGGAAATCGTATGCGAGCCCGTCGCGGTCGACGCCGACGAAGCGCACGTTCAGGCCCCAGGCGCGGGTGAGCTGGGCGAAGATCGGGTTGAGCATCAGCGACAGGCGCGACGCCAGTGGCGGCAGCAGCATGAACAGCCGCCAGTCCGACGAAGGATTTCGCCACAGAAGTGCGCGCGGGCTGCGCCGATAGACGCCCGCGAGGTGCGCGAGTTCGGGGCCGACGTTGCCGGCGTCGATCAGTTCGCCGTCGACCGGAAGTCCGTC
Organism: Burkholderiaceae bacterium; assembly: GCA_023384005.1. Classification (GTDB taxonomy): domain Bacteria; phylum Pseudomonadota; class Gammaproteobacteria; order Burkholderiales; family Burkholderiaceae_E; genus Quisquiliibacterium. Next base: position 2,793 of record JAHDXY010000118.1, on the reverse strand, counting down.
GACGCGCAGCGCTTCGAAATCCAAGGGTATCCGGCCCGGGCAGTGGCGCCCGGCTCAGTCGGCGCGTTTGGCCAGGAACAGTAACCCGCCGCCGAATACCAGGAGCGCGGCCGCCATCAGCGTGCGCGCGACCGAACCGCGCCAGATCGCCTCGGCGGCGAACAGCACGCTGGCCATCATCAGCATCCGGGCGGTGCCCGCGGTTCGCTGGGCTGGACTGACTTCTGACATCTGCCGACTGTACCTCATCCCGCGGAGTTCGGTCGCGCGTGTACGCGAATCCGGTGCGACTGTCCCTCCGTTACGACACGAAGGCCGCCGCTGATGAGGTCTTGGTCGCCGGCGGCGTGTATTTCCTGTCAGGCGGTGGTCGTCAGCTCGAGTCCGGCGAGCGGGAATCCGCGAAGCCGCGTTTGCCAGCGCTGCCCCGGCGCGAGCGGCTGCGCGTCGGTCAGCGTTCCGGTCGTGACGACCGCGCCCGCGGCGAGCGTCTCGCCGCGGCGCCCAAGTTCGCCGACGAGGTGGCAAAGCGCGAGCAGCGGGCTGTCGAGCACCATCCAACCAGCACCGTCGGCTATGCGTTTGTCGTCGCACCACAGCTCGATTTCGAGAGAAGCGAGTGCTTGCTCCGTCATCGCGTCCGTGGCAGCGACGCGCGGGCCGACCAGCAGCGCGCCGTGCAATGCCTGCGCGGCGATCGCTTCGGCAGCGCTGAACTTCCATCCGGCGAAGGGGCTCTGCACGATCTCGAATCCGTGCGCGAGCCAGCCGATCGCCGCGCGCACCGCCGCCGGTTCGGCCGACGCCGGCGTACGGTCGATTCCGAAAACGATCTCGGGTTCCAGCCGCGGCTGGTGAAAGCGCGCGAGCGAGATCGTGGCAGCGTGGCCCTCGAGTCGCGAAAGCGTGCTGTCGTAGACCGGACCCCAGATCGGATGTTCGACGCCGTACACAGGCCAGATCGTGCGATTGGTGAATCCTATCTTCATCCCCACCGGGGTCTCGCCGCGTGCCCGTCGCGCGGCGACGACCTCGCGCTGGATCGCCTCGGCGGCGGCGAGGTCGGCCGGCGCGTCGCCGGCCGCGGCGCCGGCGCGCCCGGGCGCGGCGTCCCACGCCGCCAGCACCGCCGTCGCGTAGCGCGCGTGCGGCGCAGCGTGAGTAGAAGCGTGAGTAGAAGCGGGCGTCGGGCTCACTTGCGGCCCTCGGCGAGCGCGCGCAGCGACTGTACGTCGACGACGAAGTGCTTGCCCTGACGATCCAGGCTTTTCAGCAGCCCCTCGCGGCGAAACGCAGCAACCGCCCGGCTCGCCGTCTCGGTGGTCACGCCCAGCATCGCGCCGACGTCCTCGCGCGAGGGCAGCATCATTCTCTGCGCCGGATCGTCCTGCGCGAGTTGCAGCAGCAGGCGGGCGAGACGCTGTCGCGCGTTTCCGGTGGCCAGTTCGGCGATGAAATCGCTCGATTGCTTGAGCGCGTCATGCCACTTGCGCAGAAGCTGCGTGTGCAGGCGTGGCGACGCCGCCTCGAGGCGATCGATCACGGCGCGCGGTATCCGGCAGGCCGAGACCCGCGTGAGCGCGATCGCGGTCGAATCGAAATGCGCGCCGGCCGAGGTCTCCAGCCCCGCGACGTCTCCCGATGTCAGAAGGCGAACGATCCGTTGCGTGCCGTCGGACTGGAAGCGCACCAGTTTGACGATTCCGCTGCGTACGGTGAACAGGAACGCCCCGGGCGCCCCTTCCTCGAACAGGGTTTCCTGCGGCTCGAACTGAAGGTCGTGGATCGGCTGATCGATCAGCGCGAAGTCGTCGCTCTGCAGGTCGGCGAACAACGAACGGCCGCGCATTCCGCAACTCACGCACGAGTGGGCGCTGATCTGGACGATCTTCGATTTCATTGACGGGCGCGGTGTCCGATCGTGGTGTCCGGCCTTGATTATGAACAATGCCGCGCGACGCGATGGCGCGGCGCGTTCCGATCCGGCAGCCGCGACTTTGTGCGCAGCGCGTGATTCCGCATCGTGGCATCGTCGATTTCACGGATGCGCCCAGAGGGAGGCTGAGCGCATGTGTAGAATCCGTGTTCCCCGCTTCCGGGCCGGGGACGCAGCGCGGCTTTCGAGACGAACTCCGGAGGGTATCGCATGAACCACCCCTACCTATTTGCCTCTGTCGACGGATCGGCCGCGCGACCCGCCGCGCACCTGCCAGACATCGGAGCCCCGGCGTACGTACGCCATGAGGGATTGATCGCGTGGGTCGCGGCGATCGCCGCACGAACCCGGCCCGATCGCATCCACTGGGCCGACGGTACGCAGACCGAGTATGACCGACTCTGCGCGCAAATGGTGGCTGCCGGAACGATGCGCAAGCTCGATGCCGCGAGGCGCCCGAACTCCTACCTCGCCTGGTCCGATCCGGGAGACGTTGCGCGTGTAGAAGACCGCACCTACATCTGCAGCGCGCAAGAGGCCGACGCGGGTCCGACCAACAACTGGGTGGATCCTGAACGGATGCGTGCGACGCTCGACGACCTGTTCGAGGGTTGCATGCGAGGGCGCACGATGTACGTGATCCCGTTCTCGATGGGTCCGCTGGGCAGCCACATCGCGCACATCGGAGTCGAGATTTCGGACAGCCCGTACGTAGTCGCGAACATGCGGATGATGACGCGGATGGGCCGCGCGGTGTTCGACGTTCTCGGCGAGAATGGCCACTTCGTGCCCTGCGTGCATTCTGTCGGAAAGCCGCTGGCCGATGGCGAGACCGACGTCGCCTGGCCGTGCAATCC
>JAHDXY010000117.1 GCA_023384005.1 Burkholderiaceae bacterium | reverse complement strand
GCCGGTCGATGAACCCGTACCGATCCGACCGGGTCGCTGCCGCGAACGCGCTGGCCAGCCTTGCGCGCAGCGCGATCACCCGGGTGCGCATCACCTCGACTTCCACGCGCCACTGGGCAGCGAGCGAGCGATCCTCGAGGATGATCCTGACGATCGACGCACCGTGGTCGGGCGGCATCGAGTAGCCGATCCGTGCGCAGGTCAGCAATTGCCCAAGCGCGATGTCGGCGCGCGCGCCGTTGTCGGCGAGCACGAACGCGCTGCCGGTGCGCTCGCGATAGATGCTGAAGTTCTTCGAGCACGATACCGCGACGAGCATCTCCGGTAGGCGTCGCGCGAGCAGACGCACCGCGGCGGCATCGGCTTCGAGGCCGTCGCCGAATCCCTGATAGGCGAGATCGACGAAAGGAAGGAGTTCGCGCTCGGACAGCAGCTCGCACACGGCGTTCCAGTCGGCCTCGCCAAGGCTGGCGCCAGTCGGGTTGTGGCAGCAGCCATGGAGCAGGACGACGTCGCCCGGCGAAGCCTGCCGCAGCCCGGACAGCATCGCGTCGACCCGCGCCTCGCGAGTCTTCGGATCGAAGAAAGCGTAGCGACGGCACTTCAGCCTCGCGTCGGCGAGAATCGACTCGTGATTGACCCAGGTCGGATCGGGCACCCACACCGTCGCGCCCGGCCTGGCCCGGGCGATCAGCCCGCAGAGAATACGCAGCGCCCCCGCGCCACCCGGTGTCTGCGCGGCCCGGGTTCGACCGCGATCGAGCGCGTCGCCGAACACCAGCTTCGCGACCGCGTCGCAGAAAGCGGCATCGCCGCCGGGACCGAGATAGGCCTTCGACACCTCGTCGTCGTAGAGCCGCCGCTCGGCTTCGCGAACCGTCGCCAGGATCGGCGTGCGCCCCGAAGCGTCGCGATAGACGCCGACGCCGAGGTCGATCTTGCAGTCCCGCGGATCGTCGCGGAACAGGCCGATCAACGACAGGATCTTGTCCGCGGGAGCGGGTTCGAGTCTCTCTAGCATCTGATGATCTTCCCAGGGTTCAGCAGGTTGTCGGGATCGAATGCCGACTTGATCGCGCCCATCAGCATCAGTTCGGGCGGGGACAGCATTCGCTGCAACGCGTCGCGCTTGCTCTGGCCGATGCCGTGTTCGGCGCTCACTGTGCCGCCGAGCGCGAGCGCGACGTCCTCGACCAGGCGCGACAACTGCGTCGAGCGCTGCCGGAATTCGTCGTCGCCCATGCCCGCTGGCGGCAGGACGTTCAGGTGGATGTTGCCGTCACCGAGATGCCCGAAGGCGATCGGGCGCGCCCCCGCGAGCGCCGATTCGACCCCGGCCTGGACACGGGCGATGAACTCCGGCACGCAGGCGATCGGGACAGCGGTATCGGTCTTGACCATCGGGAATCTGGCCGCATCCATCGCGATCGCCACTCCCTCGCGCAGCGCCCACAGTGCGCGTCGCTGGGCGATCGAGGTTGCCATCGTGGCGGTCTCGACCCACCCTTGGGCGAGCGCCCGTTCGAACAGCGCTTCGATCGCGGCGTCCAGGTCCATGAACCGGCTGGTGCTTTCGCATTCGAGCAGGACGAGCCACTGCGTCGCCCTGTCCAGAGGCTCGCGGCTCGATCCTGCGTGGGCGAGATGGAAATCGAGCGCGGCCCGCGACATCAGTTCGAACGCGAGCACCGCCTCGCCGAGCAGCGAGCGCGTCGCGACGAACAGATCGAGTGCGGCCCGCGGCGAGGCGAGTCCGAACAGGACGGTCTTGCGCGCGACCGGTGCGGGTCGCAACCGCAGCGCAACTGCGGTGATCAACGCCAGCGTTCCTTCGGAGCCGACGAGCAGGTGTCGCAGGTCGTAGCCGGCGTTGCTCTTGCGCAGCACGCGCGCGGGGCCGAGCACGCTGCCGTCGGCCAGCACGGCTTCGATTCCGAGCACCTGGTCGCGCGCCATGCCGTAGCGCACCACGTTGTTGCCGCCGGCATTGGTCGCGATGTTGCCGCCGATGCAACTCGAAGCGGCGCCGCCGTGGTCGAGGCCGATCACGCGGCCGGCGTCGAGCGCCGCCTGCTGCAAGTCGTGCAGCAGGCAGCCCGCCTGCGCGACCAGCACGTCACCGACCGGATCGAGCGAGAGGATCCGCCGCATCCGCTCGAACGAGACCACCACGACGTCTTGTCCCGCGATCGGCAGCGCACCGCCGGCGAAGCCGGTTCCCCCGCCGCGCGCAACGATCGCGACCCGATCCTGGCGGCAGCGCGCGACGACCTGCGAGACCTGCGCGGTATCGGCCGGACGCACGACGCAGACGATGCCGCCGTCGACGCGATGCCCGCTGTCGCTGCGATAGGCCGCGAGATCGTCCGGCGAGTCCAGCACCCCCGCCTCGCCGACGATCCGGCGCAACGAATCCCTGATCAAGGCGGTGCCCGGCCGAGCCTACGCGAGCTTTCCGATCGCGCGCTCGACCGCGTCGAGCACGGCGCCCTTCGTGGCGAGCTCGATCGCGGGGCCTGTCTGCGCCGGCATGTAGCCGTCGTTCGACTGAAACGGAATCGCCTCGCGCAGCCTGTCGTAGGCCTTCGCCGTTCCGGCGCCCAGCGCGAAGCCCCCGAGCTGGCTTTCGGTCAGGAAGATCGCACGCGAGGCGAGCAGGAACTCGATGCCGATGATCTTGGGAAGGTTGTCGATGATCTGGCGCGTCTTGCGGCACGCCCATGTCGCCATGCTGACGTGGTCCTCCTGGTTGCTCTTGGTCGGAATCGTGTCCACGCTCGCCGGAAAGCACAGCCCCTTGTTCTCGGAGGCGATCGCCGCCGCCGAGCACGAGATCACCGCATAGCCGCTGTTCAGTCCCGCGGGCTGGCCGGCCAGGTTGGGCGGCAGCCCGTAGCTGAGCGTGCTGTCGCACAACGCGAACAGGCGCCGCTCCGAGATGCTGCCGATCTCCGCCAGCGACATCGACACGATGTCCATCGCGAAGGCGATCGGCTCGCAATGGAAGTTGCCGCCGGAGAGGAACTCGAGCTTGCCCTGCGGATTCCAGAACACCAGCGGGTTGTCGGTCGCGGCATTGAGTTCGTTGCCGATGATCTTGCGCGCGTAGGCGAGGTTGTCCCGGCACGAACCGTGGACCTGCGCCATGCAGCGAAACGAGTACTGGTCCTGGACGCGCACTGTGTAGGTCGGGTGCAGCCGGTCATCGGGCAGACGCACTTCTCGCGCGGCTTCGGTGGTGCGCGCGCTGGCCGCCGTGATCCTGCGCACGTTGGCCGCCACGTCGATCTGGCCGGCCTGGCGCCGCACCTGGTGGATGCGCGGGTCGAACGCCGCCTGTTCGCCGCGGATCGCCTCCAGGCTGAGCGCCCCTGCGACATCGGCCTGCTTCGCCTGGCGTTCGGCGTCGAATACGTTCAGTGCCGCCATCGCGGCGCAAAGGCTGTTGCCGTTGATCAGCGCGAGGCAATCCTTCGCCTTGAGCGCGAACACCGTCGGCGCGATGCCGGCCTTCTCCAGCGCCCTGGGCGCGGGCATCCGGGTGCCCTCGAAGTACGCTTCGGCGGCTTCGTAGCCGACCAGGACCGACACGACATGCGCCAGGGGCGCGAGGTCTCCGCTCGCGCCGACCGAACCCTGCAGGGGCACGACCGGATGCACGCCCTTGTTCAGCATCTCGATCAGGCGGTCGACGACCTCGATCCGCAGGCCCGAAGCACCCTGGCAGAACGCATTGACGCGGATCGCGAGCATCGCGCGCACCACGTCCTCGGGGGCCGGTTCGCCGATGCCGCTGCAATGCGACAGCACGATGTTGAGCTGGAAGCGGTCGTTGTCCTCCTGCGAGATCTTGAAGTCCTTGAGCTTTCCCACGCCGGTGTTGAAGCCGTAGACGGTGGGCGCGTCGTCATTGAGCCAGTGCTCGTCGATGTAGTTGCGCACGCGAACGATCTCGTCGCGACAGACCGGTGCGATCGCGACTTTCGCGCCTTCGCGGGCAATGCGCACGACGTCCTCGATGCTCAGGGTTTCGCCGTCGAGCGTGATGTCTTTGTTCATGATTCGGTCTCGATGCCGTTGATGGGTGAGTTGGTTGAGGTACGGGGAAGACGCTTGCCGAGCGCGGTGCGCGCCTCGATCGGGAGGCGACGAGGTCCGGCTACTTCAGCCCCGGCAGCCAGAGGCACAGCGCCGGTATGAACAGCACCAGGACGACCCGCACGATGTCCATCGCGCAGAATCCGAGCACGCCCTTGTAGGTTTCCTTGATCGGCACGTCCTTGGCCATTGAATTGATCAGGAACAGGTTCAGTCCGAAGGGCGGCGTGATCATGCCGATCTCGACGCTCATCAGGACGAGAATGCCGAACCACACGAGCGAGGCGTCCTTGGACAGCCCGAGATCGAGCGTGAGCAGAAGCGGTATGAAGACCGGCAGCGTGAGCAGCACCATCGCCAGCGACTCCATGAAGCAGCCGAGGATGATGTAGGCGATCACAACGAAGAGGATGATCGTGTACGGCCCCGCGTCGATCGTCGCGACCTGCCTGGCCAGTTCGGCCGGCATCTGCGACGAAGCAAGCGCCGCCGAGAACAGTTCGGCCGCGAGCATGATCAGGAACATCATCGCGGTCGTCAGGCCGGCGCCCAGCACCGATTCGAGAAAGCCCTGGAACCGCATCCCGCCCTGCACCACCGCGAATACCAGCATCAGGAATGCGCCGACCCCGGCGCCCTCGGTCGGCGAGAACCAGCCGCGGTAGATGCCCGTCACGATCAGGCCGAACACCACGACGATCGGCCAGGCCCCGCGGGTCGCGACCAGCCGTTCCCTCCACGAAGCGCGCGGGATCGAGGGGCACGACCCGGGAACGATCCGGGCATAGAGGCTCACGACGAGCATGTACTGGAGCATCGCGATCAGCCCGGGGATCACCGCGGCGACGAACAGCGCGCCAACCGATTGCTCGGTGTACACGGCGTAGATCACGAGGATGATCGACGGGGGTATCAGGATGCCGAGGGTGCCGCCGGCGGCGAGCGTTCCGGTCGCCAGCGCCGGCGAATAGCCGGCCTTGCGCATCTCCGGCAGCGCTACCCGCGACATCGTCGCCGCGGTGGCCAGCGACGAGCCGCAGATCGCCCCGAACGCGGCGCTGCCGCCGATCGCGGCGACCGCCAGCCCGCCGCGCCAGTGGCCGAACCACGACAACGCGGCCCGGAACAGGCGCGAGTTCATCTTGCCGCGGCTCGCGAACTCGCCCATCAGCAGGAATAGCGGCAGCACCGACATCGAGTGGTTGGCGAACTTCGAGTAGGTCATCGTCTTGAGCGTGCTGAGCAGCGGCAGCCAGCCGTTGATCGCGGCGTAGCCGAGCCCGCCCACGAGAAGCATTGCGCCGGCCACCGACATGCGCCAGGAGATGATCGCCAGCACGCCGACGAACATCAGGATACCGATGTCGAATCGTTCCAATGCGATCACCCGAAGTGGGTCGAATCGTCCGTTGGCGCCGCCAGCCGGCCGCTCGCGCGCAACGCCGATTCCCATGCGACGAACACGACGACGACGACCCACAGAAGCGCCACGACGCTGCCCAGCAGGTACACGTGCCACTCCGGCAAGGCGAGGAACATGCTTCGCTGCTCGCGCTGGTACGCCGAGATGCCGCCCGCGATCAGGCGCCAGGTCAGCACCGCGGCGACGACCGCGAAGGCGAGGTGCATCAGCGCGTCGAGTGCGTCGTTCACGCGCCTGGGCAGCGGTCGGGTGAAGAAGTCGACGATCACGTTGCCGGAGTGCAGATAGCAGTAGGGAAGGAAGCAGAACACCAGAATCCCGGTCGACAGGTCGACGATCTCGGTGTCGCCCAGGATCGGAAAACCGAACTGTGCGCTGCTGACCGATCCGACGACGACCAGCATCGTCGCCACCAGCGCGGCGCCGCCGAGCAGCGCGACACCGCGGCAAAGGGCCTCGAGTTGCTCGCGCAACCTGCCGTGCACCGCGGGTGCCTCGCTACTGGCGGGTTTGTTCACTTCGAGCCGGATCTACTTGCGGCCATACTTCGCCGTGCGCTCGAGCAGGTCGTCGAACATCTGCTGTCCCGGCAGGCCGCGCTTGTCCGCCTCGGCGATCCAGAGCTTGTACACCGGCGCGACCGCCGTGCGCCACTTGGCGAACTCCTCGGGCGAGAGCGAGTAGAGCGTGCCGCCCGCGTCCCTGATCGCTTTCTTTGCCGGGACGGTCAGCTCGTCGATCTTCCTGGCGATGCCGGTCGAATAGGCGACCCCGATGTTGTCGTCGATGACCTTCTTCAGGTCGTTGGGCAGCTTGTCGTAGGAGGCCTGGCGCATCAGGGTCATGATCGGGTTCTGGTACAGCGGCGATTCCATGTGGAACTTGGTGACTTCCTGGAACTTGTACGGCGTCATGATCGCCCAGTTGATCGTCATGCCGTCGAGCTGGCCGCGCTGCAGGTTCTCGTAGATCTCCGGCAAGGCGACGCCGACCGGAGTGCCGCCCAGCGTCTTGACGGCCTCGCCGACGAAGCGCCCGGGAACGCGGATCTTCATGCCCGAGAGATCGGCCATTGTCTTCACCGGCTTCTTGGTCGTGTGCAGCACCGCGGCGTCGGTCGTGTGCAGGTGGACGATCTTGATGCCCTTGAACTCGTTGCCCAGCAGCCATTTCTGCACCCACTCGAGCACCGCCGGCGTCTGGCCCGCCGACGTGCCGACGTTGGTGAACGGAAGGTCGGTCGCCTGAAGCATCGGGAAGCGGTTCGGCGTCGCGCCCGGAATCGTGATCACGATGTCGACCACGCCGTCTTCGAGCTGCTGGATCAGGTCGGTGACCTTCCCGCCGAGCTGCATGCTCGGATAGAACTCGAGCTTGAGCCGGCCGTTGGAGTCCTTCGCGATCTTCTCGATCAGCGGCAGCATGTGATGAACCGCTTCCGGCGCCTGCGGGCTGGAGAACGAATGCACCTTCAGGATGATCGGATTCTGGGCATGCGCACCGCAAGACACGACGAACGTCGTGGCGAGCGCAATCAGGAACTTGTTCGCTTTCATGGTCTTTCTCCTCGTCTCAGAGTTGATAGTGGTTCAGCTTCGTGCGTGCAGCTTCATCGAGTGCCTCGGCATAGCCGGCGTCGGCATAGCGCATGATCCCGAGCGACGTGTCGTTGTCGAGGCTCAGTCTCAGCCGTTGTTCGGCGGCGGCCGTTCCATCGGCGATCAGGGTCAGGCCGGCGCTGGTCATGTAACCGCTGTAGCCGCCGCCACCCGAGTGGATCGCGACCAGATCGGCCTGCGACGAGCAGGCCAGCATCGCGTTGAGCAGCGGCCAGTCCGCGATCGCATCGGAACCGTCGCGCATGTTCTCGGTCATGATGTTCGGGTGCGCCATCGCGCCCGCGTCCAGGTGGTCCCGGGTGAACGCGACCGGTGCGCCGAGCAGGCCCTCGGCGACCATCCGGTTGACGGCGAGCGCGAGTTCGGTGCGCTCGCCGTGGCCCATCCAGGCGATGCGCGCCGGCAGGCCCTCGAAGCGGATGTGCTCGCGCGCCAGGCCGATCCAGTTGCTGATGCTGCGGTTGTCGGCGAAACGCTGCAGCAGGTATTCGTCGATCTTTGCGATGTCGGCCGGATCGTTCGACAGTGCGATCCAGCGAAACGGTCCGATCGCCCTGCTGAACATCGGGCGCAGGAACGCCTCGGTGAAGATCGGGATGTCGAAGGCGTTCGCCACGCCGCCGTTTTTCGCCTGCGTGCGGATCAGGTTGCCGTTGTCGAAGACGACCGACCCGGCCTTCTGGAACGCGAGCATCGCGCGCACCTGCACGACGATCGATTCGGTGCTGGCCTGCATCAGCCGGGCAGGATCGCGCGAACGCAGCTCGCGAACCGCGTCGAGCGAGAACCCGGCCGGGACATAGCCGTAGAGCAGGTCGTGCGCTGAGGTCTGGTCGGTGACGACGTCGGGCACGATTCCCCGGGCCTGCAACTGCGGGAAGACGTCGGCGGCGTTCGCGCACAACCCGACCGACAACGCGCGCCGGGCAGCCTGCGCCTCGCCCAGCATCGACAGTGCCGTGTCGAGGTCGGGCGCCGTCGCATCGAGGTAGGCCGTCTCGATGCGCTTCGCGATCCGCGCTTCGTCGACCTCCACGCACAGGATCGCCGCCCCGGCCATCCTGGCCGCGAGCGGTTGCGCGCCGCCCATTCCGCCGAGCCCGGCGGTGAGGACGAGGCGCCCGGCGAGACTGCCGCCGAAATGACGTTCGGCGATACGGGCGAGGATCTCGTAGGTGCCCTGGATCACGCCCTGCGAGCCGATGTACTGCCAGTCGCCCGCGGTCAGGCCGCCCCAGCAGATCAGTCCCTTGCGCTCGAGTTCGTAGAAGTTCTCCGCCTTGGCCCACTGGCCGACCATGTTGCAGTTGGCCATCACGACGAGCGGCGCCTTCTCGTGCGTTCGCATCAATCCGATCGGCTTGCCCGATTGCACCACCAGCGTCTCGCCCTCGTCCATCGTCTTCAGGGTCGCGACGATGCGCTCGTGAGACGGCCAGTTGCGCGCCGCTTTGCCCAGCGCCGCGTAGACGACCAGGTTCGACGGATCCTCGCCGACGGCCAGCACGTTCTCGAGCAGGCGCAGCAATCCTTCCTGTCGCCAGCCCTTGCAGCGCAGCGCCGACCCGCCAGTGACTTCGAAGCGGCGCTTGTTCATCGAGCCTCCCCGGTGCCCAGCGCATAGCTGGAGATATCGAGTCCGAGGGCCTTTTCGACCACCGGATAGACCGATGGATCGGTGACGCTCGAGGACAGCGGCAGGTCGCCCTTCGCGACGCGAAGAACGTGCAGTCGCATGCCTTCACGGACGTCGCCCGAACTGATCGGCTCGCCGTTCGAATCCAGCGTCGCGATCACGTCGGGGTAGGTCGCGAGCCGCTCGCCCCCGGCGTTGGCCGCCGCCATGTATTCGTTCATCACGTGCAGCACGCACGACGCCCGACCCGACCCGATCGTGATCGTGCCGATGTCGAAGGCCTCTGGCGTGTAGACGACCGACTTGGCGCTGACGACTCCCTCGAAGATGATCGTGCCGCGCGTTTTCGCGCAGATCGCTTCGATCACGGCAGCGCCGCCGCGCGCCTCGGCGCCGAGGATCGCCTCGCCGAGTTCGAGCGCCATCGAGATGCCCCCGAGCGCGGCGTTGCTGCGCACGTATGCCGCGCGCACCGGGTTGCGGCACGACGCGATGAAGCCGCCGGCCATGTCGGCGGCAGTTCGCAGAATCGGCGAGACTTTCGCGGTCGGCCCGCGCACGCACAGCTCGATGTAGGCGTTGGCCGCGCGGTTGCCGCCGACCGCCGTCTGGATCATCGGCTCGGTGCTGTTGGCCAGCCCGATCGACCCCATGTCTCCGGTCGGGTGGGCGCGGATGTCGCCCACCGCGTCGATCACCTTGACGCCGAGCAATGCCGAGGGCAACCAGCCGTTTAGCGTGCTCGACTTGCCGTTCTGGCCGATGATCAGGCCGTAGATCGGCGCGCCGAGTTCGTGCTGCAGGAGCTGCACCGCCTTGACGTAGTCGACGCCGAGCATCTGCCAGTCGGTCGTTCCGCCGGGCGCGCCGATCGCCGCCGCGGTGGCGATCCAGGCGTCGTCGGGGACCTCGCTCATCGCGACCAGCTCCGGCTGCCCGGCGTTGACCGCCGCGGTGCCCAGCATCCGGCCGTGCGCGGCCCAGCCGCCCCCGCCGCAGGCGAACACCGAGCCCCCCTTGATCGCGGCCTCGACATCGCGTGCATTCAGAATCCGCCCCATCGCAGTACTCCCTCCGTCCTTGTTTCAGTCAGGCCGCCGCGCGCCCTGGCGGATCGCATCGACGACTGCGGCGACGCGTTCGCGCGCCGATGCGGGCGGCAGCGCACGGGTCCAGTCGTCGCGATCCGCGGCGCGCCTGGTCGCGTTGAATCCGTACTTGGCGATCGTTCCGCCGAGCTTCATCGGTTCCGAGCGATCGGTGCGCACGCCCTCGACCACGACGATGTCGCGGTCGGCGCGCATTCGCGTCGCGATCGCCCACTGCACGGCCGCCTCGTCCCACGGATCGATGTCGTCGTCGACGACCGTGACCTGCTTGATCAGGTTCACCGCGCCGAGGGCCGCCAGGATCGACTTCGCCGCGTCGCCTGGGTGATGGTCGGGCGCGAGCGCGACCACTGCCGACAGGCGTCCGCAGCCGCTGTTCGACACGGCGACTCCGTGCACGGCGGGAACGACCGCCTTCAGTTGGGACTGCAGTCCTGCCGCGATCGCGACGCCGCCGAGCAGCACGTGCTCGAGATGAAATCCGGGCTCGACGACCTGCAGCATCGCGTCGCGCCGACGCGTGATCGCCTTGACCGTCGCCACGTAGCCGCTGCCGTAGCGCTCGTACATTCCGTGGTATTCGCTCACCGGACCTTCCTCGACCGTCTCGGTCGTATCGATCTCGGCCTCGATGACGATCTCGGCGTTCGCCGGCACGCACAGATCGCTGTTCCTGCAGCGCACGGTCGCGACCGGTTCGCCGAGCAGCGCGCCGGCCACCTCCAGTTCGTCGTCGCCCAGCTTCAGGTAAAGCGCCGCCGCGATCAGCACCGCGGGATGGTTTCCCAGCGTGACCGCGATTGGCAGGCGTTCGCCGCGGGCGCCCGCCGCGCGCGCCAGAACGGCCAGATGGTGATTGGGCGCGATGCCGATCAGCGCCCTGTCGGCGCCGAGCACCTTGAGCCGGGCATACGAGAGGTTGCGCTGACCGCTGACGCGATCCTTCGCGACGATGCACCCGGCGGTGATGTACGGTCCGGTCTCGTGTTCGAAGAAACGCGGAACCGGCAACAGGGTCAGGTCAGCCGCCAGCTCGACTTCGTGCACCGGGCCATGCGGGACGACCCTCGATGGCAGCGGATTCGCGATCGCGGCGGCGATGCGCGTCGTCAGCTTCGAGCGCGCCGTACCCAGACCGAACGCAATGCGATCGATCGAATCCAGCACGTTGCCGACCACGGGAATCGCGCTCGGCCCGGTATTGGTGAACACGAGCGCCGGGCCGCCGTCGAGCGCGGACAAGCAGGCCGACAGATCGAAACCGCCCGGATCCATCGGCGAATCGACCGTCGCCAGTTCCCCGCGCGCGGCGAGCTGCGCCAGGAAGCCCCGCAACGAGTGGCGCTCGTCCGGGTGCGGCGGGGGCAAGGGTACGGGCATCAGCTGCGCTCGCCGATCCCGGCGCGTCGCGCGCCCGCGTCGAAGCCGCCTTCGCGAGCGCCGTCACGGTCGAGCCGAAGCAGCGTCTCGCGCAGCACGCGGGCGCCGTCGCACGCCTGCTCTGGCGTGATCGACTCCTGCGCGCAATGACTGCGCCCGTTCAGGCAGGGGATGAAGATCATGCCGACCGGGCCGCAACGGCTCACGAAGGCGGCGTCGTGCCCGGCGCCGCTGGGCAGGCGGATGCTCGCGTAACCGAGCGCCCCGGCCGAGGCTTCGATCACGTCCTGGATCGCCGGCGCGCAAAGCGTGGGCTCGGTGCGGCTCAGTTCCAGCACCGTCCAGCCGAGCCCGAGCGGTTCGAGCAGGCGCGCGAGATCGGAGTCGATCGATGCCGTCAACGCATCGAGCGAAGCGACGCGGTCGCTTCGCATCTCGAGCACCAGATCGACTCGTGCCGGCACTGCGTTGATCGCGTTCGGCTCGACCTGGATGTGGCCAACGGTCGCGACCAGATAGCCCTGGTTTCGATCGCCGGCGCTCGCCAGGCGATGGATCGCGTCGATGACCCGGCTCGCGCCGACCAGCGCGTCGCGCCGGATGTCCATCGGGGTGGTCCCGGCGTGATCGGCGCGGCCGGTGATGCTCAGGCGCAGGCGGCGAATGCCGACGATCGCCGTGACCACGCCGATCGCGATCGACTTCTCTTCGAGCACCGGTCCCTGCTCGATGTGCAGTTCGACGAAAGCCGCGACCGAGCCCGCGCCCCGGGCGCCGGCATTCGGGTCCGCCGTCTTGCCGGTCACCGCCCGCAGTGCAGTGGCGAAGTCCTCGCCGTCGGGCGCGCGCGCGGCCATGCTCGCGGCGTCGAGCAATCCGGCCCAGGAACGGCTGCCGACGCAGGAAAGCCCGAACTTGTTCGGTTCTTCGGCCAGGAAGTCGACCACCTCGAGCGGATGATCGAGGTCGATCGCGTCGTCGCGCAACGAGCGCGCGACTTCGATGCCCGCGAGCACGCCGAGAATGCCGTCGTAGCGAC
>JAHDXY010000116.1 GCA_023384005.1 Burkholderiaceae bacterium | reverse complement strand
CGAGCTTGGTCACGCACAGTCCGGTCACGCCGTTGAGCTGGATCGAGCGCTTGAGAGCGGGCGCGTCGAACCAGCCGGTGCGCCGCGGTCTTCCGGTGACCGCACCGAATTCGTTGCCCTTCGTCGCGAGGTGCTTGCCGGATTCGTCGAACAGCTCGGTCGGGAAAGGGCCGGACCCGACGCGCGTCGTGTACGCCTTGGTGATTCCGAGCACGTAGTGCAGCGCCTGCGGCCCGACGCCGGCGCCCGCGGCCGCAGCGCCGGAGACGCAGTTGCTGCTCGTGACAAACGGATAGGTGCCATGGTCGACGTCGAGCAGCGCTCCTTGCGCGCCTTCGAACAGGAGGTTGTCGCCGCGTGCCATCGCCTGGGCGAGCAGGCGCGGAACGTCGGCCACCATCGGCGCGACGCGATCGGCGAGCGCGAGCACTCCGTCGGCGACCTGGTCCGGGTCGAGCGCATCGGCTCCCAGGTAGCGCGTGAGCACGAAGTTGTGCAGATCGAGGACTTCGGCGACGCGCTCGCGCAGCCGCTGCGGCGCGAACAGGTCGCGCACGCGCAGCGCGCGCCGCGCGACCTTGTCTTCGTAGGCTGGGCCGATGCCGCGACCGGTGGTTCCGATCTTGGCTTCGCCCTTCTTCACTTCGCGCGCCCGGTCGAGCGCGACGTGGTACGGAAGGATCAACGGACAGGCCTCGCTGATTCGCAGCCGATCCCGAACCGACACGCCAGCCGATTCGAGCTCGCCGATTTCCTGCAGCAGGGCCTCCGGCGAAAGCACGACGCCGTTGCCGATATAGCAGACGACGGCCTCGCGCAGGATGCCCGAGGGAATTAGCCGCAGGACGGTCTTGCGCGCGCCTATCACCAGCGTGTGTCCGGCATTGTGCCCGCCCTGGAACCGGACCACGCCTTGCGCGGACTCGGTGAGCCAGTCGACCAGTTTGCCCTTGCCCTCGTCACCCCACTGGGTGCCGATGACCACGACGTTCTTTCCCATGTCTGTTTCCGTTCGGGTGCGCGAGCGCAGCGCGCCGCTTCGATTTGATCAGTCGCGGTTCACTCGCTCGCCGATCGCGACCAGCCGCCACTGACCATCGACGATCGCGAGTTCACGGTCGCACGCGTACTCCTGCTGCTCGTGTTCATGGCCCGGAAGCACGCTCACGACGATCTCGCCTGCCGCGCGCAGCGCCTGCACCTGCGCGGCGAGCGCGCGGTCGTCGGACCAGGGCGCGCGAACCGCCACTGCCGGCGGGTCGGGCGGCTGCAGTGCGGCGAGCTCGCGCAACTCCAGCGAGAACCCGGTCGCGGGACGCGCGCGTCCGAAGGCCGAACCGATGTCGTCGTAGCGCCCGCCCCTGGCGACCGCGTTCGGGCTCGCATCGACATAGGCGGCGAAGGTGATCGCCGTGTGGTAGCGGTGCCCGCGCAGGTCCGCGAGATCGACCGAACGCTCCACCCGCGGGTGGCGTCGCCAAAGGCCGTGCTCCGCGAGACGCTCGAGCGTGTCGAGCGCGGAGTCGACTCCGGCGAGCGGCGGAAGCACGGCGCGTGCGCGTGCGAGGACTGACTGCGGGCCGTCGAGCGGACCGTAGAGATTGACCAGCTCCAGCAGCGCGTCGCGCACGACCGGATCGGCGCTGGCGAGCGCACCGCGCAGGCCGGGAACGTCCTTTCGCTGCAGATACACGTAGACCTCTTCGCTGTTCACCCGCGCGTCGAGCGCAACCAGCGCGGGCACGATCCCGGCATGGCAGAGGTCGAGGCGCACCGTTGCGACCCCGGCGGCTTCGAGCGAGGCAACCATCAGCTCGATCACTTCGAGGTCGGCTTCGATTCCGGCGTGACCGTAGATCTCGGCGCCGATCTGCAATGGCTCGCGGCTAGCGAGCAGCCCCGCGGGCCTCGCGTGCAGCACCGAGCCGGCGTAGCACAGCCGCGCGACTCCGGCGCGGTCGAGCAGGTGCGCGTCGATTCGCGCCACCTGAGGCGTCATGTCGGCCCTCAGGCCGAGCGTTCGCCCCGAGAGCTGATCGACCATCTTGAAGGTGAGCAACGACAGGTCGACCCCCGCGCCGGTGAGCAGCGACTCGACGTACTCGAACATCGGCGGCATGACCAGTTCGTAGCCGTAGGTCCGATAGAGATCGAGCAGGCGCCGGCGAAGGTTCTCGATCGCGCGCGCCTCGCAAGGCAGCACGTCGGCGACGCTCTCGGGCAGCAGCCAGTTGGGCACGCGCGCGCTCCGTATCAGAGGATGATCAGCAAGGCGCCGATCGCGACGGCTCCCAGTCCCACGAACCGGATCTGGCCGTCGCGCAGCGCGGCGATCCGCGCGACCGCGGCGCGCCACTGCGCGGGCGACACCAGCGGCATCAACCCTTCGATGACGAGCACCATGCCTATAGCGAGAACCAGCGGCTCGCCCATTGCCCGCTTACTTCGCGCGCGCCGGGGACGACGGCGATGCGCCCTTGAAGTACTTGAAGAACTCGGCCGAGGGATCGAGCACGAGGACGTCGTTGCGCGAGCGAAACGACTCGCGATAGGCCTCGAGGCTGCGGTAGAAACTGGCGAACTCGGCGTTCTGTCCGTATGCCGCCGAGTAGGTGCTGGCCGCCTTCCCGTCGCCCTCGCCGCGCAGCTTCTGGGCGTCGCGATAGGCTTCGGCGAGAATGACTTCGCGCTGGCGATCGGCGTCGGCGCGGATCTTTTCCGACTCGGCCGAGCCGGTGGCGCGGCGCTCGTTGGCCACGCGCTTGCGTTCGGACTGCATTCGGTCGAACACCCGTTCCTGGACCTCGGGCGCGAAGTCGACACGCTTGAGGCGCACGTCGACGATCTCGGCTCCGAGCTGCTTGGCGTCGTCGTTGACCTTGCTGCGAACGTTCTCGGTGATCTCGTCGCGCGTGCCCGAGATGACGTCGGACACGGTGCGCTTGGCGATCTCGTTGTTCAGCGAATCGCGCAGGCTGCGCGAAATGCGATCACCGGCGATGAGCTCGCTGCCCTGGACCGAACGCACGAACTGGCGCGGATCGACGATCCTCCACTTCACGAAGGTGTCGATCTGGATGTTGAGCTTTTCCGAGGTGATGAAGCGATCGATGTCGGCGGTGTCGATCGTGAGAATCCGGCGGTCGAAGTACTGGACGTTCTGGAACGGAGGCGGCAGCTTGAAGTGCAGGCCCGGCTGGTCGATCACCTGGCGGATCTCGCCAAGTGCGTAGACGACCGCGAACTGGCGCTGGTCGACGACGAACAGCGTGGACGAGAGCGCGCCGAACACCAGCAGTGCCCCCAGCATGATCGGAATGATTCGGTTCATCGCAACTGCTCCTCAGCGCCCGCTGTCGCGATCACGCGATCGCGCGCTCGTGTCGCGCGGGCGCGCCGGCTCCGGCGAACCGTCGGCGCGCTCTGCGGCGGCCGACGCGCCGCGTGCGGCATCGGTGTTGGCGGTGGCCTGCTGCATCAGCTTGTCGAGCGGCAGGTAGAGAAGATTGCCGCCACTGCGGGACTCGACGTAGATCTTGCTGGTGTTCGTGAACACCTGCTGCATGGTTTCCAGGTACATCCGCTCGCGCGTGACCTGCGGCGCCTTGCTGTACTCGGTGAGCACCTGGCGGAAACGGCTCGCGTCGCCTTCGGCCGAGGCGATCACGCGCTGCTTGTAGCCTTCGGCTTCCTGGCCCAGCCGCGCCGCCGTACCGCGCGCCTTCGGGATCACGTCATTGGCGTAGGCGCGGCCTTCGTTGATCAGCCGCTCCCGGTCCTGCGCCGCCTTGTTCGCGTCTTCGAACGCCGCCTGCACCTGCTCGGGCGGCTGCGCCTGCTGGATCGTGACGTCGATCACCGAGATGCCCGACTTGTATTTGTCGACGATCTTCTGCGTGAGGATTCGCGTGTCCTTGGCGACGTCTTCCTTTTCCTCGTAGAGCACCTGGTCGACGCCGCGCCTCGCGACCACTTCCCGCATCGCGGTTTCGGAAGCCTGGCGAATCAGTTCCTCGGGAACCGGGCCGGGATTGTTGTTGAACAACCATGCCACCGGATCGCCCAGCCGATACTGGACCGCGAACTGGATGTCGACGATGCTCTGGTCCTCGGTGAGCATCAGCGACTCCTTGAGCACCTTGTTCTTGACGTTGCTGCGGTAGCCGATCTCGACCTGGCGCAACTGCTGGACGTTGACCAGTTCGTGCGTTTCGATCGGATACGGGATGCGCCAGGTGAAGCCGGCGCGGTCGACCACGGTGCGAAACTCGCCGAAGCGAAGAATCGCCGCCGCCTGGCCCTCGGGCACGATGTAGAAACCGCTTCCCAGCCACAGCAGCATCACGACCAGCGCGAGCAGGCCGACGCCGGCCCCCGCGCCCTTGAACGAAGGGCCGCTGCCGCCCGTGCCTGGGGGCTGGCTGCCGCCGCCGCCGCGCGAGCGCCCGAACATGCCGTTCAGCTTGCGATTGAAATCGCGCCACAGTTCGTCGAGGTCCGGGGGACCCTCGCTTTGCCTGGGCGGACGCGGTCCGTTGCCGCGACCGGAGTCGCCGCCTTCGGAACCCTGCCCGCGACCCCAGCCGGGATCGTTGAGCGAAAAAAATCTGCGCATCGTCTGTCGCATACTGGAAATGTTGGATGTTCAGGCAAGCGCCCGCGCCCGTGGTTTGCCGATTTCGCCGCTTTCCGGGGCGTCGGACGCCGGCTCCTGGTCAATCAGCGCGAACTCGTGCTTCGACCCTGATCCCCGCCCGCTTCGTGCCGCATCGGCGCGCTCCGCGAGCGCCGTCCTCAGCGATTCGATTCCAGCGCCGGTGCGGGCGCTCACGAGCAAGCGTTCGATGGTACCACAGGGGGCGCGATGCTCTTCGGGCGCGAGGCCGCTGAGGTCGATCTTGTTCAGCGCGACCAGCATCGGGACCTCGTCGGCGCCGATCTCGGCGAGCACGCGCTCGACTTCCTCGATTTGCGATTCGCGCTCTGGCGAACTCGCGTCGACCACGTGCACGAGCAGGTCGGCCTGCGCGGTCTCCTCTAGAGTGGCGCGAAACGCGTCGATCAACTGGTGCGGGAGGTCGCGCACGAATCCTACCGTGTCCGAGAGCACGATTTCCTGGCCCCCCGGCAAGCGCAGCCGGCGGGTGAGCGTGTCGAGCGTCGCGAACAGCTTGTCGGCCTCGTAGGTGCCTTCGCCGGTGAGCGCGTTGAACAGCGTGGACTTGCCGGCGTTGGTGTAGCCGACCAGCGAGACCTTGAAAGCGCTGCGACGATCGCGCGAGCGCCTGCGGGTGCGCCGCTGGCGTTCAAGCTTGCCCAGCTTGAGCCGAAGCTGGCGCGCACGCGAGTCGAGCATCCGGCGGTCGAGTTCGATCTGCTTCTCGCCCGGGCCGCCGCGCTGGCCGATCCCGCCACGCTGGCGCTCGAGGTGGGTCCAGCCGCGAACGAGGCGCGTGAGCTGGTGTTCGATCCGGGCGAGCTCGACTTGCAGCTTGCCCTCGTTGCTGCGCGCGCGCTGCGCGAAGATGTTCAGGATCAGCTCGGTGCGCTCGATCACTGCGACGCCCCAGAGCCGGTTCAGGTTGCGCTGCTGCACCGGAGAGAGCGGCGTGTCGAACACCACGCAATCGATCGACTGCTCGCTCAGCATCCGGCCGATCTCCTCGGCCTTGCCCGAGCCAAGGCAAAGCGCCGCGTCCTGCCGCGCGCGGCGCAGCGCGAGCCTGGCGACAGGGCGCAATCCGGCCGACTGCGCCAATGCATCGATCTCGTCGAGCGAACGTTCGTCGGGTACCGCGGGGCCGAAGCCGACCCCGAGCAGCAGGACAGTGGGGGAAGGGGCCGGCGAGCTCAGGTTGCTTCGCCCTCTTGCTGGAAATTGACCGCGCGTGCCGGCACCACCGTGGAAATCGCGTGTTTGTAAACCATCTGGGTGACCGTATTGCGCAATAGCACGACGTATTGGTCGAAGGACTCGATCTGGCCTTGCAGCTTGATGCCGTTGACGAGGTAGATCGAGACCGGAACGTGCTCCTTGCGCAGCAGGTTCAGAAACGGGTCTTGTAGTAACTGCCCTTTGTTGCTCATATCGGCTCCGTTTGTCCGTCTTGTGGTGTTGTGGGGGCGCGGTGCGACAACTTCAAGCCCTGCGGCCGAAGTCGATCAATGAATATACCCGCATTCGCGCGACGGTGGTGGTGATCGCGCGCCGTTCGACTAGGTCCGGCCTTGCTGCACGTAAGGGTTGCGGGAGTTGCGGAACTCGATACGCAGCGGCGTTCCCTCGAGCGCGAACTTGTCGCGAAACCATCCTTCGAGGTAGCGGCGATAAGTCTCGGGAACCGCGTCGAGCGCGCTGCCGTGGATCACGACGATCGGCGGATTGCGCCCGCCCTGGTGCGCGTAGCGCATCTTCGGGCGCACCGGCCCGCGTCGCGGCGGCTGCTGGTGCTCGACCGCGGCGAGCAGCGCGCGGGTGAGCTTGGGCGTCGGGAGCCTGCACGTGGCGGCGGCGAAGGCGTCGTCGACCGACCGCATCACCGCGCCCACCCCGGCACCGCGCAGCGCCGAGATCATGTGGGTGCGCGCGTAGCCGAGGAAGTGCAGCTTGCGCTCGAGTTCGGACTTCAGGCGTGCGCGGTCCGCCGCGGCGATCGCGTCCCATTTGTTGACCGCGACCACCACCGCACGCCCGGCTTCGAGCACGTACCCGGCGATGCTCGCGTCCTGTTCGGCCACGCCCTCGGTCGCGTCGATCAGCAGGACGCAGACGTTGCAGTCCTCGATCGCCTGCAGCGTCTTGACGACCGAGAACTTCTCGATCACGTCGGTCACCTTGCCGCGGCGGCGAACGCCGGCCGTGTCGATCAGCGTGTAGGGCTTGCCCGCGCGCTCGAACTCGACCGCCACCGCGTCGCGGGTCGTTCCCGGCTGGTCGAACGCGATCAGCCGATCTTCGCCGATCAGCGTGTTGATCAGCGTCGACTTCCCGGCGTTCGGCCGCCCGACGACGGCGACCTTCACGCGAACCGGTGCGTCTGGCGTTTCGTCGGTCGACTGCGCCGTGGGCCGCGCCGCGGACTGCTCCCCGGCTTCGCCATCTGCGGCGGCGAGCGCCTCACGGGCGGCGAACTGCGGCGCGAGCGCCGCCTCGATCAGCTCGTGCACGCCTTCGCCGTGGGCCGACGAGATCGGGATCGGGTCGCCCAGCCCGAGAGAATGGAACTCGGCGATCACCGACTCGCGCGGCATGCCCTCGGTCTTGTTCACCGCGACCAGCAAGCGGCGCGCGCTGCGCCGCAGTTCGGTGGCAATCTGCGCGTCGTGCCCGGTGAGGCCGGCGCGCCCGTCGACGACGAACACGACCACGTCCGCCTCGAGAACCGCCTGGCGCGCCTGGCGCGCCATCAGCGCCTCGATTCCGTCCTTGGCCTGGGGTTCGAAACCGCCGGTGTCGATCACGATGAAGGTGAGCTCGTCCAGACGCGCCCTGCCGTAGTGGCGGTCGCGCGTCAGGCCCGGGCGGTCGTGCACGATCGCGTCGCGGCTGCGCGTGAGCCGGTTGAACAGCGTCGATTTCCCGACGTTGGGCCGTCCGACGATCGCGAGCACCGGTACCGCGCTCATCGCGACTTCCTGTCGCGGCGCGTGCGCTCGGTCGTCATCGCAATGCTCGCGCTACTCGAGCGCGATACCCACGAGCGAGCCGCCGCGCGTTTGCGCGACGGCGATCCGGCCGGCCGCGACCGGCGCGGCGACGATCGCGGTGCCGTCGGTGGCGAAACGTGCCGCGATCGCGCCGTCGTCGCGCGACAGCAGGTAGACGAAGCCCTGGTAGTCACCGAGCGCGACGACCGGTCCGATCGACAGCGGCGCCGAGACCCCGCGCCGCGCGAGTTTGTCCTGGCGCCAGAGACTGCTTCCGGTACGCGAGAATGCGTGCAGGCGATCTCCGTCGTCGGCCGCGACGACCAGGCGCGCGTCGACGTCCAGCCCGCGGGCGCTGGAGACTTCGCGCGACCACAGC
Organism: Burkholderiaceae bacterium; assembly: GCA_023384005.1. Classification (GTDB taxonomy): domain Bacteria; phylum Pseudomonadota; class Gammaproteobacteria; order Burkholderiales; family Burkholderiaceae_E; genus Quisquiliibacterium. The sequence goes on along the minus strand of JAHDXY010000116.1, from coordinate 4,284 downwards.
AGGCGCCCGCCCGACGCGTCGTAGCAGCCGAGCCTGCCCTGGTAGCTGACCGCGCAGACTTCGCGCCCGCTCACCAGCGGCGAACCGACCACGTCGGCGATGCGCTCGATCTCGGTCGCCCCGCGCGGCTGGCCCACGGCGGCCTCCCAGCGCAACGCGCCGCTCTCGAGGCTGAGCGCGACCAGGCGCCCGCCGGGCAGGCCGGCGTAGGCGATCCCCGGCGAGATCGCGATCGACGCGGTCTGGCGCAAGACGAGCGGCGGCGTCTGGCGCTGCAACGCCCAGCGCCGCTTGCCGGTATCCGAATCGAATGCCTGGACGCGGTTGTCCGAACCACGCACCAGCACCAGACCGAGCCCGACCGCCGGAACGCTCGCCGCCTCCGCTCCCAGCGGCACGCTCCACTTGCGCTGGCCTTGAGCGTCCAGGGCGATCAGCGTTCCGTCGCGCGCCGCGATCGCGACGATGCTCCCGTCGGCGCCCACGCCCGATGTCAGCCGGATGCCCAGGTCGACCTGCCACACGACGGCACCGGTGACTGCGTCGAGGCGTGCGACCGTTCCCTGCGACGACGCGGCGTAGACGCTGCCAGCGGCGACCACCGGGGTGAACCCCTCCCGCGACGGACCGATCCGGTGCGTCCACGCCACGCGTGATGGAACCGGCGCGCTCACGGCCGGGGGATCCGGGATCTTCGGCTTCGCCGGGCCCGACCACGGCCAGAAACTGCCGCAGCCTCCCAGCGCGAGCGCGCCCAGCACGAGGAGCGCGACCCGCGCGCGCGAAATCGGACCCGAAATCGAACGCGGCACGCTCCGGCTCACGACGGCTCCCCCGCGATTCCGTCGAGCTTGATCTGGACCAGCCGGCGCAGCGGACTGCGCGCGTCGAGTTTCTCGAGCGCGAGTCGGTAGGCGGCGCGCGCCTCGGCGACCTTGCCCTGTGCGACGAGCACGTCGCCGCGACGGTCGGCGAACTCGCCGGCGTAGGGGCCCGCACCGTCGGCTGGCAGCAAGGCGAGCGCCTCGTCGTATGCCTTTTCGTCGAGCAGCAGGCCGGCGAGCCTCACCCGCGCGACGCTGCGAAACTCCTGGTCGCGCGCTTTGTCCACTGCCCACTGCAGCGGCGCCTTCGCCGCCTTCAGGTCGCCCGAGTCGTAGTAGACCTTCGCTGCGAGCAGCGCGGCCATCTGCCCATAGGTGGTCGAGCCGTAGCGCTCGAAGATCGTCCCGGCGGTTTCGCGAACCTTCGAGACGTCCTTGCGCTCGAACGCCGCGACCAGCTCGCCGTAGGCCACCGAGGCCTGCGCCGCCTGACGCGCCTGATACCAACCCCAACCGCGATAAGCGGCGACGGCGAGCAGCACGACCGTGACCACGGTGAGGATGAAATTGCCGTACTTGTTCCAGAAGGCCCGCAACGTGGCGATCTGTTCCTGTTCTTCCAAGTCGTAGGCCATCGCCCGACGCTCCTTCGCTCAGTTCCCGACTGCTTCGTCATCGCCCGCGAGCGCGTCGATCACCGCGTCGACCAGGCTCGCGAACGCAACTGTACGCTGCGCGCCCGCCACACCCGCACCGGCGCCGCCGCGCAGCCACTTCAGCGAGACCTGCGCCTTGCTCATTTCGTCCTCGCCCAGGATCACCGCGAGGAACGCGCCGCTCGCATCGGCGCGGCGGAACTGCGCCTTGAATCCGCCGCCGCCGCAGTTGAGCACGACGTCGAGCCCCGCGTCGCGCAGTCGCTCTGCAGCCTGGAACGCGCCCGCCTCGGCAGCCTCGCCCTGGTGCACGACGTAGACGTCGCACTGCGCGGCGTCGGCCGAGCTGGCGCGCATCAGTTCCAGGATGCGCTCGACGCCGATCGCGAAGCCGCAAGCGGGAGCCGGCTTGCCGCCCAGCATTTCGACCAGCGGGTCGTAGCGTCCGCCGCCGCACACCGTGAGCCCGCCGGCGACCCACTCGAACACCGAGAGGTTGTAGTAGTCGAGGCCGCGAACCAGCCGCGGGTTGATCCGAACCGGGATGTTCTGCCCCCGCAGCAGCGCCTGCAGGTGCTCGAAGTGCGCGCGCGAGGACTCGCCGAGGTAGCCGCCGAGCTGCGGCGCGGCCTGCACCAACGCCTGCATCGACGGGTTCTTCGTGTCGAGGATGCGCAGCGGGTTGCTGTACAGCCGCCGGCGCGCGTCCTCGTCGAGCTCGTCGCGGTGCGCTTCGAAGTAGGCGATCAGCGCGTCGCGGTGCGCACGCCGCTCGTCGATCTCGCCGAGCGAATTCAGTTCGAGCGAGATCCCGGTCAAACCGAGATCGTCCCACAGGCGCTGGCACAGCAGGATCACTTCGGCATCGGCGTCGGGGCCGGGAAAGCCCATCGCCTCCGCGCCGACCTGGTGGAATTGCCGATAGCGCCCCTTCTGCGGCTTCTCGTGACGGAACATCGGGCCGGCGTACCAGAGCCGCTTCGGGCCGTCGTAGAGCAGGTTGTGCTCGATCGACGCTCGCACGACGCCGGCGGTGTTCTCGGGTCTAAGCGTGAGCTCCTCGCCGTTGAGCGCATCGGTGAACGAGTACATCTCCTTCTCGACGATGTCGGTGACTTCGCCGATTCCGCGAACGAACAGCCGCGTCGGTTCCACGATCGGCGTGCGGATGCGGCGATAACCATAGGCCGCCATGCACCCGGCGACGGCGTCCTCGAAGCGGCGCCACAGCGCCTCGTCCTCGGGGAGCACGTCGTTCATGCCGCGCACCGCCTGGATCCGCTCCGACCTGGTCATCGTCTCGCGCTCCGCAATCAGGTTTGCGGCGCTTCGGCCTTCGCGGCCATGCCCGCCGGCGCGTAGCGACGCCTGACGTAGTCGTCGACGATCGCCTGGAACTCCTCGGCGATGCGCTCGCCCTTGAGCGTGACCGTGCGTTCGCCGTCGACGAACACCGGCGCCACCGGCGCCTCGTCCGACCCCGGCAGCGAGATCCCGATGTCGGCGTGCCGGCTCTCGCCAGGACCGTTGACCACGCAGCCCATCACCGCGACCTGCATCGACTCGACGCCCGGGTAGTTCGCCTTCCACGACGGCATCTGCGCGCGCAGGTGGCGCTGGATCCTGTCGGCGAGCTCCTGGAAGAAGGTGCTGCTGGTGCGCCCGCAACCGGGACAGGCGACGACGAGCGGCGCGAAAGCGCGCAAGCCCATGGTCTGCAGGATCTCCTGCGCGACGAGCACCTCGCGACTGCGATCGCCGTTGGGCTCGGGGGTGAGCGACACGCGAATCGTGTCGCCGATTCCCTCCTGCAGCAGCACCGCGAGCGCCGCGGTCGACGCGACGATCCCCTTGCTCCCCATCCCGGCCTCGGTGAGCCCGAGGTGCAGCGGGTAGTCGCAACGCGCCGCGAGGTCCCGGTAGACCACGATCAGGTCCTGCACGCTCGACACCTTGGCCGAGAGGACGATCCGCGTGCCGGCGAGCCCGATCCGTTCGGCGTGCCTGGCGCTGTCGATCGCCGAGGCGACCAGCGCCTCGCGCATCACGCTCGCCGCGTCCCACGGAACCGAGCGGGCGGCGTTCGCGTCCATCATCCGTGCGAGCAGCGCCTGGTCGAGGCTGCCCCAGTTCACACCGATTCGCACCGGCTTGTCCCAGCGGCACGCCACCTCGATCATCCGCGCGAAGTTGTCGTCGCGACGGCTCGCCGTGCCGACGTTGCCCGGATTGATCCGGTACTTCGAGAGCGCCTGCGCGCACTCTGCATGGTCGGCGAGCAGCTTGTGCCCGTTGTAGTGGAAATCGCCCACCAGCGGCACGTCCACGCCCATCCGGTCGAGTTGCGCGCGGATCTCGGGCATCGCGGCGGCGGCTTGGGGCGAGTTGACCGTGATGCGCACCAGTTCGGAACCGGCGCGCGCGAGCTGTGCGGCCTGCACCGCGGTCGCGATCGGATCGGCGGTGTCGGTGTTGGTCATCGACTGCACCACGATCGCCGCGCCGCCGCCCAACTCGACCACGCGCCCGCCCCAGCGCACCTGCACCCGGCGTGTCGGCCTGCGCTCGAGGCAGCCGATCGCCGCCGGCGCGTCGGGCGCCGCGTTCATGGCAGCGTGAACCGGGCGACGCCCGCCTGCGAGCGCGGGCCGATGTCGAATGGATTCGCGTCGAGTTCGACTTTGACGAACGCTGCGTTGCCGATGATCAGCGATGCCCGATCGCTGAACGAGATGCTGCGCGTCGTCCCCCCGGGCTGCGTTCCGCTCACCAGCACTGCGCCGTCGGCGCCGCGAACCTCGATC
>JAHDXY010000115.1:723-12353 GCA_023384005.1 Burkholderiaceae bacterium | reverse complement strand
CGGCGGCGTAGGCCATCGTCATTCGCGGCGTGACCGTCAGCACAGACTCGCCGAGCTCTGCTCCTACCGCACTTGCCGGAATCGCCATCGCCGTTTCAACCTCCCGCCTGTTCGTTGGCCGCAGTGCCGTCCCAGCACCCGGTCGATCCCGCTTCGCGCAACGGCCCCTTGCGAATCTTGCCGGTCGGGGTCTTCGCCAGCGGCTCCGCGACGATCTGAACGTAGCGCGGAATCATGAACTTGGGCATGCGCGGCATCAGGTACCGCACCAGATCGATCTCCGCGAGCGCTGCGCCGGGCCTGAGCACGACGACCGCCTTGATCTCGTCTTCGGACTCGTCTGCCGGCACCGCGACGGCCGCGGACTCGAGCACCGCGGGGTGCTGGTTGATCTCTTCTTCGACTTCGAAAGACGAGATGTTCTCTCCGCGACGACGAATCGCGTCCTTCAGACGATCGACATAATAGAAGTTGCCGTCCTTGTCCCGGGTGAACAGGTCGCCGGTGTGGAACCATTGGTTGCGTACGGCTTCGAGCGACTTCTCGGGCTCGCGCCAATAGCCCAGGTTCAACTCCCACGGCGCATCGGTGCGCAAGACCAATTCGCCGACCTGTCCCTCTGCGACGGCTCGGTCGTTGGCGTCGACCAGCCGCGCCGAAGTCCCGACGCGAACCCGCCCGCAGGAACGATGGTCCACCAGATTGAAACCATCGGAATGAATCGGCGTGTTCACCTCGGTCATGTTGAACCAGGTAAAGACCTCGCAGCCGAAGCGCCGGCAAAAGCCGTCCAGATCCTTGAGCAGAGGCACCATCAGGACCTTGCGCAGCGCGTGATCGCGATCGTCGTCGCCCGGAGCCTGCCGGTAGAGGAAGTTGGCGATCGCGCCAAGCATCATCACGGTGGTCACGCGGTGTCGCCGTACGTCGGACCAGAAATGCCCGACGCTGAACGAGGGCCGCAGCACGATGCTCGCGCCGTGGATCAGTACGGCGCCGAACAACACCGGCAGGGCGACGTGGTGCATCGGACTGAAGAAGTAGAGCACGTCGTCGGCAGCCATCGGCAAGGCCATCGGCACGGCCGATGCGTAGGCCTGTCCATGGCCGTACAGCACCCCTTTTGACGGTCCGGTCGTTCCCGACGTGTAGAAGATCGCCATCGGATCCCAGACGTCGACGGGCGGCATCCGCGCAGTTGCGTCGATGGCGAACAGCGACTCGAAGGCGTGCACTTCGCCCAGCGCGCTTGCCTGCGCCGCGGACGCGACATCGCCGTCGAGCAGTACGACATGCCGAAACCGGGCCAGACGCTCGCCCAGTTCGAGCAGCGGCGAGAGCGACTCGGCGTGCAGCACGGCGTGACCAGCGTCGCTGGTGTTGAGCTGATGCAGCAGGATCGCGCCGCGATAGGACTGGTTGACCGGCACCATGATCGCGCCCAGCTTGCATAGCGCAAACCACACCAGCGCCATGTCGATGCCGCTTGGCATCATCACGACGACGCGCTCGCCCTTGACCACGCCCAGGCCGGCAAAGCCGCACGCGAGCCGGTTCGTCGCGACTTCGGCCTGGGCATAGCTGAACGTGCGCGTGTCCTGCGTCAGGAACGCCTTGTCCGGCTGGCGCGAGGCCTGTTCGCGCAGCAAGTGGTGCAGGAGTCGTTCGCGGCCGTCGTCGTGCATCTCTTCTCGCGTCTCCCGGCGCGCCCGCAACGAGCGTCGCTCAAACCCCCAGGTAGGATGCTTCGACGTGCGGATCGAGCAGCAGCTTCTCGCTCGGTCCTTCAAGGGTGATTTCCCCGCGCTCGAGCACGTAGGCGTACTGCGTGACGGCAAGGGAAAGGCGCACGTTCTGTTCGATCAGAAGTATCGGAATGCCGCTCGCGCTCAATTCCTCCAGCACCGAGAAGATGCGCTCCACGAACAACGGCGCGAGCCCGAGCGACGGTTCGTCGAAGATCATCATCTTCGGGCGCGACATTAGCGCGCGCCCGATCGCGAGCATCTGCTGTTCGCCGCCGCTGAGCGTCTGCGCGAGCGCGCGCCGCCTCTCGGCCAGCAGTGGAAACGTCTCGAGCACCTCGGCAAGCGAATGCCTGACCTGCTTGCGGTCGGCAACCGTATACGCGCCCATCAGGAGGTTTTCCTCGACCGTGAGCCCCGGAAAGAGCTGCCTGCCTTCGGCCACCTGCACGACCCCGAGGCGCACGATCTGCTCCGGCGCGCGCCGTACCATCGACTGACCGTCGAACTCCACCGTGCCTTCCGAGGCCGCGACGATGCCGCAGATCGCGTTGACCAGGGTGGACTTGCCCGCGCCATTGGCTCCGATGAGCGCGACGCGCCCCCCGCGCGGAACGTCGATCGACACGCCGTGCAGCGCTCTTGCCTGACCGTAGTCGACGCTTAGGTTGCGCACCGCGAGCATGTTCAGTGTCCCGCGGTACCGAGATAGCTGCTGATCACCGCGGGATCCGCGCGCACCTCGGCGGGCGAGCCTTCGGCGATCTTGCGCCCGGCATCGAGCACCGTGATCCGGTCGCATATCTCCATGATGACCTTCATGTTGTGCTCGACCACGAGCACGGTGATGCCGGAATCCCGGATGCGACGCACGGTGTCGATCAGCACCGCGGATTCAGCGCCGTTGAGTCCTGCCCAGGGTTCGTCGAGCAGCAGCAGCTTCGGATTCGCGGCAAGCGCGCGTGCAAGCTCGGTCGTGTGGCGCAATCCGATCGGCACGTTGCGGCTGAGCACGTCGCGCAACCCGGCCAGCCCGCACAACTCGAGGATCTCCGCGACGCGGTGCTCGTCCTGGCGCGCGCGCCGCCCGTCGAACAGGTCGCGCCAAAGACCCGGGCGGTTGCAGTAAAGGCCGAGCATCACGTTCTCGAGCACCGTGCGATCAGGTTGCAGCGCGACGTTCTGGAAGGTCCGCACGACTCCGCGGCGCGCGATCTCGTGTGGCGCGCGCCCGGTGATCGCCTCGCCGGCAAAGTTGACGACCCCGGCGCTCGGAGAATAGAACCCGGTGATCAGGTTGAAGGTGCTCGTCTTGCCCGAGCCGTTGGGACCGATCAGCCCGGCGATCGCTCCGGCGTGTACGTCGAAGCTCACCCCGTCGACGGCGCGTACGCCGCCGAAGTTGACCTGAACGTCGCGAACCTCGAGTAGCGCATTCACGGCGCCGCGCCTCCACCCGAAGAGCGGCGCTGCGTCCAGCGTCGCCACAAATCGCTGAGCGCTCCGCCCACGCCGCGCGGCATCAGGTTCATGAACAGCAGGATGATGACGCCATCGAGAATCAGGTCCCAGGGATGCCAGGCCATCAACTGGTTGTGCGAGAGCGTGAAGAAGACCACGGCCAGGATGGCGCCCGGGATGCTCTCGAGTCCACCGACGACGAGCATCGTCAGGTACTGGATCGTGTGTGCCAGCCCGAAGCTCTCGGGGCTGATGTAGGTGGCGTACGAAGCGAAACCCGCGCCCGCGAAGCCGGCGAACATCGAGCCGACGAAGAACGCGAAGATGCGGTGACGGAAGACGTTGATCCCCAGGCTCGCGACGATGTCCGGGTTGTCGCCGATCGCCAGTGCGATGCGGCCATACGGCGAGTGCCGAAAGCGCAAGGTCAACAGGTACGCGAGCAGTGCGATCGCCAGGAACAGGAAGTAGTAGTCGGCTTCGGCCTTGAACTGATAGCCGAAGATCTCGGGCCGCGGGATGTTGCGAAACCCCGCGGTTCCGCCAGTCAGCGGCTTCAGGCGCGACATCAGGATGCGCACGATCTCGGCGAACGCGAAGGTCACCAGCGCAAGCCATGGTCCGACGAACTTCGCTCCCGGAATCGCCACCAGCGCCCCGACCAGCCCCGCGACCAATCCGCTGGCGAGCAGCGCGGGCAGGAACCCGATGCCGAGCTTCGCGGTCAGGTTCGCCGCCAGGTATGCGCCGATGCCGTAGATCGCCACCTGAGCCAGCGAAAACTGCTTGCTGAATCCCAGGATGACCAGAAATCCCATCAGGACCGTGACCCCGAGGAAGATCTTGACGAACAGCCCGAGCACGAATACATGCTCGCCGAACACGAAGGGCACCGCGAGCAGCAACGCTACCGCCACCACATGGGCGACGATTAGCGTGCGAAGGTTGCGGGCCGCGACCGCGCCGGCCGCCGCGACCGTCATATGCGTCTCGCCCCGCCCGAGCGTGCGAACAACCCGCTCGGCTTGAACAGGAGAATCAGCACGATCACCATGAACGCGACGACGTCCTTGTACTCGTGGCTGAAGACCTCCGCGCTCGCGTTCTCGACCACGCCCAGAACCACGCCACCGGCCATCGACGCCGGCAGATTTCCGAATCCGCCGAGGATCGCCGCGGTGAAGCCTTTCAGGCCCGAGGCCGCGCCCATGTCGACCGAGATGTTGTAGGTGAACGCGATCATCACGCCGGCGATCCCGGCCATCACCGCCCCGAGGCCCCACGACAGGTTCACGCATGCGCGCGGATTGACGCCGACGAGCGTCGCGCCGCGGATGTTCTGCGCGGTCGCGCGCATTGCGGTGCCCAGTCGGGTGCGCGTCATGAACAGGTGAAAGCCCACCATCGCCACGACACCTACCGTGACCACGACGACGTTTTGCGGAATGATCACCAGCGGGCCGATCATGACCGGCTCGACAGGAAAGTAGCGTGGAAAGCTCATCGAGTAGGGTCCCCACGCGATCAACACGAGGTTCTTGATGATCGACGAAAGCCCGATCGTTCCGATCAGGACCAGGATCGGGTCGAGGTTGTACAGGCGCCGAAACGCGATGCGCTCGAGAAGCATCGCGATCGCCGCGATCGCGACCATCGCGACCAACGCGGCGCCGACGAAGCCCACGGGCAGCTTCGACAGCACCGTGTAGCAAAGATACGCGGCGAGCATCGCGAACTCGCCGATCGCGAAATTGATCGTGTTGGAGGTGGCGAAGATCAGGCTGAACGCCATCGCGAGCAGCGTGTAGCTGATCCCCACCATCACTCCCCAGACGATCTGGTTCGCGAGCAACCCGAAGTCGAGGTCCATCGAGCGGATCGTCAGTTGACCTTGTGGAACTTGTAGATCTCGTCGCGATAGGCCGCGCCGAAGATCCGTTTGTAGTCGATGCGCTCCTTGTAGATCGGATCATTGGTGCGCGTGCTGAACACGACCTTGTCCTTGGTCGGGTCCGATCCGCCGCTGGCTTCGATCACGACGCCGGTCTTGAGGGCTTCGCCGTCGCGCGGATCAAAGGTGAACATGCCGGCCGGCGTCGGGAAGTCGCGAATCGTGTGGACCGCCTTCATGACCGCGACCGAATCGGTGGATTTCGCGCGCTCGATCGCCTCCTTCATGACGGTCATCCCGACCACTGCACGCCCCATGATCTCCTGATAGATGCCAAAGCGCGCGCGCAGCGCGTCGACCCAGCGCCGCGAGACCGGGTCGGGATTGAGCGGCGTCATCGGGCTGCTCGAGTAGTACGCGCCGATCGCCAGTTCCTGGATTTCCGCGCGGGTCTTCGGATCGGCCATCTGGGTGTCGGCCATCAGCGTCACGTCCTTGCCAAGGAACTGTCGCGCCTGACGAAACGCCGGCCCGAAATTCGATCCGGTGACGATGATCACGAGACCGTCCAACTTGCTGCGCGACAGTGTCAGCAACTGCGAGCTGAAGTCGCGGGTGCCCTCCGCAGCGCTGGCAACCGCCGCGATCTTCGGCTTGTCGCCTCCGCTCTCGTAGGCCACCTTGAAGACGTCCCGCGTGCTCTCGCCGTAGAAGTTGTCGATGTGCAGGATGCCGACCCGGCGCAGCTTGCGCTGGTCTCGCGCGAAGCTGGCCAGTCCGCTGACCATCACCTGGTCGGGCGGCGCGGAACGAAAGATCGCGCCCTCGCTCTCGACCAGCCACTGCTTGGCCAGTCCGTATCCCCACATCGCCACCTTGCCGTCCTTTCCGACCGGCATCGCGGTGAGGATCACGCCGCTCGTGCTGCCGGGCTGCAGGACATGCACCTTGTCGTCGAACACCAGTTTCTTGGCCGCCTGCAGTCCCTGGTCGGGCACTCCGCGGTCGTCGTAGTAGATGACCTGCACCTGGCGGCCCATGATTCCGCCTGTCTTGTTGAACTCCTCGGCGACGAACTGGATCGCGTCGAGGAACGGCTTGCCGTACGAAGCCGCGTCTCCCGAGACCGCGGTCGAGACACCGAAGCGGATGGGCTCCTGTGCCGATGCGTTGCCAGAGAGGCCAATCGACAGGGCGGTTAGCGCGGCTGCTACGAACGAGAACGGTTTCATGTTGTCTCCTTGTTGGTGCTTGCTGGTTGCGCGTCAGATCAGGTGCATGCCGCCATTGACGCCGATGGTCTGTCCGGTGATGAATCCGCTCAGTCGCTCGCACGAGAGAAAGAGCAGAACGCCGACGCAGTCCTGCGCCTGGCCGGCGCGTGCGAGCGGCGTTGCCGCGAGGTAGCGTTCGATCTGCTCGTCGGACGTCACCTGGTGGATCGGGGTATCGATATAGCCGGGCGCGACGCAATTGACCCGGATCGCGTACTGCGCCTCTTCCTTCGCGAGGGTGCGCGAAAGCGCCTCGACCGCCCCCTTGGCCGCCGAGTAGAGCGATACGCCGAAGCCGCCGCCATTGCGCACGGCGATCGAGGTCGTGTTGATCACGACGCCGCTGCGCTGCGCGCGCAACCGCGGCAGCGCGGCGCGAATCGCCTCGATCACCGAATGCTGGTTCAGCTGCAGGATGCGTTGCGTGAGCGCCGCATCGAACTGGTCGATGGCGACCCGCGAAAACGCAGCCCCGGCGTTGTTGATCAGGATGTCGATTCCGCCCATTGCCGCGATCGCGGCCTCGACCAACGCGGTGCCGGCGCCCTGCACGCCGAGGTCGGCGTGCAGGGCGAACGCCGTGCCGCCCTGCCCGCGGATCTCGGCGAGCAGCTGCTCGGCGCTGTCGCGTTTCGACGCGTAGTGAATCGCCACCGTCGACCCGCATTCGGCGAAGGCTCGCGCGGCGGCCGCGCCGATGCCGCTGCTCGAACCGGTGATCAGCACCCTCCGGCCGCGCAACTCCTCGAACGCGTCGATCCACATGCGCTCAGCGCTCCTCATTCATAGACGCTCAGGCCCGAGCGGTGCTTCTCGATGAAGTCCCAGTCCAGCGTCACGCCGAGCCCCGGCCCCTCGGGCACCGACACCATGCCCTCGGCGTCGACGCAGTCGATCTGGTCGCTGTAGCCGCACAGGTACACCGGGGGAATCACGTTCGGACAGTCGGGTCCGACGAGCGCGACCTCGTAGAAGTTCGAGTTGCGCAGCGCCGACATCAGGTGGCGGTGGGCCGGCCCGCTGGCGTGGACCTCGACGTCCAGGCCGAGGCTCTCGGCCAGGTGCGCGATCTTCAGGCTGCCAGTGATGCCCATGTCGTACTCGGGATCGACCCGAAGCAGGTCGGTGCCCCCGGCGAGCACGAAATCGGCCTTCGGCTCGACGCCGCGAACGTGCTCGGTCATCAGCAAGGGCGTCTTGAGCTTTTCGCGCAACCGCTGGTGGGCGAACGCCGAGGTGCCGCCGTCGCGAAACGGATCCTCGTACCAGAAGTAACCGGCTTCGTCACACGCCCGTCCGACGTACAACGCGTCGGCGAAGGTGCGCAACTCGCACGCGGGGTCGAGCATCAGCGTCATGCGGTCTCCGACCGCCGCGGCAACGTGCAGGACATTCTGCGCCTCCTCGCGCGGATTGCCGTCGCTCCAGCCGTGGATCTTGAACGCGCGGTAGCCCAGGTCGAAGCAGTGCCGGGCGAAATCCGCGTAGCGCTCCTTCGATGACAGCCCGCCGTGACGATCGCCCATGTAGGTGCTGGCGTAAGCCGGAAGCCGCTTGCGGTAGCCTCCGAGCATCTCGCTCACCGAGGCATTGAGCCTCTTGCCGGCCCAGTCCCAGAGCGCGATGTCGATCGGCCCGTGGCCCATGTGGTCGAACTGGCGGATGTCGCGTTTGAGATCCTCGTAGATCGCGATGCGCTCGCGCGCGTCCTTGCCCAGCAGGCGCGGACAGAGCATCTGCATCTGGCCGAGCGTGGCGCGTGTCGCGACCCAGTGGGTGACGTATTCGCCGCGGCAACCGTCCGCAGTGCGAACGACCACCGCGTACTTGGTGACCTGGATCGACGAGCCTCGTCGGAAGGTGATGTTCTGCGCGAGCCCGTCGCGGGCCAGGTTTCGCGCCTCGAATGCGAACTCGTGGATCTCGACGCGATCGATGACTGTCATGCCTGCCCTCGTGGATTCGTGCGGCACATTCGCTGCCACATTCGCTACCGCATGGCGTAGAGCTTATCATATACAGCAGTCGCGTTGTCTATTGTACACATACAACATTTGATCTCACGAATCGGGTCCGCAACCCATGATCCGCATGCTGATCGTGGGCCGGAGCATCGGCATCCGCTCCGAGCCCGCGAGGTGCAAGTGCCGGCACCTGGATCTGGCGTACCGGTGGTTCTGCCGACTGGACCTTGCGGGCGGGATCGCCGTGGTCTTGCTGCCTCTTCGGGGCGCGACATCGGCCGCGCCCCGTCGCTATCAGCGAACAAGGTGGGTCAGTTTTACATCGGCGCTAACACGTAACCCGGTGCTCGCCTGTGAAACCGATCTAGAATCCCGATCTGCGCCCCGAATTCCGAGCGAAGCCAGGCGTGACAAACGCGCGAGAAGTGACGGTGATCATCTGCACACTTGCGCTTCGTGCGCGCGGAGCGAGCCTCGAACGCGCAATCGAATCAGTTGTCGGACAGGAAGGGGTCATCGCACGCCCGCTGATTGTCATCAACGGAGATCGATTCGATCCGGACCTGCGCGTTTGCCTGGAGCGCGACCCGCGACTTGATTGCATTTACCGCGAAGAGGCGAACCTCGCGCGTGCGCACACCGCGGGGGTGAAAGCCCTGCGAACGGCGCTGTTCTCATTTCTGGACGATGACGACGTGCTCCTCCCATGTGCGTTGGCGACGCTCGCCGGATCGATTGAATCAACCGATGCGGACTTCGTGGTAGGAAACGGAATTATCGAGCGCGGTGGTCAGGGATCTCCAGCTTACGACCCTTCGCGGGAAGAACTTGCGCGCCTCAATTCGGACCCTGCCGCATGCCTGAGCGAGGCGAATTGGCTCGCGTCGTGCGGTGGTCTTTACCAGTTGGACCGAATTCCATCGGACATATTCGACAACGCGGTCTCGTGCTTTGAATGGACCTACTATGCGCTCAAGCTCGCGACGTCCTGTCGCGGCGTTCTGATTCCCGAATGCGTGTACAGAGTCACGGACACGTCAGACTCTGCGTCGAAGAGCCTGGACTACGCGCTTGAGTACTGTCGTTTTCTTAGAACGGCAATCGGAATCTGTCGCACTCGTCGCCCCGATCTTGAATCGCGATGGAAAGAGCGTTGCGCGAGTGCTTACAACGGCGCCGCTTTGGCTCTGCGAGACAAAGGGCGTTATTGGATTGCCCTACGTTACCAAGTGATCGGTCTATGGCAACCAGGTGGGTTCAGATACATCCCGGCGTTCACGCGGCTCGTGTTGGATAGCGTCGTGCGCAAGCGTATGAATTCAGCCGGTTGATCTCTCGAATTGCCAAAAATGCAAGGAATTGTCGACGCGCGGGCGGCGATGAGCCGCTACCGTGACGTGTCCCAAGAGACGTTGACGACGCTGCGGCGGGCACTGCGCGAGCAGGGGTGCGTCGAAGAGGTGAATGAGTCGTCATAGCTAAGGCCGTGCAGGACACGCTATCGCTCATTCGAGGACTTGCGCGTGAGCATCGAGCGGTACACATCGCCGACCGTGCGCACCGCAAGGCCTGCGTTTTTGACCTGGGCAATCACGGAACCAAATCGTGCAGGCGTACAACCGAAACTCGACGGAGATTCGCAGACGTCATGCGTATAGAGAATCAGCCAGCCGCTCTCGTCTCGAGCCTGCTGTATCAACGCCTCGAGTTCCTCTGGTGCCGACGATTCGTAGATCGGGAACGCTCTCAAGCGATTGAGGTCGATCACCCCGGAATTCACCCCGCGGTCCACGGTGCGCAGCGTGTCGAAGTGCTTGCCCAGGAGCATCAGCGCCGCCTCATCGTACGCTCCGAAGGGAAAGGCGAAATGACGGGTGCCGCTGAATTGCGTCAACACCGACTGGCTACGGTTGACTTCATCCAGGAGCACTGCTTTCGATGCGTTAGTGCAATTCGCATGCGAGTAGGTGTGGTTGCCAATCTCATGTCCAACGTGATGCAACCGTTCGAGGTCCGCACGCGAGCAAACGGCGCCTACCGGCGACTCGCTGTCCACCAGGCCCGGCGCGAGATAGAAAGTCCCTCTCAAACCCTCTCGTTCAAGCATCCGCGCCGCAGCATCAGCGGCCGTGGCAGGGAAGTCGTCGAAGGTGAAGGAGACCACGCCAGACGGTGACGCCACCGCTGCTAGTCGACGATGGAACCACTTGTATCGCCGCCGCTGCAATGCGGCGTAGACGAGGGCAAGATCCATCAATGCGCTCGGTAGTGTTTCGCCCAGCCAAGCAAGAGATTTCTGGGCCATACCCCGATGGCCACTTCAGACTCCCCCACCTGTGGCCGGTCAAACTCCTCCAGGCGGGACGGCTGGATTATGGGTCAACGGAAGGGTTTTTGGCGATGCGTGTGGCGGCTTCCTTGAGCCGATAGCTCTTGCCCTCGAACTCGAGCATGACGGCGCGATGCATGAGGCGATCGACGATGGTGGTGGCCATCGTGGCGTCGCCCAGGTACTTGCCCCAGTCGTGGACGACGCGGTTGCTGGTGACGACGATCGATCGTCGCAGTTTGTAGCGCTGGTGCACGACGGTCTGCAGCACCTCGGCGGCCGACTCGGAGATGCGTCGCGCGAGGAACAGGTCGTCGAGTAATGTTGAGCTCAACATTACTCGACTGATGTTGAGTGGATTGTTATGTGGAGCTGCGGTGCACAAGGCCTGTCGCGCCTCATCGACAGTGCCGGCGGACTCAACATAACTGTGGCATAGGCCTACCTTGACCGTCCCTTTGACGGCCACGGAGGTCACCATGCTTGAGCAGGTATTCCCGAAGTACCACCGGCGCTATGAAGCGTCACCGTTTGGCGAACAGCTCGAACTGTTTGCGCGATGGCTGGTCGACACCGGCTACCGACACGATGTCGCGCGCGGCCATGTCCGCCGGCTGAGACAGGTTCTGGAACTTGCCGACCGTCCCCTGGCTTCAACGCTCGGTCGCGTCGATCTGGATCAGCTCTTCGTCGCATCGCCCGAAGGCGCCCCGTTTGCCGCCACACGACGAGCCTTCTCTCGATGCCTGGCAGACCGTGGCCAGTGGCGTCCCGATGCCGACACTCGGCGGCACGCCCATGTTCTCGATGCCTACCGTGACCACCTGAGTGCCGTTCGCGGTCTGAGCCCACCGACGGTTGCGCAGCACATCTCCACGGTCGAGTCCTTCCTCGAAGAGGAGCTGCCGGCCGGCTTGGTTGTCGGCGATCTGACGCCTGAACAGATCGAGCGCCACGTGGTCGCCA
>JAHDXY010000115.1:0-713 GCA_023384005.1 Burkholderiaceae bacterium | reverse complement strand
GCGCATCAGCCGCCAGAGCCTGCAGCACTGGGTCGCCCGCCTGCGCTCGTTTCTTCGGTTCTGCCACATGCAGGGCCTCTTGGCGGTGCGCCTGGATGCCATCGACACGCCACGCGTGTATCGCGGCGAATTGCCACCGAGGGCGATCGCGTGGGCGACTGTGCAAGAGTTGCTTCGATCCATCGATCGGCGGCAGTCGACGGGATGGCGCGACTACACGATCTTGTATTTGATGGCGCACTACGGTCTGCGACCCTGCGAGGTTGTCGCGCTTCGCATGGACTCCATCGACTGGCACGCGAAGGCCCTGCGTGTCGAGCAGCGCAAGACCCGATCAGTCTTGCTTCTGCCACTGGCCGACCGAACCCTGCGCGTCATCAAGCGTTACTTGAACGCCGGCAGACCTGGCAGCACCCGACCGGAGTTGTTCCTGCGAGCCCGTGGCCCCTCAGGCTCAATCAAGCACACCGCCGTGTGCAATCTCTACCAGGCCCGTGTCGCGCGCAGCGGGCTGGCGCTGCAAGGAACTTCGGCGTACTGCCTGCGACACAGCTTCGCGATGCGTCTGCTGGAACGAGGTGTCGGCATCAAGGCCATTGGCGATGTACTCGGGCACACCGCGGCCTGGAGAGCACCTGCGTCTACCTGCGGCTGCAGTTAGCAGGCTGTTGAATTTCGCCGCGACACGATCGCCATGACCGCATTTTCGAGGC
>JAHDXY010000114.1 GCA_023384005.1 Burkholderiaceae bacterium | reverse complement strand
GTGCTCGTTGATCGAGGAGTCTTTCTCGATGTACAGGTCGCGCTGCGGGACGTAGGCCTCGGGCTGGTAGTAGTCGTAGTACGAGACGAAGTACTCGACCGCGTTGTTCGGGAAGAACTCGCGCATCTCGGCGTAGAGCTGCGCGGCGAGCGTCTTGTTCGGCGCGAGCACCAGCGCCGGGCGACCGGTACGCGCGATCACGTTGGCCATCGTGAAGGTCTTTCCCGATCCGGTCACCCCGAGCAGGGTCTGGAAGCTCAGCCCATCGGCCAGCCCCGCGAGCAGGCACTCGATCGCCTCCGGCTGGTCTCCCGCCGGCTCGAACGGGAGTTTGAGCTGGAACGGGTTACCCGGATAGCTGACGAATCCCGAATTGTCCTGGACGATACCGGTCATCTCTGGCGCGATCGCGAGGTTGAACGCGTGATAAAATTTTCCATTCCGAAACGGTTCCCGTTGCGCCGCCGCATCGCCGGAAACCCTCCCGCCCCTGCTGCTGGACGAAGTGCTCGGGGCTAAACGACAATTATCCCCCATCCGGTCCCAAAAAAGCTAGCCTTGTGCACAATTGTTGGGCAGGCCATTTTCGAGGGTCCGCTCTGATTCCTTTGTAATCAAGGACTTGAGGTAAGACATGCACGTCTCGATGTTCTCCGATGTCGAACTGGCCCCGCGCGATCCGATCCTCGGTCTGACCGAGGCCTTCAACGCCGACAGCCGCCCGATGAAAGTCAATCTCGGCGCCGGGGTGTACAGCGACGACAACGGCAGGATCCCCCTGCTTGCTGCAGTGCGCAATGCGGAACGCGCCCGACTCGAAAGCGCTCCGGCGCGCGGCTACCTGCCGATCGAGGGCATCGCCGGCTACAACCTGGCCGTCCAGCACTTGCTGTTCGGACAGGACTCGCCGGTTCTCGCCGAGGGTCGCGTCGCGACCTTCGAATGCCTGGGCGGCACCGGCGCGCTGCGCGTCGGCGCCGACTTTCTCAAGCGGCTGCGCCCCGAAGCGACGGTCTGGATCAGCGACCCGAGCTGGGAAAACCATCGCGCGCTGTTCGAGTCGGCCGGATTCAGGGTGCAGTCCTACCCCTACTACGACGCATCCACCCACGGACTGGACTTCGACGCGATGCTGGCGCGCCTGGGTGCAATCGCCGGCGGCTCGATCGTGGTGCTGCACGCCTGCTGCCACAATCCGACCGGGGTCGACCTCGCACCGGAGCAATGGGATCGGGTGATCGAGGTGCTCCAGCGCCGCGAACTGGTGCCCTTTCTCGACTGCGCCTACCAGGGTTTCGGCGACGGAATCGACGCCGACGCCGATCCGATCCGCCGCTTCGCGCGCTCGGGATTGGGTTTCTTCGTCGCGAGCTCGTTCTCGAAGTCGTTCTCGCTCTACGGCGAGCGCGTCGGCGCGCTGTCGATCGTCACCGAGAACCGAGACGAAACGGCGCGCGTCGTGAGCCAGGTCAAGCGGGTGGTGCGGACCAACTACTCGAACCCGCCCACGCACGGCGCGGCGATCGTCGCCGCGGTGCTCGGCAGCGCGCAACTGCGCGCGACCTGGGAGGAGGAACTCGCCGGGATGCGCGAGCGGATTCGCGCGATGCGCGTCGCGCTGGTCGCAAAGCTCGCGGAGCGCGGCGTCAAGCGCGACTTCTCGTTCGTGGCCGCGCAGCGCGGAATGTTCTCGTACTCGGGCCTGAGTTCCGCCCAGGTCGATCGCCTGCGCGAGGAATTCGGGATCTACGCGGTCGGCACGGGGCGCATCTGCCTCGCGGCGCTGAATTCGCGCAACATCGACTACGTTGCCGATTCGATTGCCAAGGTGCTCGGCAGCTGAACCCGATCGCAACCAGGAGCTCTCGTGGTCCAGCTTTCCCACCATGATTTGCTGATCCGCGGCGGTACCGTGATCGACGGGACCAAGGCGCCGCGCTTCGCCGCCGACGTCGCAATCAGCGCCGGCCGTATCAGGGCGATCGGCCAACTGGCAGATCACACGGCCGACGAGATCATCGACGCCGGCAACCGCATCGTGGCGCCCGGATTCATCGACTCGCACACGCATGACGACCAGGCCGTGCTCTCGCGGGCCGACATGAGCTTCAAGATCTCGCAAGGCGTCACCACGGTGGTCGCGGGCAACTGCGGCATCAGCGCGGCACCGCTCAAGCCCGACATGGACCTGCCGATGCCGCTGGACCTGCTCGACACGCCGCCCGGCAGGCGCTTCACCACCTTTGCCGCCTATCTGGACGCGCTGCGCGAGACACCCTCGGCGGTCAACGTGGCGGCGATGGTGGGTCATTCCACGCTGCGCGCCGTCACCATGGATTCGCTGGACCGCGAAGCCACCCCGGAGGAAATCGGCGCGATGCAGGCGCTGCTCGAAGAAGCGCTACGGGCCGGTGCGATCGGCCTGTCCACCGGCACCTTCTACCCGCCAGCGGTCAAGGCCACCACGGAGGAAATCATCGAGGTCGGCCGGCCGCTGTCGGCGCACCGGGCGCTGTATGTCACCCACATGCGCGACGAAGGGGACAAGGTGATGGAGGCGCTGGAAGAAACCTTCCGCATCGGCCGCGAGCTGGGCGTCCCGGTCGTCGTTTCACACCACAAGGTGCAGAACACGCCCAACTTCGGCAAGTCCGCCGCCACGCTTGCGTTGATCGGCGAGACGATGAAGCACCAGTGCGTTTCGCTCGACTGCTATCCCTACAATGCCGGCTCGACGATGATCCGCACCGATCGCGGCATGCTCGACGGCCGCGTGATGATCGCCTCCAGCGCGACGCATCCCGAATGCGCGGGCCGCGACCTCGACGATATCGCCAGGGAATGGGACATGGCCAAGGACGAGGCCGCACGTCGCCTGCAACCGGGGACGGCGATATACTTCCTGATGGATGAGAGCGACGTTCAGCGCATCCTGGCATTCGACGAAACCATGATCGGCTCCGACGGCATCCCGGTGGGCGAACGTCCGCACCCGCGACTGTGGGGCACCTTCCCGCGCGTGCTGGGCCACTACTGCCGCGACGTCGGCCTGTTCCCGCTGGAGACGGCCGTTTGGAAGATGACCGGGCTGACCGCGGGCAACTTCGGCCTGCACCAGCGCGGCACGCTCAAGGTCGGCCACCATGCCGACGTGGTGGTGTTCGACTCGGACACCATCCGCGACGCGGCCACCTACGAAGCACCGTCCCAGCGCGCCGAGGGCATCACCGCCGTGATCGTCAACGGCATTGTCGCCTGGCAGGGCGGCGCCCATAGCGGCGCGCGCAGCGGCCAGGTTATCACCCGCACACCGCCCACTAGCGCCACATCGACCAGGAGACCTGCATGACCGCCATGACCCGCTACCCCACCCCGTTGCCCGTGCCGTTTTCGAAAGCGGTGCGCGCCGGCGGCTTCCTGTTCCTCTCCGGCGTATTGCCGATGGACGCGCAGGCCAACATCATTGCAGGCGACGTCCAGGTGCAGACCCGTGCGGTCTGCGAGCGTATCGCTCTCACGCTGAGCGAACTGGGCGCCGAGATGGCCGACGTGGTGCGCGCCACCGTGTGGCTGGGGAATCTGGACGACTTCGCAGCCTTCAACGAGGAATACCGCAAGCACTTCGCCGCTGGCCTGCCGGCACGATCCTGCGTACAGACGCAGTTGTACAAGGGCGCCAAGGTCGAGATCGAAGTGCAGGCCTGGGTCGGGGATTGACGGCGCTATCGCCCCATCGTCCTTGCATGAACGCGCAGGCCGATCTCGGGACTCTCGCGGGCGCCGTCACCAACGGCGCACGGCTCGCAGTGGCCAAGGAAGACAGCGGCGCCGCGATCGCGGCGACGCTCGCGATGATCGCGCGCGGCGTGCGCGACCTGCACCTGGTCTGCGTCCCGGTGTCGAGCCTGCAGGCCGATCTGCTGATCGGCGCGGGCTGCGTCGCCACGATCGAGACCTCGGCGGTCTCGCTCGGCGAGTTCGGCCCCGCGCCGCGCTTCGCCGCGGCGGTGCGCGAGGGCCGCATCCGGATCGTCGACGCGACCTGCCCGGCGATCTATGCCGGGCTGCAGGCGGGCCAGAAGGGCATTCCGTTCATGCCGCTGCGCGGGATCGTGGGCAGCGATCTGCTCGAGAAGCGCGACGACTGGCGCGTGATCGACAACCCCTTCGGCGAGAACGACCGGATCGTCGCGATTTCGGCGATCGTTCCGGACCTCGCGCTGTTCCACGCTCCGGCCGCTGACCGCCACGGCAACGTCTTCCTCGGGCGCGACCGCGACGGGCTGCTGCTCGCGCACGCCGCGCGCGCCGCGCTGGTCACGGTCGAAGCGATCGTCGAGGGCAACCTGCTCGAGGACGAGGCACGCGCCGGATCGGTGCTGCCCGCGCTGTACGTTCGCTACGTCGCGATGGCGCCGCGCGGCGCGTGGCCGCTCGCGTTTCCCGGTCATTACGCGGCCGACGCCGCGGCGATGTCGCGCTACGCGCAGCAGGCGCGCAGCGCCGCGGGTTTCGCCGCGATGCTCGAAGAGCTGAGCGCGGCGGTCCTGGCACCGGCGCGAGCATGACGACAAGTAAATGCCGGGATCAGCGCCGCACCGCCGGCGCGGCGGCATGACCGCGCGGGCAGGCCGGACGCAGGCCGCGAGCGACACGGAGTTGCTGATCTTCACGATCAGCCGCCTGCTCGCCGGAGTGCGCCACGTCGCGGTCGGCGCCTCGTCGCCGATTCCGGGCGCGGGCGCGCTGCTCGCGCGCGCGCTGGTCGAGGGCCGCGGCGACGCGACGATGCAGGTGTCGATCCTGGGGTCGCGCCGGCACAACGCCTTCACCAACGGCGGCGTCGAAGTGTTCGACCTCGCCGCGCAAGGCCGCATCGACGCGTTCTTCCTCGGCGGCGGGCAGATCGACGGCGCCGCGAACATCAACCTGGTCGGCACCGCAAGCTACCCGCGCAGCGACGTGCGCTGGCCGGGGTCGTTCGGCTCGGCCTACCTCTACCACCTGATCCCGCGCGTGATCCTGTTTCGCGAGGAACACAGCCCGCGCGTGTTCGTTCCCAAAGTGGACTTCGTCTCGGCCCCCGGTCCGCGCGACGACGGCGTGTATCGCCCCGGCGGGCCGCACGCCCTGCTCACGCGACGCTGCCTGTTCGCTTTCGACCGCGCGCGCCGGCGCTTCAGGCTCGAGAGCGTGCATCCGGGGCACAGCGCCGCGGAAATCCGCGAGCAGACCAGTTTCGACTACGACGGCGCGGACGCGGCCGCGCAGACCGCGCTGCCCGACGAAGCCACGCTCGCGCTGATCCGCACGCGCGTGCTCGACGAGATCGCCGAGACCTATCCGAGATTCGCCGCCGGGTTGCAATCTGCCCACGCAAGCAGGCCAGTGTGCTAATATTCAAGGCTGTTCCTCGATAGCTCAGTTGGTAGAGCGCCGGACTGTTAACTGATAGCAGCCCACATGGGAAACCATGTGGTGAACTCATCCCTAATTCGGGGAAACCTAAGGCGAAAGCTAAGGCAATCCCGAGCAAGCAGGCTGAGGTCTCGCACCAAAGCCGGGCATGTGTAGAGACTTTACGGGATGCGCCTAAGGCGAAAGCTAGGGCGAAGAGAAAGTCCAAGCCGGTCGGAAACTTCCGGGCACTTGTAATCCGTAGGTCCCTGGTTCGAGCCCAGGTCGGGGAGCCAAAGAACGCGAAGGTCCTGAAGCCTCGCAGGCGTTGCGCTTGCGAGGCTTCATGCTTTTCGGTGGGTGGGATCGCAGCGAGGCGACCTGCACGTGGGCACCGTCGCACCGCAATGAATCGCCCGAAGCTGCTGTACGGCAAAGGCTGGCTTACGGGGCTTGTTGACTCCCTCGCCGCAACTTCTGTTCGAGCCACGCTGTCCCGTGACCTGATCCGGCCGTCACGGCCGCAGCAGATGGTGTCGGGTTCTTTATCACTCATTCCGAATCGAACGAATGACGGCCCTCTAGGTTGTTGAAACAAAAATGAAAAAAAACGTGGCACGGATAATGCTTAGGAAAAACTTAAGGCACTTCCGCCGGCGAACTTCTATATGGAGAACCACTACCGCCCGGTTAGATCTTGAACAAAATCAACTGGTTGCGGGAATCGGGCGAATCTGCAGGCTCGGGATCGGCCCGCAGGGTCCATGACAGCTTGGTTCTCTCGAAAACCGACACCGACAGAATCTGTAGACAGGTATGGAGCGAGGCCTCGAGTTGCAACTGCTTCTTGACCATGGCGATCAGCACATGGGTGGCGACTGCGCACCAGATCTGCGTTTTTCCCGCGTTCTCGCTGTTGCCCGAGAAGCGCTTGAGCTCCTTGTGAACCTACCGCAAGACGAGCGGTCCACGTTCAAATCGGCACCAGACTCATTCGCCCCAGAGCCCACTCCTCGCGCGGCTCTCAGTCGCGCTGAAGATCATTTGACCGGACAGCAGTGATGGAGAACATCATGTCAACAACCGCATCAATCCTGAGAGCCATGATATCCGTTGTCGCGTTATCGACGTGTATTCCGGCAAGCGCCGCGCTAGTTGGGTACTCATTCACAGGATCATCTGGTTCAACCGGAAGCTTCACCTACGACGATGCCTCTGCATCGATTGGCGTTGGCTTCTATACCGGAACAGCGTATGCCGGGACCTTCACCCTTAACAGCGTGGCGATTGCCCCTGCTGAAGTAGCTATACTCGTTAACTTTAGTGGCAACCAATTCATTGTTGTTACCGACAGTACGGACGGAAGCCCCGTCTTGGAATTGGGGCACACCGGACTGGATCTATTTGCATCGGATGCGGCAAGCGAAATGAATGGATTGACACTTGCGGATTTCGATTTTTCCGCAGGGAATCGCATCGACAAGAATGAGCGTGTGACGTCGCTTGTATTCGATGGCGGCAATGGCGGGACTGTGCCCGAACCAGCGTCCATTGCGCTTTTCGGGCTTGGTTTGGCTGGACTCGCTTTCAGCCGCCGTAAGAAAGCTCGAGCTTGAAGGCACCGACGACAAGCCCGCTTCGGCGGGTTCTTGCTTTGGTAGCTTGGCATCCCAAAGACATATTACGTTCGGCGAGCAGGTTGACCGTTCTGATCGACCCGGAAATACTTGGCCCGCCCGCGCGCGAGGTTGGAACCCGTCGCCGAATGAGGTGAGTCGAGTAGCTTTACGTGTTACTGCCGAGCTCGGTGACCCAATCTAGGGTGTCGACCGTGTTTACAACACTGCGGTTCGTGATGGGGCTAATAACCTCGGCAGAATTTCGGCGGATCAGGTTTGTACATCCGGCTTCGGGCCCATGTCAGTCTCAAAAACGATGATTTAGCGACACGTTCTCTCGACATGTCGCCGCCAGCGACACAAGCTGCGAACATGGCGCAAAACTCCACTTCTGGCGACATGAGCGAAGCTCGGGAATGGCAACCCGTCAGATCAAAGGGTTGCCGGAAAGCTGCGACGATCTCGCCCTGCCCTGCGCCCCCCCTGGTTCCTTTGATCAACTCGACGCGTCACGGGGCGTTCGGCGGACTTGTCCGGACCTTCGCTGGCCGCTCGCCCTCCAGCGGCGGCGGCGCGGGATCGCCGGCCTGGCGACGCCGGAACAGGGCCGCCCGCGCCAGCACCAGCGTCATCACCGGTGAGGTGATCGACAGCAGGATGATGATCAGCCACACATGCAGCGACAATCCGCGCTCACGCGCCGAGAAGAACACGATCGAGCCCAGCGTGACGAGCCAGGCCGCCAGCGTCGAGGCCAGTGCCGGGGCATGCATGCGAAGGAAGAAGTCCGGCAGGCGCCAAAGGCCGAGCGCGGCCGTGAACGCGATGCAGCCGCTGGCCAGCAGCAGCACGGCGACGACGGTATCGGTCATTCGATCAGCTCCCCGCGCAGCAGGAACTTGGCCAGCGCCAGCGAACTGACGCAGCCGAGCATCGCAATCAGCACGGCGCCTTCGAAGTACATGCCGTTTTCGTAGCGGATCGCCAGCACCAGCATGACGAGTATCGCGACGATGAACAGGAAGTCCAGCGCCAGCACGCGGTCCTGCGCGCTGGGGCCGCGCATCAGGCGCAGCAGGCCCAGCGCCATGGCCAGCGCGTAGAGCGCAAGCGTGGCCGTGATCGCCACGGTCAGAAAGGGGCTCATTCGAATATCTCCTGCAGCGGCTGTTCGTAGCGGGACTTGAAGCCGGCGATGAATGCGTCCTCGTCCTCGAGATCGAACACATGCAGCAGCAGTGCGCTGCGGTCGGGCGCGAGTTCGGACCACACCGTGCCGGGCACCACGGTGGCGATCATGGCCAGCGCCGTCAGCGCGTGCGCACTGCGCAGCTCGAGCGGCACGACGACAAAGCGGCCGCACGGCGGCTGCCGTCCGGCACGCAGCACGCCGCGGCCGACGTCCAGCGCCGACAGGACGACGCCGCCACCCACGCGCAGGATCAGCCGCACCAGCGCCAGCGGATGCCGCAGCGGACCGGCGGGCGGGCGCAGCGGGGCCATCGGCAGCGGCATCACGATGGCGAGCGCGGCGCCCAGCAACACCTGGCCGAGGCCGAGTGACTGGTTGAGCAGCAGCCACAGCACGCACAGGCCGGCCGACAGCAGCGGCGCAGGCAGCCAGCGCTTGAGCTTCATGGCGCGCCCCGCCCGCCCGCGCCCGCGTCCGCGCCCGAGCTCAGGTCACGCGTCACCGGCCGCGCGCCAAACACGGCGCCGATGTAGCGCTGCGGCTGTTGCAGCGCATCGGCGGTGGCGCGCATGTACGCCAGCGCGGGTTCGCCGCGCAGCACCAGCAGCAGGGAGGCCGCCAGCAGCAGGCCGATGGGCACGCATTCGATCACCCGCAGCCGCGGCGCGGGCCGGTCCTGAGGCGCCCAGAAGTCACGAATGCCCACGCGCACCAGCGCCATGGCTGCGATCAGCCCCGAGACAACGAGCAGCCCGAACAGCGTCCAGCCCGCGGCCGCGCCGGCCGCGCCGGCATGCACATCGAGCAGGGCCGACAACATGGCCACCTTGGCGACGAAGCCCGACAACGGCGGCAGCCCGGCGACCGCCAGCGCGCACAGCATGAAGGTCAGGCCGAGGAAGGCGAGCGCGGCCGGGATGGCGCGCCCGATCAGCACTTCCTCCTCGTCGTCGAGGTTGGTGTCGTGCGGCGGTTCCGCGTCCAGAAAATCCGGCAGGCGATCGCCGTAGTCCGGCAGCGGCGCGACCTCGACGTCGCGCGCCCGCTCCATCAGCTCGACCAGCAGGAACAGCGCGGAGCCGGCCAAGGTCGAACTCGCCAGGTAGAACAGCGCGCCCGCGCTGAGTGCCGGCGCACCGAAACCGATCGCCGCGAGCAGCGTGCCCGAGGACGCGATGACGCTGTAGCCGGCCAGGCGGGCGAGCTGTTGCGAGGCCATCATGCCGACGGCGCCGAAGGCCAGCGTCGTCAGCCCGCCCCAGACCAGCACTTCGCCGCCGAACAGCGCCGACGCACCCGCGCTGGCCGGAAAGCACAGCGTCCACAGGCGCAGCACCGCGTACACGCCGACCTTGGTGAGAATGGCGAACAGCGCCGCCACCGGTGCGCCGGCGGCGGCGTAGGCCGGCGGCAGCCAGAAGTTCAACGGCCACACGGCCGCCTTGGCCAGGATCGCGATGGCCAGGATCGCGGCACCGACATGCAGCAGGCCGCGGTCGCTGTCGGGAACGTGCGCCAGCTTGTGCGCGATGTCGGCCATGTTCAGCGTGCCTGTGACGCCGTAGAGCAGCGCCACGCCGATCAGGAACAACAGCGAGGCCACCAGGTTGATGGCGATGTAGTGCAGACCGGCACGCACCCGGGCGCCACCACCGCCGTGCATCAGCAGGCCGTAGGACGCGGCCAGCAGCACCTCGAAGAACACGAACAGGTTGAACAGGTCGGCGGTGAGGAACGCGCCGTACAGCCCCATCAACTGCAGGTGCAATAGCGGATGGAAATACACGCCGGCACGGTGCCAGTGCGCCAGCGAGAACAGCAACGCCGCCAGACCGGCACTTGCGGCCAGCACCAGCATCAGCGCCGACAGCCGGTCGAGCACCAGCACGATGCCGAAAGGCACCGGCCAGTTGCCCGGCAGATAGACGCCGAAGGCCGCGGGTGCGTCCTGGCGATCCACCCACAGCAGCAGCGCGATGGTCAGTGCCAGCCCGGCCAGCGTGGAGGCCAGGCTGAGGACGGCTGCGGACGCGCGCCGCCGTTCGCCCAGCAGCAGCGTGAGCGCGGCGGTAGCCAGCGCCAGCAACACGGGGACGACGACGAGTTGCTGCATCGGCAGGGACAGCGCTGCCGTCACGGCTCCTCCTCGCCGTCGACATGGTCGCCGCCGCTCAAGCCGCGCAGCGCGAGCAGCACGACAAGGAACAGCGCCGTCGTCGCGAAGCCGATCACGATGGCCGTGAGCACCAGCGCCTGCGGCAGCGGGTCGGTGTAGTTCACCAGGTCGAGCGCCAGCCCCGGTTGCACGATGGGCTCCTTGTCGATCGACAGACTGCCGACGCTGAAGATGAACATGTTGACCGCGTACGACAGCAGCGACAGCCCGATCAGGACCTGGAAGGTGCGTGGGCGCAGCACCAGCCAGACCCCCGCGCTGGCGAGCACGCCGATGGCCAGCGAGATCACTGATTTCCATCAGTTGCCCCCCTCGCCGGTGGCGCCCGGCGCGGGCTTGCGCCGGGCGCGCAGCGACTGGTGGGCCAGCGCCGTCAGCAGCAGCAGGGACGAGCCCAGCACGACGGCAAACACGCCGAGGTCGAACAGGGCCGCGGTCGGCAGTGCGACCAGGCCGATGCCGGGCAGCGTGACATGCGCGGTGTGGCTGGTCAGGAAGGGGTGGCCGAAGGCCAGCGCGCCCGCTCCGGTAGCCAACGTCAGCAGCAGGCCGGCGGCGATCCAGCGTGGCGGTTGCAGATGCATGCGCGCCTCGACCCAGCGTGTGCCGCCGACCATGTACTGCGCGATGAAGGCGATCGCCATCACCAGCCCGGCGACGAAACCGCCGCCTGGTTCGTTGTGGCCGCGCATGAACAGGTACAAGGCGAACACGCCGGCCACCGGCAGCACCATCTGCACCAGCACGGCCGGCACCAGCAGGTAGCCGGCGGCGGCGCCGCTGCTGTCGGGCCGCTCCAGCAGGTCGCTCTGTCGATCGTCGGGTACAGCCTGCTGCTGGGGCGGCCGCCCGATGGTTTCGCGCGGCGGGCGGAAGCGTCGCAGCAGCGCATACACCGTCAGCCCGACGATGCCCAGCACGGTGATCTCGCCCAGCGTGTCGAAGCCGCGGAAGTCGACCAGCATCACGTTGACGACGTTGCTGCCGCCGCCCTCGGGCAGCGCACGATCGACGAAGAACGGCGAAATGCTCTGCGGCGCCTTGCGCGTGAGCATCGCATACGAGAGCGCGGCAAGGCCGCTGCCGATGAGCAGCGCGAGAACGAAATCGCGCCCGCGGCGCCACAGCGCACGCCCGCTCATGCGCGGCTCGTCCTGTGCCACCCGCCTCGGCATCCAGCGCAGGCCGAGCAGGAACAGCACGGTCGTGACCACCTCCACCGCGAGCTGGGTCAAGGCCAGGTCGGGCGCCGAAAACCAGGCGAAGCTCAGACACATCATCAGCCCGACGACGCCGAGCAGGACCAGCGCGGTGAAGCGGTGGAACTTGGCCTGCCAGGCCGCGCCAATTGCAGCCACCCCCCCGATCAGCCAGAGCAGCGCGAATTCGGGCGCTGCCGGCACCCGGACCCGATCACCCCAACCCAGCGGCACGATCAGCGTCGAGCCGAGTGCCGCCGCGCCGGCGATCACGAGCATCCACAACAGTTGCGGCTGCAGGCGCCGCGTGCTCGCCAGCCGCGAGCCGCGCCGCGCCAGCGCGGTGCCCGCGGCCAGCGTGCGCTCGAAGAGACGCTTGCCGTCGAAGAAGTGGATCAGCGGCGTGCGTCTCAGACCACGCTGGCAGGGTGCCCACCACTACGCAGGCCAGCACCAGCAGTTCGACCGGCACGCGCCCAGGGCACCGGCTCGTGCGGCTGGCGCGGCACACCGCGCGGCGGCGGGCCGAAGAACACATCGTGACCGAAGCGCAGCGAGTAGACGACGGCAAACACGCCGTACAGCGTGGCCGCCAGCGGCAGCCCCGCCTCGACCCACGGTTGCGCGCTGACGAATACCGTCTCGGCGAAGAACATCTCCTTGGACAGGAAGCCGTTGAGCAGCGGCACCCCGGCCATCGCTGCACAGGCCACGATCGCCAGCGTGCCCGTGATCGGCATGAAACGCAGCACGCCGTCCAGGCGCCGCATGTCGCGCGTGCCGGTCTCGTGGTCGATGATGCCCACCGACATGAACAGCG
>JAHDXY010000499.1 GCA_023384005.1 Burkholderiaceae bacterium | reverse complement strand
GCTCACCGCGACCACGCGCGCGAGCGCATCGAGCGACGCGGCCGGGACGTTCTCGAACTCGGTCGTGACCGCGGCGCAGACGCCCGACATCTCGGCGAGCGCCGCCTCGTCGTCGTAGGCCGCGCGGATCCAGCGATCGGCGAGCGCACCGGCAGGGCTGTCGCCGCCGGGGTCGAGCACGCAGACCCGGTACCCGAGGCTTTGCGCCGCCATGCAGAACATCCGTCCGAGCTGACCACCGCCAAGGAGCCCGAGCCAGCTGCCCGGTGCGAGCGCGCCCTCGGTTGTCACCCGAGGGCACTCCCGGGAAGCGTCATCGCGCGCGCGGCCTCGGTCTGACGGGCGCGAAAGCCTTCGAGTCTGGCCGCCAGCTCGGGATCGGCGGTAGCGATCGTCGCGATCGCGTGCAGCGCCGCATTGGCCGCACCGGACTCGCCGATCGCGAAGCAGGCCACCGGCACGCCGCGCGGCATCTGCACGATCGACATCAGCGAGTCCTCCCCGCGCAAGTACTTCGAGGGCACCGGTACGCCGAACACCGGCACGATCGTCTTGGCTGCGAGCATGCCCGGAAGATGCGCCGCGCCTCCGGCCCCGGCGACGATCGCGCGCAACCCGCGCGCGCGCGCGTTCGCCGCGTACTCGAACATCTCGTCGGGCATCCGGTGCGCCGAGACGACGCGCACCTCGTGCGCGACGTCGAACTCGCGCAGCACCGCGACCGAGTGCTGCATCACCTCCCAGTCGCTGCTGCTGCCCATCACGACGCCGACGAGCACTTGCACATCCGGTTTGCTGGTCATCTGGTATTCCCGATCGATAGTCCGACTTGCGTTGCCGCGCCGCACTCAGTCGGCGAGTGTCGCGCCGGTGAGGCGCTCGAGCGCCTCGCGGTACTTCTGCGCGGTGCGCGCGATCACCTCCTGCGGCAGCGGCGGTGGTGGCGGGCGCTTGTTCCACCCGGTCGTCTCGAGGTAGTCGCGCACGTACTGCTTGTCGAACGAAGGCGGGGAGATTCCCGGACGGTACGACTCGGCGGGCCAGAAACGGGAGGAATCGGCGGTCAGCACCTCGTCCATCAGGTGAAGCTCGCCGGCCTGATCGAGACCGAACTCGAACTTGGTGTCGGCGATGATGATTCCGCGCGTGGCGGCATACTCGCCCGCCCGCCGGTACAGTTCGAGACTGGTCTCGCGGATGCGCAGTGCGAGCGGCTCTCCGACGCGCGCGCAGACTTCTTCGAAACCGATGTTCTCGTCGTGCTCGCCGCGTTCGGCCTTCGCCGCCGGCGTGAAGATCGGCGCCGCGAGCCTCGCGGCCTGGTCCAGTCCGCCCGGCAGCGCGATGCCGCACACCGCGCCGCTCGCCTGGTAGTCCTTCCACCCCGAACCGATCAGGTAGCCGCGCACCACCGCCTCGACCAGGATCGGGCGCAGCCGCTTGACGACCATCGCGCGCCCGCTCACCTGCGCGCGCTCGCCGGGCGCGACGACCGACTCGGGCGCGGTCGCCGTGAGGTGATTCGCAACCACGTCGCCAAGCCGGTCGAACCAGAACAGCGCCATCTGGTTGAGCACCCGGCCCTTGTCCGGAATCGGTTCGCCCATCACGACGTCGAAGGCCGAGAGCCGATCGGTCGTGACGATCAGCAGG
>JAHDXY010000113.1:11027-12449 GCA_023384005.1 Burkholderiaceae bacterium | reverse complement strand
CGCAAGGCGCTCGCCGACGAGCTGCTGTTCGGCAAGCTGGCCAACGGCGGCACCCAAATCCCGAAGGACACGGTGGAGAAGACTCCGCGCGTGCTCGGCTTTGACGCAAGCGGCGTGGTGCGTTCCGTTGGCCCGCAAGTCAGCCTGTTCAAGGCCGGCGACGAGGTCTACTACGCCGGTGACATCACGCGCCCGGGGTCGAACGCCGAGTTCCAGCTCGTCGACGAACGCATCGTCGGGCACAAGCCGGAATCGCTCTCCTTCGCCGAGGCCGCCGCGCTGCCGTTGACCACGATCACTGCCTACGAATCGTTCTTCGACCGTCTGCGTATTGGCCGCGACGGCGCCAGCGCCGGGCAGTCGATCCTGATCATCGGCGCGAGCGGCGGCGTGGGCTCGATCGGGATCCAGCTCGCCAAGCGCGCGGGGTTGAAGGTGATCGCCACCGCGTCGCGCCCCGAGACCATCGCATGGGTGCGAGAGCTCGGCGCCGATCACGTCGTCAACCACCACGAGCCGCTGGTCGAACAGGTGCGCGCGCTTGGCCTGCGGCACGTGGACCACGTCGCGGTCTTCAACGACATGCGCCACTGGGATGCGGCGGTCGAACTGATCCGCCCGCAGGGCGGGATCGTCAGCATCGACGACACGAACCAGCCGATGCCGATGGCTGGCATGAAGACGAAGGCCGCCAGCCTGCACTGGGAGTTCATGTTCGCGCGCGCCATGCACCAGACCCCCGACATGATCGAACAGCACCACCTGCTGAACCACGTCGCGAAGGAAATCGACGCCGGGCACATCCGCACCACCGTGACCGAGGTGCTCAGGCCGATCAACGCCGCCAACATGCGCCGCGCTCACGCGCTGCTCGAAACCCGACAGGCGCGCGGCAAGATCGTGCTCGAAGGGTTCTGAGTCGCTCGCCTCGTGGCTCGATCCTGCCAGCCGTATTCAGGCCGCGCGGATCGCGGCGACCAGCGTCCAGCCGGTCATGAAGATCAGGATCAGCGATCCGATCGTCCACAGCGTCGCGCGCGTGTCGTGGGTGCGCGCCGACAGGTACGCCCCGAAGTGCAGCAGTCGCGAGAGCACATATCCGTAGAGCAGCCACTGCGCCAACGCGAGCGATGGCTGTGTCAGCACGAACAGGAATCCGGCCACCAGGAAGAACGGGATGTTCTCGAGGTCGTTGTGGTGGATTCGCCGGATGCGCTCGACACGCTCGTCGGGCTCGAGCTGTTTCGGGTCCGGGTTCGGGTTCAGTCGCGTCTTGCGGAGGTCCTCGGGAGAGCGAAAGCCGGCGTGGCTGCTCATCATCTGCGCCACGGTGAGCCAGGACATGCCGATCGCTTTCAGGATCATCAGCGTGGCGGCGACGACGTAGGTCGCGAACAGCGGATTTTGAAGGCTTAGCGTTTC
>JAHDXY010000113.1:0-11000 GCA_023384005.1 Burkholderiaceae bacterium | reverse complement strand
GACCCCCCAAGGCGAGTGCCGATCCCGCCGCCCAAGCCCGCATCGTACGCCGCAAACAGCGACGCGACCGATCGCGAATCGGTCAATGGCTTCGCACCGCGTCTCGACGATTTCCGCCTCTCCTATCTTCACGCGCAGGTCGCCGGCAAAGGTGAAGTGCGCATGGATGAAGATCAGCTCGCACGCATCCGCCCCCTCAACGCGCTTTGGTTCGCTGGTGCCGCGAAAACGGTTCCACAGCGCCAGCGCGCGCGCGTCGCGCGATGCTGGTCGCGTCGACCTGAAAGAACGCGCGCAATGCCGCGCGCGTGTCGCTGCGACCGAAGCCGTCGGTGCCCAGCGTCGTGTAGCGGCGCTGCGCGGGCAGGTAGGCGCGAATGCTCTCGGGCACGGCGCGCACGTAGTCGGTGGCGGCGACGATCGGGCCCTGGCTGTCGGCCAGTTGGCGCGTCACGTGGGCCGAATCGTTGTCGACGTTCGCCGCCCCGTCGCGCGCCAGTTCGCTCCAGCTCGTCACGCTGTAGACGTGCACTTCGAAGCCTTCGTTCGCCAGCAGCTCGGCCGCGCTCACCACTTCGGTGAGGATCGCGCCCGAGCCCATGAGCGTGACAGCCTTGCCGGGCGCGGCGCGCGCGCCCGCCGCCGGCGCATGCGTGGCGAGCTTGTAGCACCCTCGGATCACGCCCTCTTCGGCGCCGGCCGGCAGGCTGGGCTGCGCGTAATTGGCGTTCATCATCGTGACGTAATAAAAGACGTCCTGTTGCTCGAGCAGCATCTCGCGCATGCCGTGGTCGATGATGACGGCCAGCTCGCCCGCATAGGCCGGGTCGTAGGCCTTGCAGTTCGGGATGGTGGCCGCTACGAGATGGCTGGTGCCGTCCTGGTGTTGCAGGCCCTCTCCGCCCAGCGTCGTGCGTCCGGAGGTTGCGCCGAGCAGGAAACCACGCGCGCGCTGGTCGGCCGCGGCCCAGATCTGGTCGCCCACCCGCTGGAAGCCGAACATCGAGTAGTAGATGTAGAAGGGCAGCATCGATAGGCCGTGCACGCTGTAGCTGGTGGCCGCGGCCGTCCAGCTCGCGAGTGCGCCGGCTTCCGAGATGCCCTCTTCGAGGATCTGCCCGTCCATCGCCTCGCGGTACGAGAGCACCGAGTCGATGTCCTCGGGCGAGTAGCGCTGACCCACGCTCGAGTAGATGCCGACCTGCTTGAAGAGATTGGCCATGCCGAAGGTGCGCGCCTCGTCGGCCACGATCGGCACGATGCGCGGGCCGAGTTCGGCGTCCTTGAGCAGCGCGCCCAGCATGCGCACGAAGGCCATCGTGGTGCTCATCTCCTTGCCTTCGGCGTGCAACGCGAACCGGGCGTATTGCGTGATCGGCGGCACGGGCACCACCTGCGCGGCGGTATATCTCCTGGGTAGATAGCCGCCCAGCGCCTGGCGCCTCTGATGCAGGTAACGGATCTCGACGCTGTCGTCGGCGGGCTTGTGGAATTCCAGGTTCGTCACCTGCTCGTCGCTGAGCGGCAGGTTGAAGCGGTTGCGAAAACCGATCAGGTCGGTCTCGTCGAATTTTTTCTGGCTGTGCGTGGTCATCCTGCCCTGGCCGGCCGAGCCCATGCCGTAGCCCTTCTTGGTCTGCGCCAGGATCACGGTGGGCTGGCCCTGATGCGCCGCGGCGACGGCGTAGGCGGCGTGGATCTTCACCAGGTCGTGGCCGCCGCGCTTGAGGCGGTCGATCTGCTCGTCGGTCATGCCTTGCGCGAGCCGTTGCAGCTCTTCGTTTTGACCGAAGAACACCTCGCGATTGAAGCGACCGTCCTTGGCGGCGAAGGTCTGCATCTGGCCGTCGACCGTGTTGGCGAATGCGCGCGCGAGCGCGCCGGTGGTGTCGCGGGCGAAGAGGCCGTCCCAGTCGCTGCCCCAGACCAGCTTGATGACGTTCCAGCCTGCTCCGGCGAAGAGCTTTTCCAGCTCGTCGATGATGCGGCCGTTGCCGCGCACCGGGCCGTCGAGCCGCTGCAGGTTGCAGTTGACGACCCAGACCAGGTTGTCCAGGCCTTCGCGCGCGGCCAGCGTGAGCGCGCTCATGCTCTCTGGCTCGTCCATTTCGCCGTCGCCGAACACGCCCCATACCTTGCGTCCTTCGCAGTCGAGCAGCTTGCGGTGCGACAGGTAGCGCATGAAGCGCGCGTGGTAGATCGAGCTGATCGGGCCGATGCCCATCGAACCGGTGGGGAACTGCCAGAAATCCGGCATCAGGTAGGGATGCGGATAGCTGCACAGCCCGCGCGCGAGGCCGCTCTCTTCGGCCAATTCGGGCGCGTGCGCGGCGCCGGCCAGCGCGGCGGGCGAGCTCAGTTCCTGGCGAAAGTGCAGCAGGTCCTCGGCGCTCAGGCGGCCTTCCAGAAAGGCGCGCGCGTAAACACCCGGCGCGCTGTGCGGCTGGAAGAACACCAGGTCGCCGAGGTGCTGCGCATTGCGCGCGTGGAAGAAATGGTTGTAGCCCACCTCGAACAAATCCGCGGCGCTGGCGTAGCTGGCGATGTGGCCGCCAAGTTCGCCGTAGGCCTGGTTGGCGCGCGCCACCATGGCGAGCGCGTTCCAGCGCATCAGAGAACACAGCCGCTCCTCGATCGCGAGGTCGCCGGGAAACACCGGTTGCTGATCGACCCCGATGGTGTTCACGTAGGGCGTGCACAGTTCCGGTGTCCAGCCCACGCGCTTGCTGCGCGCGCGCCGGGCCAGCTCGTCGAGCATGAATCGCGCGCGCTCCGGGCCGTGGGCGTCGATCAGCGCGTCGAAGGCGTCGCGCCACTCCCGGGTCTCGCCGGGGTCGACGTCGCTCTCGGGCGAGCGCAGGAATCGGGGGGTGCCTTGATCGGTCATGGCGATACTTTAGACGTTGCGATCCGGATGTCTTCGGGGCAACACCCCGGATCAGCAGTACGCGGCGCAGTCCGGCGCACGGGCGCACGAAGCCGCGCAGGTGATCGAGGGCGGCCTCGACCACTGCGTGGCGTCGATGGATTGGTTCGCGTTCGGCGAGACCTCGCGCGCCCCGCCGAAGCCCCGGTCTACTTTCCCGGAGGGCGATAGACGGGCGTCTTCGCCGCCGCCTCGTCCATTTCTGCAGCGGTCATCAGCACGGTCGTCCTGGCCGTGGCAACGCCACTGGCGCCGACCGTCAGCGAGATGGCGGCAGCGCTCACGTTGTCCGGCATGTCGGCGATCACGTAGGCGTCGGTATCGCCGAACGCGAAGTAGAACGCTTCCAGCTTGCCGCCCAGCGACTTCGCTGCCTTCTCGGCGACGGCGCGGCGCTTCGTGCCCCCTTCCTTGAGCAGACCCTTCACTCCGTCGCCGACATAGTTGACCTGAAGCAGGTACTTGGCCATTCGATTCTCCTGGATATGTTTTTTGGGTGTCGGCGCGGGTCCCTCAGGAGCCACGCCGAACGACCACCTTGCGCCTGCGTTGCGCCGATTGCAAGCGGCTCGCGCATCGCGACGCTCGCCTACTGCCAGGGAAGCAGCAGGATGCCGAGCCCGATCGTCGTCTGCGAGTGGTTGTAGTCGATCAGGCTCTCGCCGTAACCGCGGGTGATCTGCAGATAGCCCTTGAGCGCGCCCGAGATCGGGTAGGCCCAGTCGAGCTGCAGCGCGCCGCGCCCGCCCGAAAGGCTGTAGCGCGCGATCGCCGAGAGCACGTGGCCGCCGCGCGCATAAACAAGGCTCAGGTCGCTCGAGCCCATGTACTTGCGGATGTCCGGGTTGTCGTCGGAGGAATTGCGCTCCGGGATCCGGATCCATGGCCGAATGAAGAGCTTGAAGCTGCCGCGCTCGAGGCCGAACTGCGCGTAGACGCGGTTCCAGCTGCGCGAAAGAGGCAGCGACCTGCCGTTGGACTGGTGCACGAAACTGAGGTTGAGCAGCCGCCATTTCCAGCCAAGGATCGTGGCGTCGGTGCGCAGGCTCAGTATCAGCTCAGGTTCGTAGTTGGTTTCGCGAAACGGCGACGACTGTTCGCTGTTGTACAGCTGCCAGTTCGACTGCTGCGTGTAAGCGAACCACAGGTCGCCGGTGTCGCCCGCCAGGTTCTCCCAGAGCTTGACCTTCGCGCTCACCTGGAACTTCGATTCGAGCGCCTCGACCGGCAGCGCCGAAGCGACGCTGTGCTCCGCGGCGGGCGAGGACGGCGTCACGTTGGCGCGGCTGCTCCAGCGCACCGGCAGCAGGTAGGTCGCGCGGTGCGGCCTGAGCTGGAAGGTTCCGCGCTTGTCGCCCGGATCGAGGTCCCAGAGCAACGACAGGCTCGAGGCAGAGCCGGGCAGCGGGGGCGATTCGCGCGGCTGGATCGGGTCGGGAGTTTGGCTTCGGCCCTGGCCCTGGCTCAGGCCGGGGGTTGCGTCCGGGGTTGCGTCCGGGGTTGCGCCCGGGGTTGCGCCCGGGGTCGCGCCCGGAATCCCGCCCGGAATCCCGCCCAGCGCCGGCCGCGCCGCTTCGTCGCCCGGTCGCCGCAGCGCGGGTCCGGCCGACGGGCGTCCGTGGGCCTGGTCGTAGCAGGCGAGGCGCTGCGCGTCGGCGGCGATGCCGACGCAGTCTTCGGCCGGCGTCGCGGCCAGCGCTTGCGCCGAGACCAGGAACACGAGGTGGGCGATCGCCCGCGGATTGGAGTGCATGATTTCGATTGGCCTGACCGGATCGAGTCCGCGGCACCGCGATCGGGATCGCCGCGATGCGATCTCGCCGGTTTCGCGTAGCGCGCAGTGTAGCGTTGCGGAGTGATCTGATATTCTATACAATATGTTCAGTTTATACTGAACGATACGAGCATTCCGAGCCGGCATGGGCGGCGGCCCGAACGCGAGGGCCGACACCCACCCCTATCCCACCCGCACGCCACTTCCCGATCCTCCACCGACCGCGAGGCCATGTCCAGAGCGACCAGACCGACTCCCTTCGAAACCTTCGTCGAACGGGTCGGAGTCAATGCCGAAGCACAGGGGATGCCGCGGATCGCGGGGCGGATGATGGCCTTCTTCGTGCTCCACGGCGGGCCGTTCAGCTTCGCCGAGCTGGCCGGCAAGCTGAACGTGAGCCGCGGCAGCGTGAGCACCAACGCGCGACTGCTCGCCGAGCTCGGCGTGATCGAGCGTGTCGGCTTTCCGGGCGATCGCCAGGACTACTACCAGCTCGCCGGGAACCCCTACACGCGCCTGATCGCCGGGCACGTCGCGCTGATGCGCGAGATGCAGGCGAGCGTCGAGCAAGCCGTTGCCGCGTCGGCACAGGCCGACCGGGCGGTGCGACGTCGCCTGCAGGAGATGCTCGCGTTCTACCAGGTCGCCACCCGGCACATGGAGCAACTGATCGAGATGCTGGCCGCCGACGCGAACTCGCGCCGCGCCAGAGACTGAAGGAGATCGAGATGCACGACGTTCGGGCGCGCCGCCCCGGCAAGACGCCGCGGCCCGGACCGGGGCGGGAGCTCGCCGCGCGCCTGCTGGTGTTCGCGTCGCTGGCACTCGCTTCGTTCGCCGCGCACGCGATCGACGCAGACGAACTGATCCGCCACATCGACCGGCTCTGGCGCGGCGACACCTCGCACTCGACGCTGTCGATGACCGTGAAGACCCAGCGCTACGAGCGCGCGATGACGCTCGAGGCCTGGTCGCGCGGCAAGGAGCGCTCGCTGATCGTGATTCGCGAGCCGCTCAAGGATCGAGACGTGGCCACGCTCAAGGTAGAGGACAACATCTGGAACTACCTGCCCAAGATCAATCGCGTGACCAAGGTGCCCTCGAGCATGATGTCGGGTTCGTGGATGGGAAGCCACTTCACCAATGACGACCTGGTCAAGGACAGCACCTTCGAGCGCGACTTCAGGTCCACGATCAGCTTCCAGGGAGAGCGCGACGGCCGGCTGGTCTACGAGATCACGTCGATCGCCCGACCCGATGCCGCGGTCGTCTGGGGCAAGGTCGTGACGCAGATCGAGCAGAAGACGCTCGCGCCCTTCGTCGCGCGCTACTACGACGAGGCCGGTGCGCTGATCCGCACGATGCGCTACGACCAGTTCCGCACGATCGGCGAGCGCGTGATCCCGATGCGCATGACGCTTCAGCCGCAGGACAAGCCAGACGAATCCACCGTCGTCGTCTACCGCGAGATCGCCTTCGGCGTGCCGCTCGAGGAGTCGTTCTTCTCGCTGCAGAGCCTGCAGCGGCGGCGCTGACGGTGGCCGGCGCCGTGTCCGGGGGCGGCGACGCGGGCAAGCTCCCGACGCTGGTGTTCATGGCCTGGCGCAACGTCTGGCGCAACCCGGTGCGCAGCCTGCTCACCGTCGGCGCGCTCGCGGGCAGCCTCGTGCTGCTGGTCGTGTACCTGGCGATGATGGCCGGGATGTCGCGGCAGATGGTCGAGCACGCCACCGACATGTCGGTGGGCCACCTGCAAGTCCAGCGCAAGGCCTTCATCGACGACCAGGACCTGTACGCGACGCTTCCGTGGCCGTACCTGGAGCGGCTGGAAGCAGCCTGTCCCGGCGCCAAACTCGCGCCGAGGATGTACGCCTCGGCGCTGGCGAGCTCGGCCGATGCTTCCAACGGGGTGCTGCTCAAGGCGATCGACCCGATACGCGAGCCGCGCGTCTCGCGCCTGCTCGCGGCCGTTCGCGGAGGCAGCGCCGACCTCGCGGCGGCCGCACCCACGGCGGGCGGCCTCGCACGCTTCAACGTGCTGATTGGCGCGCAGCTCGCGAAGAACATGAAGCTCGACCCCGGAGACGAGCTGATCCTGGTCACGCAGGCAGCCGACGCGAGCATCGGCAACGCGCTGTATCGCGTCGCCGGCGTCCTGCGCCCGGTGGACCCTGGCTTCGATCGCTCCGGCGTGCTGATGTCGATCGAGGCGTTTCGCGCGCTGATGGTGCTCGAGGACGGATTCCACGAGCTGTCGGTCAGGCTCGACGACGTCGCCACGCTCGGGCAGGCGCAGGCCGCGTTCGAGCGCGAGCTGGCCAGCCTGAACTCCGAGTCCGCGCTCGACGCGCTCGGCGGCAGGGCCGTGGTGCGCAACTGGCGCCAGGTCGTTCCCGCGGTGGCGGACATGCTGCAGCTCTACGGGGCGGTGGTCTGGGTGATCGGCCTGATCGTCGTCGCGCTGGCGTCGCTTGGCATGCTCAACACGATGCTGATGGCGATCCACGAGCGCACCCGCGAGTTCGGCCTGCTGCGCGCGATCGGCATGAACAGGGGGTGGCTGCTGGCGATGGTGCTGATCGAATCGCTGTTCCTCGCGATCGTATCGGCGCTCGCGGGAAGCGCGCTGGGGCTGGGCCTCGTGAGCGGCGTGCTGCGCGACGGAATCGACCTGAGCGCGAACCTGCCCGACGGGTTCGACTTCGCCGGCATGGTGATCGATCCGGTGCTGCGCATGCACCTGGAGCCGATCGACCTCGTGTACGCCTGCCTGCTTGTGATCGGCGTGACGATGGTCGCCGCGCTGGTGCCTTCGCTGCGGGTGGTGCGTGTCAGGCCCGCGGAGTCGATGCGATGACCCAGGCACCTGGCACCGGCGGGCATACGCCGATCGGGCGCGGCGCGAGACCGGTCGTCGCCGGACACGCCCGGCTGCCGGTCTCGACGATGCTGATGCTCGCATGGCGCAACCTCTGGCGGCACAGGCGGCGCACGCTGGTCACGCTCGCCAGCATCGCTTTCGGATTCGCGTTCGCCGTGCTGATGATCGGACTGGGCGACGGCGCGCACAACTCGATGATTCGCAACGCGATCAAGCTGGGCGAGGGGCACATCACGATACAGCCGCGTGGCTATCTGGAGTCGCCCGCCAATCATCGCTACCTGGCCGATGGCGTGGGGCTGGCCGCGAAGCTCGCGAGTCTGGGCGTCGCGGGCAGCGTCGAGCCCCGGATTTCCCTGCAGGTGCTCGCGAGCACGCCGGCCAACTCGGTCGGCGCGGCGTTCGAAGGCCTGGGCGGCGCGAGCGACGAACGCGTGCGCATGCTCGAGCCGCGCCTGCTCGAGGGCGCGTGGTTCGGCTCCGGCGACGCGCGCGGCATCGTGATCGGCGACGGAATGGCGCGCAAGCTCAAGGTGGGGGTCGGCGCGAAGGTCGTGCTGATGGCCGGCAAGCAGGGGGGCGATTCGCAGGCGCAACTGGGACGGGTGCGCGGCATCTTCGACTCGGGGGTCGACGAGCTCGACGACTACCTGGTGCTGGCCGACATCGGCCTCGCGCGGCTCTTCCTGGAAGGCGAGGGCGCCGATCCGGCGCGAATGCCGGTGACCCGTTTCGCCGTGTACCTCGACGACCCGGACACGCTCGACATGTGGAAGTCGCGCCTCGAGGCGAGCGTGGCCGGCGAGACCGTCGTCGCGCTCGACTGGCGCGAGATGATGCCGCAACTGGTGCAGTTCCTGTTCATCGACGACGCGGGCAACTACGTCTTCCTCGTCCTGATCCTGGTGCTGGTCGTGTTCGGGATCGTCAACACAGTGCTCATGAGCGTGCTCGAACGCACGCGCGAATTCGGATTGCTGCGCGCGCTCGGGCTCGGCCGCCGCCACCTGCTGCTGCTGGTGTTCTTCGAGTCGCTTCTACTGGGCGTTCTCGCGGTGGCGATCGGCTGGCTGTTCGGCGGCGGCGCGCACCTGTGGTTCGCGCACTTCGGCTGGAACATGGGCGCGCTGCTGGGAGAAGGCGGCACCGCGATGATGGGTACCTTCATGGACCCGGTCGTGATCAGCGAGCTCTCGCGCGCGCGAGTCGCGCAGCTCACCGTGATCATCTTCGCCGCCACGCTGGGAAGCGGCATCTACCCCGCGATCAAGGCCGCGCGCGTGACGCCGGTGCAGGCGCTGCGCACATGACAAGGGAGAACACAGGATGGCACTGCTGACCCTCAAGGGCATCGGCAAGAGTTACCGCCAGGGCGAGCTGGAAGTGCGCGCGCTCGACGGCGTCGACCTCGAAGTGAACGAAGGCGAGTTCGCCGCGCTGGTGGGCCCCTCGGGATCGGGAAAGACGACGCTGCTCAACATCATCGGCGGGCTCGACGCGCCGACGCGCGGCAGCGCGCTGGTCAACGGGACCGAGATCACGACGATGAAGGAGGCGGCGCTTTCGGACTTCCGCCTGTTCCAGCTCGGGTTCATCTTCCAGGCCTACAACCTGGTCGCGGTGCTCAGCGCGGTGGAGAACGTCGAGCTGGTGATGGTGCTGCAGGGCCGCTCGGCGCAGGAGCGGCGCGAACGTGCGCAGCACTACCTGGACCTGGTCGGGCTCGCCAAGGTGATGGACCGGCGTCCGGCGGCGCTGAGCGGCGGGCAGCAGCAACGGGTGGCGGTGGCGCGCGCGCTTGCCGCCGG
The DNA here is from genome assembly GCA_023384005.1 of Burkholderiaceae bacterium. Taxonomy (GTDB): domain Bacteria; phylum Pseudomonadota; class Gammaproteobacteria; order Burkholderiales; family Burkholderiaceae_E; genus Quisquiliibacterium. The sequence goes on along the minus strand of JAHDXY010000113.1, from coordinate 1,611 downwards.
GCCGCGACTGGTGCTGGCCGACGAACCGACCGCGAACCTGGATTCCGAGAACGCCACGGCGCTGCTCGACATCATGCACCGCCTGTCGCACGAGGAGAAGACCACCTTCATCTTCTCGACCCACGACCGGCGCGTGATGGAGCGTGCCGAGCGGATCATCACCTTGCGCGACGGAAAGATCGTGAGCGACGAGCGCGTCGGGTCCGAGGCGCATGCGCCGGCAGCCTAGCCGGGGCGCGAGTTGCGCGCCGGGGCTGAAACACGACCGCCCTGGGCTGAGCTCGCGCGCGGCGCACGTCAGGCTCCGTTTCCCGCTCGCCGCTGCGCTCCTGGCCACGGCATTGGCCCCGCTCGCCGCGCACGCGGAACTCCGGTTCAGCGGGCGCGTCTCGGTGCTCGGCGCCGCCGCCTCGCCGCGCGAGGGCGACGCGGGCCAAGGTACTGCGGGTCCCGGCACGCCCACCGCCGACCAGCAGAGCCTGCGACTGATGCTCGACGGCCAGGCCGAGGGCGCCGAGTGGTCGATCCACCTGAAGGCCGCGCGCCAACACCTGCGTGGATTTCCAACAACCACCCGCCACTCGAGCGAGCTGTTTCGCGCGCGCGCGCTTGCCGACGACCACCTGAGCACCAGTGGCGCGAGCCGCACGACGCGGCTCGGCTGGGAGATCGACCGCGCGTCCTACAAGCACCGTTTCGGCAAGGTGTCGATTTCGTTCGGACGCCAGCCGATCGACTGGGGCAGCGGGCGTTTCTGGCAGCCGCTCAACGTGTTCGGCGCATTCGCGCCGACCGACCTGGACACCGACTACAAGCCGGGCATCGACGCCGCGGTCCTGAACTGGTATCCGGGTTCGTTTTCATCTCTCGCCGTGGTGCACGCGTTCGCGCCGCGCGACGATCCGGCGATCGCCGACAGCACCGCGATCCACTACCGGCGGCAGGTCGGCGAGACCTCCCAGCTCGCGCTGGTCGCGGGCCGCGTGATCGGCGACAGGGTGTTCGGCGCGTCCTTCGAGAGCGATTGGCGCGGCATCGGCTGGCGGGTCGAAGCGTTGCAATCGAAGCTCGACGCGAGCGGCGAGAACGCGTTGCTGTGGATCGCCGGCGTGGACTATCAGTTCGGCAACGGCGCGCTGGTCTCGCTCGAGTGGTACGACAACGAGCGCGGTGCCAGCACCGAAGCCGGCCTGCCCCGGGCCGCTTCCGGGCGGCTCGTCGCATACGGGCTGCAGCAGCACGCGAGTCGGCGCGTGCTGGGCGTTTCGGTGGGCAAGGACCTCACACCGTTGCTGCGAGCGAGCTATACGCTGCTCGCGGCGCCGCTCAGGGGAGCGACCGAACGTCGCAGCGTGTCGCTGATGCACCAGCTCGCACTCGTCTACTCGCTGAGCAACGAATCCGACCTTCTGCTGGCTTTGTCCGGTTCCGGCGGAAAGGGCCTGGACGCTTCCGGCGGCCCGCGCTCGGAGTTCGGGCACGTTCCGGCAAGCGTGACGCTGCGCTGGCGCTTCTATTTCTGAGGCGGGTCCGTTGAAGCAGATTAGGAAACGACTCGCGCGTTGCGCGCGAACGCTCAGCCCTGCCCCGAATAGCCGCCGTCGACCGGGA
>JAHDXY010000112.1 GCA_023384005.1 Burkholderiaceae bacterium | reverse complement strand
CGATTCCGAACAATTTCTACGCCGGGATCGCGAAGTACCCGCTGCTCGCGCTGCCGATGTTCGTTCTGGTCGGGTCGATCTTCGATCGCTCGGGGGTGGCACAACGTCTGGTGAACTTCGCGCTGGCCCTGGTTGGCCGCGGTCCGGGCATGCTCGCCCTGGTCGCGATCGCGGTGGCGATGTTCCTCGGCGGGATTTCCGGGTCGGGTCCGGCGAACGCCGCGGCGGTGGGCGGGGTGATGCTCGTCGCGATGGCGCGCGCCGGGTATCCGCCGGCGTTCTCCGCCAGCGTGATCGGCGCGGCCGCCGCCACCGACATCCTGATTCCGCCCTCGATCGCATTCATCGTCTATTCGGTGATGGTGCCCGGCGCGTCGGTGCCGGCCCTGTTCGCCGCCGGGATGGTTCCGGGCCTGCTCGCCGGGCTGGCGCTGATCGTTCCGGCGGTGTGGCTCGCACGCCGGCACGGATTCGGCCGCGACGAAGGCGGCGAGCCGCGCCCGCCCTTGTGGCGGGCGCTTCGCGAGGCCTCCTGGGGGCTGTTCGCCCCAGTCCTGATACTTGGCGGCATGCGCGCCGGCTGGTTCACGCCGACCGAGGCCGCGGTGGTCGCGGTGGCCTACGGGCTGTTCGTCGGCGTCGTGGTCTACCGCACGATCAGGCCGCGCGACATCGTCGACATCCTGGTCGAGTCGGCCGAGGTTTCGGGCGTCATCATGATCGTGGTCGCGCTTGCCAGCATCTTCGCCTATGCGGTGAGCACGCTGGGAATCGTCGATCCGCTCACGCGGATGGTGATCGCCAGCGGGATCGGATCGAACTGGGCGCTCGCAGTGATCGTCGGCGTGCTTCTGCTGATCGGAATGGTGCTCGACGGCGTCTCGATCTTTCTGATCTTCGTGCCGCTGCTGCTGCCGCTGGTCAAGGCCTACGGCTGGGATCCGGTGTGGTTCGGCGTCGTGCTCACCTACATGGTGGCGATCGGCCAGTTCACACCGCCCGTGGCAGTCAACCTGATGGTGTCGGCACGCATGGCGGGCGTGCCCATCGAGCACACGGTGCCCTGGGTGATGTGGTTCGTTTTCGCGATGCTCGCGGTGCTGGCGGCGTTGATCGCGGTTCCCGAACTGGCGCTATGGCTTCCCCGGGCGTTGAACTACTGAGCCGCTTCCTGCCTCACCCGGGTTCTTCGCGCAGGCGTTCGATCATCTTGTCGAGCATCTGTCGCAGCGATCGCAGTTCGGCGGCGCTCAGCGCCTCGTGCACGACCCGCTCGCGGGCCTGGGCGCCGGGCGCGATCTCGCGAAACAGTTTTTCCCCAGCAGGCGACAGCCGCAGCAGGCGTCTTCGCTTGTCCGCCGGATCAACTTCGCGCGCGACACGCTTCATCCTGTGCAGCCGGGCGATGCTGCGGCTCACGTTCATCAGGTGCACGCCGGTGCGGTCCGAGATCTCGGTCGCGGTGGCGCCCGGATGCGCGGCGAGCGCTAGCATGATCCGCCACTCCTGCAGCGAGAGCTTGTAGCGCTCTCCGTAGAGTTGCGCGAAGGGCTTGGCGAGAAGGTTCACCAGCCGAAGCAGCCGATACACGAGCGCGTCGTCGGCCAGCGCTCTCGGGTCGATCTCGCCGTGCCGTGGCCGTTTCATTCGCTCGATTGCTGCGCTGCGTCTAGCATCGGATCGGACAATATACTAACATTTGTTAGGAATTGCACGAGACCGCGAAGACCAATCGGATCCCGGACGAGCTTGCCGACGATGCCTGAGGAATCGACCACTACGGATGCCGGCGCGCACGAGGGTGAAGGCGTGCGCATCTCCAGGCTCGGCCCGATGCAGCGCATCGCCGCTTCGCATCTGCTCAGGAGCCACCTCGAGACCGCGCCCGTCACCTTGCTCGGCGAGGTCGAGGTCGACGCGTTGCTGTCGTTGCGCGAGCGGGTCAACGCGCTGGGCGCGAGCGAGGGGCGCAGCCGCGCAAGCCTCACCGCCTTTCTGATCGTGCTGGTGGCGCGCGCGCTTCGCTCCAACCCCGCGCTGAACGCGAACCTGGTCGACGGCGTCGTGCACGCCTACGACGCGGTGCACATGGGGGTCGCGCTGTCGTTGCCCGACGGCAATCTGATCGTGCCGGTGATCCGCAACGCCGACCGGCTGGACGTAGACGGCGTCGCGAAGGCGCTCGCCGACCTCGGCGAGCGTGCCAGGACGAAACGCCTCGCACTCGAGGACGTGCGCGGCGCGACCTTCACGCTGAGCAACGCCGGGGCGGTGCGTTCCTCGCGCTGGTCTACCCCGATCATCGCGCTGCCCCAGTGCGCGATTCTCGGCGTGGGCGCGGTCCGGCGGATGCCGGTCGTGCGCGACGAGGCGATCGTGGCGGCCTCGGTCATGCCGACCAGCCTCAGCTTCGATCACCGGGCGGTCAACGGGGTACCGGCCCAGCGGTTCATCGACACCCTGTACGAATTGTTCGCCGCGCCCGAGGCGCTCGGGTCGCCGAACGCGCACGGGCCGCCAGACGATCAGAGAGGAAGCCAATGACGACTGAAGTGAAGATGCCGGATTTCGGCGGCGACGCGAGCGAAGGCACGATCGTCGCCTGGCACAAGCGCGCGGGCGATCCGGTCGCGGCAGGCGAGGTGCTCGCCGAAGTGATGACCGACAAGGTCAACGTCGAGGTCGAGGCGCCGGTCGCCGGCGTCGTGCTCGAGATCGTTCGCGAGGCCGACGAGGTGGTCGCCAGCGGCCAGACCATCGCGCGCATCGGCGCGGCCTGAAAGGAGAATGCGATGAGCGAGCGCGACCAGTCCTGGCTGGCGCTTTATCGGTTGATGCTGGTCACGCGCGAATCGGATCGCCTGATCGGTTCGATCGACGGCCACTGGCATCCGGCGCTTGGCGAGGAAGCGGTGATCGCCGGTTGCTATCACGGGTTGCGGGCCGACGACGCGGTCGCGCCGCACTATCGCGGCATGCTCGCGGCGTCCTACGCGCGCGGCGCCGACCTCAGGAGACTGTTCGCCGGGCTCGAGGGAAAGCTCACCAGCTATACGCGCGGGCGCTACCGCGCCGACGTCTGCGGCCCGATCGAGTTCGGCGTGATTGGCCTTTACTCGGGTGCGCTGGGCCCGACGCTCGAATACGCAGCGGGCGCGGCGCTGGCCGCGAAGCTCGACGCCAAGGGCGCGGTGGCCGTCGCGGTGTTCGGCGACGGCACGGCGAGCCGGGGCAATTTCCACGAGGCGCTGAACCTGGCGGCGGTGCTGAAGCTGCCGGCGGTGTTCGTGTGCCAGAATAACCAGTTCGCGATCTCCACCGCGGCCGAGCGCGAGCACGGCGGCACGATCGTCGATCGCGCTCCCGGCTACGGAATTCCCGGCGTGAGCGTCGACGGCAACGACGTGGTCGCGGTCAGCGAGGCAGTCCAGAGCGCGGTCGGGCGCGCCCGCGCGGGAGGCGGCGCGACCCTGATCGAGGCGCTGACCTATCGCGTGGGCGGGCACATGAGCGCGGACCCCGCCACCTATCGTTCGTCCGAAGAGGTGCAGCAGTGGGCGCGGCGCGACCCGATCGCGCTGCACGAGGCGAGGCTCGCCTCGCAAGGGATTCTCGACGCCAGCGGCGCGCAGCGCCTCAGGGACGAGGTGGCGGCCGAGGTCGCGCGGGCGATGGCGCAAGAGCAGGACGATCCGATGCCCGGCGCCGAAGTGCTCGGCGCCGACGACGTGTTCGCGGAGGCATGAGATGGCGCGAATGACGATGCAACAGGCGGTGGTCGCCGGGATCTCCGAGGAGATGCGGCGCGACCGCGACGTCTTCATCATGGGGCTGGACATCGGGCGCTTCGGCGGTCCGCTGAATTCGTGCAAGGGCTTGTGGGAGGAATTCGGCGCGGAGCGCGTGATCGACACCCCGATCTCGGAAGGCGCGATCGTCGGCGCCGGGGTCGGAGCGGCGCTGATGGGCAAGCGACCGATCGTCGACATCATGTTCCTGGAGTACCTGTCGCTGGTGCTGCAGCAGCTCGGTTGCGACGCCGGCGCGATGCACTACTACTCGGACGGCAAGGCGCGTGTTCCGCTCGTGGTGCGCGCGAAGTTCGGCGTCGGGCCCTATCACGGCCATGCCTACGACTACCATGCCTGGGCCGCGCACGTTCCCGGCGTAAAAATCGCCGTCCCTTCGAATCCGCGCGACGCGAAGGGAATGATCAAGAGCGCAATTCGCGACGACAATCCCGTCCTGTTCCTCGAGCACATGGCTCTTTACCATGGTGCGCGCGACGAGGTCGAGTCGCAGGAGTACCTGACGCCGCTGGGCAAGGCGCAGGTCGTGCGCGAGGGCGACGCTGTCACGATCGTGTCGCTGGGCGCGATGGTCAGGCGCGCCGTCGCGGCGGCGCAAACGCTCGCCGCGGAAGGAGTCGAAGCCGAAGTGATCGACCTCAGGACGATCGTGCCGCTGGACAAGACCGCCGTGCTCGAATCGGTACGCCGTACCGGGCGCCTGGTCGTGGCCACCGAAGCGATGAAGTTCTGCGGATCGGGCGGGGAAGTCGCGGCGATCGTCGCCGAGGAGGGCTTCCATTCGCTCAAGGCGCCGATCGAACGGGTCGCGACGCCAAACGTGCCGATTCCGTTCGCGCGAAACCTCGAGAGCCTGCTCATTCCCGACGAGACGCACATCGTCGCGGCGGTGCGCCGCGCGCTGGCCGCCTGAGCGAACACGACACGAAGAGCAGGAGATCCCATGTCGGACATGAGCGCGAAAGTAGTCGTCGTCACCGGAGCGGCGAGCGGAATCGGGCGCGCCTGCGCGAAGGCATTCGCACTCGCCGGGGCGCGCGTCGCGATGCTCGATCGCGACGCCGAAACGCTGGCGGCGAGCGCGAAGCCGATCGAGGGCGCTCTGGGCCTGGTCACGGACGTCGCGCAACAGGACTCGATCGAGGCCGCGGTACGCGCGACGCGCGAGGCCTTCGGCGGGATCGACGTCCTGGTCAACAGCGCCGGAGTCGAGTCCACCTACACGATCGAGCGCATGCCGCTTCAGGATTGGGATCGGGTGCTCGACGTCAACCTGCGCGGCGTGATGCTGTGCACGCAGGCGGTGGTTCCGGCGATGGAGGGCCGGGGCGGCGGAGCGATCGTCAACATCGCGTCGGTCGCGGGCAAGCGGATCTCGTTTCACGGCGGCGCCGCGTATACCGCGTCGAAGGCGGGGGTGCTCGGATTCACGCGCCACGCGGCCTTCGAGCTCGGGATCAAGCGCATCCGGGTCAACGCGATCTGCCCGGGGCCGACGCTTACTCCGATGATCACGCGCAACGCGACCGAAGCCGAGATCGCGCGCACCGAGGCGATCATCCCGCTCGGGCGCTGGGTGATGCCCGAGGACGTCGCGCAGGCGGCGCTGTTTCTGGCAAGCGACGCCGCGGCGATGTGCACGGGGACGTCGATCGACGTCGACGGAGGAGTATTGGTGTCAAACGGCAGTTCGTATCAGGATTACTTCGCGCGGCGCAAGTAGCCGCAATCACTGGAGGAATACATGGGCAGACACGCATTCTCTTTCGTCGCCGCTTTCGCTTCGGCGGTGTTCTTCGCGTTGGCTTCGCCGGCGGTCGCGCAAACGAGCCTGAAGATGGCATTCGTTGCACCGCCCCCGGTCTGGGGGCCGATCGCCGATCACTACGCCGAGGAGGTTTCCAGGCTCACCGCCGGAGCGATCAAGGTCCAGGGAGTCGGCGGAGGACAGCTCGGGAGCCTTCCGCAGAACTACGCCGGCATGAAGACCGGGCAGATCGACATGGTGCTCGTCGACACCGGCACCCTGGCACTCGCGCGCGGCGGCAAGGACTTCAACGCGCTGTTCGCTCCCTACGTGTTTCGCGATCACGCGCATTTCCGCAAGTTCATCTTCTCGAAGACCTTCTTCGACATGCTCGCACCGGTCGAGCAGGAGGCGGGCTTCAAGTACGTCGGCTACGTCTCGGACCGCACGCCGCGACAGCTCACCACCTCGAAGACCCGGGTGATGAAGCCCGACGACATGAAGGGGCTCAAGGTGCGCGTGCCCGAGACGCCGACCATCCTCGAGGTGTTCAAGGCCTGGGGCGCTTCGCCAACGCCGGTCGCGGCGGCCGAACTGTACCTGGCGCTGAAGCAGGGAATCGTCGACGGGCAGGACAACGGATTCGACGCGATCGCAGGGGCGAAGTTCTACGAAGTGCAGAAGTACGCGATGAAGATCGACTACATCCAGTCGGGGCTGACCGTGCTGATGGCCGAGAGCAAGTGGAACGCCCTCTCGCCTGCGCACCAGAAGGCGATGCAGGACGCGGCCCGTGCGACCGAGAGCTGGGCGAGCAAGAGAACCTGGGAGGTCGCGGCGAAATCGATCGAGCTGATCAAGGAAAAAGGAATGGAAGTGCTCGAGCCGGACCTCGCGCCGTTCAAGGAGGCCGCTGCCAAGGCACTGATGTCGCTCGACGGAAAGCTCTGGACCAAGGGCACGCTCGAGAAAGTAGCGACCGAGCGCTGACGCGGCGTGCCGGGGGTGGCGGAGTCTGCTGCGATCGTTGCCGGGCATGCTCCGCCTCCTTGACCGGCTGGTCGGATTCGTCGTCGGCGCGGTCGCGCTCGCACTGATCGCGACGGCCTTCGGACAGGTCGTCGCGCGCTACGTCTTCTCGCAGTCCTTCGTCTGGGTCCTCGAGGTCGACGTGCTGCTGATGGTCTGGCTGGCGTTGCTCTCGGGGTACCTCGGCGTGCGCCGCCACGGGCACATGGCGACCGACTTCCTGATCGTGCGCCTTGGCGAAGCGGCGCGGCGCAGGCTCGCGTTCGCGGTGCACCTGCTGTGCGCGCTGCTCGTCGCGGTCATCGGGTGGAACAGCCTCGCGGTGGTCGACGCGATGCGCGGCATGTACTTCGTGTCGATCCCGCTCGAGCAGACCGCGCTGTACATGTCGCTGCCGGTGGGCATGGCGCTGATGCTGGTCGCGCTCGTTGCGGAGATGCGCGCGATGATCGGCGGCGAACGCCGATGATCGGACAGCTGATTCCTTTCTGCGTGCTGATGGGGGCTTTCCTCGGTTTTCTCGCGATCGGTGTTCCGGTGTTCTTCGCGATGGGTCTGGCTTCGTTCGCGTTCATCGCCTCGGGCAGCGGCGGCGTTCCGTACAACGTCCTCGCGTCGACGCTCGTGCAGGGGATCGACTCGTTCGCGTTCCTGGCGATCCCGTTCTTCTTCCTCGCCGGCGACCTGATGAACACCGGGGGGATCACGCGCCGCCTGCTGGCGCTGGCGGGCGCGCTGGTCGGGCATATCCGCGGCGGGTTGTCGCACGTCGCGGTCGTCGCGAGCATGGTGTTCTCGGGCGTTTCGGGGTCTGCGGTGGCGGACGCGTCAGCGATCGGGTCGGCGATCATTCCCGCGATGAAGGAGGAAGGCTACCCGGCGGAGTACGCGGCGGCGGTGGTCGCGGCATCGGCGACGATGGGCCCGGTGATACCCCCGTCGATCGCGTTCGTCGTCTACGCGCTCGTGACGGAAACGTCGATCGGGAGGCTGTTCCTCGCCGGGGCGATTCCGGGCCTGCTGATGGGCCTGTGGCTGCTCGCCACCGCGTCGTGGATCGCGCACCGGCGCGCCTTTCCGTACACTAGCCGCGCCTCGCTGCGGCGCATCCTCGCGACGCTGCGCGACGCGGTCTTCGCGCTGGTGATGCCGGTCATCATCCTGGGCGGCATCGTCGGCGGCGTCGTGACGCCGACCGAAGCCGGCGTGGTCGCGGTCGTCTACGCGGCGGCCGTCGGGATGTTCGTCTACCGCGAACTTCGGGTCCGCGACCTGTGGCGGATCGTGCGTGAGTCGTCGATCAATTCGGGTCTGATCCTGCTGATGATCGCTGCTTCGGGCACCTTCTCCTGGCTGGTCGCGAACATGGCGATCGGCGACGCGCTGGTCCAGTTCTTCACCTCGCTCACCGACAGTCGCCTGGTGATGCTGATCGTGATCAACGTGTTTTTCTTCGTATGGGGGCTGGCGCTCGAACCGCCGGTGGCGCTGGTCACGATGGTTCCGCTGCTGGTGCCGCTGGCCAATGCCTACCAGATCGACCTGATCCATCTCGGCGTGATCGTCGTGCTGAACCTGATGATCGGGCAGCTCACTCCGCCTTCCGGAGTCGTCACCTTCCTCACCGCGCAACTGGCAAACGCGCCGCTGGCGGCGGTGTTTCGCGAAGCCGTGCCGTTCGCGATCGCGCTGATCGTCGTCCTGATGCTCGTGACCTTCGTGCCGGCGATCGCGATGTGGCTGCCGGGAGTGCTGATGGGAGGCGGCTGAGGCGCCGGTGCGCCGGCGTCGAGGAGCGGGCGTCCTGTCGTCGCTATTGCTCAGCCCCAGCGACCGGATGATCACGATCCTCAGTGTCTGGTAGCGCGTACTACTTCAGTTCGATTTCGATGAACCTGAACTCGTAGTCGTTCGCATTGATGACGTTGTGCGTGACGCCGGCCGCGCGAGCGTACGACGCTCCGGCTTGCAGCGGTGCGTCGCGCGCGCCGGCGGGTTCTTCCAGGCGCAGCACCCCGGTCGTGAGAGGGACGACGACATAGTCGCGCGCGTGCACGTGGTGCCCGGTCTCGGCGCCGGGTGCGAAGCGCCACTCGGTGACGATGACGCGATCGTTCTCGGCCTGGAGTGTTGAAACGGCTTTGATCGGCATGATTGGCCTCGATGGTTGCCCGGGATCTTGCCAGGGCGTGGTCTGGGCGATGGTATCGCAGCGCGACAACTGATGGCTTCGGCGCTGTTGGACTACGTCGACAACCGCGCCGGAATCACCTCGATCGGGTCGGCCGATGACAACAAGGTGATCGAACTTCAGTCGGCTCTTTCGACCGACCAGATCCAGACCGATGTCGGAGCGTCCGTGAAGGCCTATTTGCTGGCGTTCAACAGCACAACGAACAAGGGCGAATTGTGGTTCGATGAGGACTGGGCCGATGCTGGCCGGTAACACGTGGCGACCTTCGACAATATCGTCGATCTCGTCGGAGTCGTCGGGTTCCAGAACACCGACTTCTTCGAGTTCAGCGCATAGAAGCCATTGGGGACTTTTTCGGCAGCCGCGTGCAGGCTGACATCGCGCACCCCGGTGGCTTCGACCAGGCGCAGCACCCCGGATGTGAGCGGCACGACGACATAGTCGTGCGCGTGCACGTGGTGACCGGTTTCGGCGCCCGGCGCGAACCGCCACTCGGTCACGATCACGCGCGCATTGTCGACCTGGACGCTGGGAACGGCGTTCATTCTCGGGTGGCCTCGCTGGTAGTCGATCGGTTCGCGCCAACCTCGGGGCAGCGTCACGATTCGATTCTATCGATCCCGCCGGCCACGCGTTGCGTTGCGGCTCGCACACCGGGCACAATCGAATACCCGAAGGCAGCACCGGAGATCGCCAATGCCCAACGTACTCACCCAGGAACAGGTCGACCAGTACCAGCGCGAGGGATGCGTGTTTCCGATACGCGCGATCCCGGAAGACGAGGCGCTGGAGATCCGCAGCCGGCTCGAAGCCTTCGAGGCGAAAGCCGGCGGCCCGCTGAGCGGCGACCTGCGCCACAAGTCGCACCTGCTGTTCTCGTGGCTGGGCGACCTGGTGCGCGCCGATCGCATCGTCGGCGCGGTGGCCGATCTGTACGGCCCCGACCTGCTTTGCTGGACGACGAACTTCTTCATCAAGGAGGCGAACAACCCGGCCTTCGTTTCCTGGCACCAGGATTCAACCTACTGGGGCCTGAGCCGCCCGGACGTGGTGACCGCGTGGGTCGCGCTGAGCCCCAGCCGCCGGGACAACGGCGCGATGGAGTTCGTTCCCGGCACGCACACCAGCGACCAGATCGCGCACCGCGACACCTTCTCGAAGAACAACCTGCTCACCCGGGGCCAGGAGATCGCGGTCGACGTCGATCCCTCGCAGGCGAAGACGATCGAGTTGCGCCCCGGAGAGATGTCGCTGCACCACGTGCGCCTGGTCCACGGTTCGGCGCCCAACCCGTCCAACACGAGGCGCATCGGCTTCGCGATCCGCTATATCCCCACCAGCGTGAGCCAGGTCGAGGGCGAGGACAGCGCGACGCTGGTCGGCGGCGTCGACCGCTACCATCACTTCGAAGCCGAGCCGCGACCGACGCGCGACATGGACCCCGAGTTCGTCGCGCTGCACAAGCGGATCACCGAACGAAGCGCGAAGATCCTCTATCGCGGCACCGATGTGAAGGACTACAACGACCCGAAGGCGCTGCCCACCCGGGCGGCCTGACAGGGCGCTTCGATTCGCCGCGCTCGCGCGGCGCGTGAACGCGTTTTCGGCCTACACTTCGCGGATGCAATCCCGCCCCGGTTCCGAAGGCTCGTCCGAGTGGTCGCCGAGCCAGCGTTACCCAGACCCGGCGATCCACGTGATCGACCCGAGCTTCGAAGCGCTGCGCTTGCCGCTCGCAAAGGTCGAGCAGCTCGCAAGCGGTTGCCGCTGGGCCGAAGGGCCGGTGTGGTGGGGCGACGCGCGCTGCCTGTTGTGGAGCGACATCCCGAACAACCGGGTGATGCGCTGGGACGAGGAAAGCGGCGAAGTCGGCATCTGGCGGCGGCCTAGCGGATTCGCCAACGGCGCGACGCGTGACGGGAACGGGCGGCTGATCCACTGCGAGCACGGCGGCCGGCGCGTCGTTCGCACCGAAGCCGACGGGAGCGTGGTCGCGATCGCCGAGCGCTTCGACGGCAAGCGGCTGAACTCGCCCAACGACGTCGTGTGCAAGTCCGACGGGTCGATCTGGTTCACCGACCCCAGTTTCGGGATTCTCGGATGGTACGACGGAGAGCGCGCGACGCCGGAGCTGCCAACGAACGTGTACCGGCTCGATCCTCGCGGCGAGCTGACCGTGGTCGCCGAGGGCATCAACCAGCCGAACGGCCTGGCGTTCTCGCCCGACGAGTCGATCCTCTACATCGTCGAGTCGCGGTCGGTGCCGCGGCGCATTCTCGCGCACGACGTGTGCGACGATGGCCGCTCGCTCGCCGGGCGGCGGGTGCTGATCGACGCCGGGCCCAAGGGCACCCCGGACGGATTCCGCTGCGATGTCGCGGGCAACCTGTGGTGCGGTTGGGGGATGGGCGAGCCTGGGCTGGACGGCGTGCGCGTGTTCAACCCCCAGGGCAAGCTGATCGGGCGCATCGACCTGCCCGAGCGCTGCGCCAACCTGTGCTTCGGCGGCCTGCACCGCAACCGCCTGTTCATGGCGGCCAGCACCTCGGTGTACTCGCTGTTCGTCAACACGCAGGGCGTCGCGTACTGCTGACGTGACGTGACGTGGTGTGGCGTGGCGTGATGCACGGCGCAGCGGCCGCGGAGATGAGGCCGCGCCGCCGGCCATGCCTCGGGAGCAACGTCGATCGCTTGCGTTGTCGCCATCCATGCCGCTATACTGAGTAACAGTTCCACAATACTCGAATCATGGAAGAACAGGACGTCATCAAGGTCATGGCCGCGCTGGCACAGGCGCACCGGCTCAAGCTGTTCCGCGCGCTCGTGGTCGCCGGACAGGCTGGCATGACCCCGGGCACGATCGCCGAGGGGTTGAAGGTGCCCGCAGCGACGCTGTCGTTTCATCTGAAGGAGCTGACGCACGCCGCTCTGATCACCCAGGAGCGGATGGGGCGCAACCTGATCTACCGCGCCAACTATGCGCAGATGGCTCGCGTGATGGCCTACCTGAGCGAGAACTGCTGCCAGGGGGACTCCTGCGCGCCGGCGACGGCGGCGTGCGAGTGCTAGACGCAGCGAGCCCCGCGCGAAGTTCCTGAGCACCTATTTCAAGGAGAACGATCGTGAGCGAAGTCGACATCAGGCAGGTGGTCAAGGAGAAGTACGGCGAAGCGGCGCGGCGCGTCATCGAACTCGACGCGGCGGCTTCGTGTTGCGGCACTACGCCTGCCCCAGCCACGTCGTGCTGCGCAGGCACGCCGGCTCCGACCACGTCGTGCTGCTCGAGCGGGCCGCTGGCCGGCACCGACCCGATCACGCGCGACCTCTACGACTCGGTGCAGACCGGGCAGCTGCCCGAGGCGGCGGTGCTCGCCTCGCTCGGTTGCGGCAATCCGACGGCGCTCGCCGAGTTGAAGGCTGGCGATGTCGTTCTCGACCTCGGGTCGGGCGGCGGCATCGACGTGCTGCTCTCGGCCAGGCGGGTCGGCCCCACCGGCAAGGCCTACGGGCTGGACATGACCGACGACATGCTCGCGCTCGCGAACGAGAACAAGCGCAAGGCCGGGGCGACGAACGTCGAGTTCCTCAAAGGCGAGATCGAGCAGGTTCCGCTGCCCGACGCGTCGGTCGACGTGATCATCTCGAACTGCGTGATCAACCTGTCGGCCGACAAG
>JAHDXY010000111.1 GCA_023384005.1 Burkholderiaceae bacterium | reverse complement strand
TTCCCGCTCATCGCGTTGGCAGTGGTCGTCGGACTCGGTACGCTGTTAGGTTCGATCTGCCGGAACCAGTCGCCGGCCCAGCCTACGAAGGGCCGCGTCAAGACGAGCTAAGCGAGCCCGGGCGCGGCTCTGGCGGCGCGCCCGGGGCAAACGACGAGCCGGCCGGCTTCACTGCGGCACTGGGGTCTTCAACTCGACCATGATCACGTGCGTCGGCGTGTTGCCCACGTTTTCGCCGATATGCGTCTGCGCAGGCGAGTACATCACGTCGCCTGCCTTGAACTCGCGCATCAGCACCTTTCCGTCGGGCAGGTGGATCTTGCGCTTGAACGGGGTGAGTGCGTACAGCACGAACGCCGGGTGGCTGTGCTGGTGCGTTTTCACGTTCGGCATGTCCTTGTACTCGAGCACGCGGACCTGCGCGTTTTCGAGGATCACCTTGTACTTGTCGCCGTCGGTCTCGACCGGACTTTGCGCGAACGCCGAGATCGAAACCAGCGACAGCGTCGTCAGTACGCAGAGTTTGTTCAGCATGTTGCACCTCTCCTGGAGCAGTGTTTCGGTTTGCGCACCGGTTGGTGCGCCCGTGGAGAGAAGCCTAGGCAGCGCGATCCTAGAAATGCCTTAGAGATTGGGAATCCCGGCCACCAGCGCCTCGGTTTCGGCGGCCGGACGCACGCCGAGCACGACCGACAGCTGCTGCCGGCAGCGGCGATAGGCCTCCATCGCCTCCGCTCGCAGCCCGAGCTCGAGCAGGCAACTGATGAGCTTGCGCACGATGTCCTCGGCAAGTGGCTGGTGCTCGAGAACCCGCCGGTAGAGTCGCGCCGCCGCTTCGGGCCGGCCCTCCTGCTCGAGTCGCGCGCCCTGCGCTGCTGCCTGACGGCCGACCATCGCCTGGATGCGCGCACGCGCCACCTGAACCTCGGGTAGTTCGTCGTCGCCGGCCAGGAACTCCCCCTGGTACAAGGACAGGACCCGGTCGACCCAGGCCGAGGCCGACCCGGCATCGGCTACCACCGGCGCGGCGAGACATGCCTCGAGTGCCGCAACGTCGGTCCAGCAGGTGCTGGGGTCCAGGCTCAGGGCTCCTGCGCGCAGATGGACGTGGCGATCGCCACCCAGGAGCTTGCGCAACCGGTGCAGGGTGTTGTCGAAGGAATTGCGCGCTGCGTCGCCTGCGGCGTCCGGCCAGAGGCTGGCGCAAAGGCGCGCGACCGGCACCGCCGCCGCACCGAGCGCAACCAGCAGCTTGAGGAGGTCCAGCGGCTTGCGGCTCTCCTTGCGCGACACCGATGCGGCGGAGCCGTCGCGTTCGACGGAAAACGCCCCGAGCGTACGGATGCGGATCGGCCAGGGCCAGTTCGCGCCCGCGGCCGGCGGCGCCGGCAACGCGTAGCGGCGCACGATCTGCAGCGCAAACGCAGGGTCGATGCCGTTCTCGAGCGCGACCGCGGCGAGTCGCGACATCATGTCGCCGCAGCAATACGGCATCGGACCGAAGTCGAATCCGTACGCGCGACCGCTCGCAAAGGCGCGGCGCAACGCGTCGAGCGCACGCGCGTGATCGCCGCGCCGTTGGGCAAGATGCGCCTCGATCAGCGCCGCGATCCAGTGGTGCCATCGGCACACCGCGTAAAACGGATGATCGAAGGCCGCGCGCAACGCAGCTTCCGCCTCGTCGAAGCTCTCGACCTGGGTCGATGCGAGCGCCTGACCGAGCAGCGCGATGTGTTCGCGCAGCGGCCAGCCGCTGGCGCGCCCGCTCTCGACTGCGGCGCGCATCAACTGCGCGGCGCCGCGCCAGTCTTCGTCGAGAAGCATCAGCATGCCGCGCTGGAACTCGTAGGTGGTGACGTCGACCGGGTTGCCGGCCGCAAGCACCCCGGCGGCCTCGGTGAGATGGGTGCGCGCGAGTTCGGCATCGCGCGCGGCCAGTGCTGCGAGCACCATCAACAGATGCGCCTTCGCCCGCATCGGCGCCGGCCCCGCCTGCGCGATCGCGAGCGCACGCCCCGCGTGCTCGAGCGCCTCGTCGATGCGCCCCAACAGGGAGCGCACCAGGACGCCCACAGCGTGCCAGCGCAGCAGCGTGGCTGGCGCGGCATCGCCGCCCGCGCACATCCGGTCGATCTTCAGCACGATCCGGTCCAGGCGGGGCACCTGCCCGGTCCACAGCAGGTAGTACGCCAGGGTGCCGAGCAGGATGCGCTGGCTCGCGCCCGGAGGCTGATCCAACATTTCCTCTGCCGCGTCGGCGATCGACGCGGTCAGCGCGTGGCCTGGGTCGCGATGCACGAATGCGGCGAGCAGGCCCGGCAACACGCGCAAGTCCTGCTCGGGGTCACGCTGCGCGAGGTAGTCGCCGGCGTAAGCCTCGAGCAGCGACATCCAGGGCGCGAGCGCCTCGTAGTTCGCTCCGAGAAAGACGATCGCATCGGCCGCGGCAGCCGCGGCGTAGAAGGATCCCCGCATATCGCCGACTGCGGCGAAACCGTGGTGGGCTCGCTCGAGCTGCGCAAGCGCGGCTGCGGGATCGATCGCGAGTTCGCAATACCCCAGCCAGTAGCAGGCAAGCGCCGAGGCGCGCCACTGCTCCGGCAACGCAAGGAAGCCCTCGCGAACCGTGGCTGTTCGACCCTGGGCGACCAGGCGGCCCGCATTCGCCACGAGCAGGTCGAGCGCCTCGCCCCAGGCTTCGGCTTCGATGAAACGCAATACCGCGGCGTCGGTCTGGCCGTTCGCCGCGAGCACCCCCGCGGCCTCGATTCGCAGCGAACGAAGCGCGTCGGGTTCGAGATCGTGGCCCGCGCGTGCACGCAGGAATTCCCCGAACAGCGCGTGAAACGTATAGACGGGCGAAGCGGCGTCGCGCCGGTCGGTGAAGAGGCTGCGCCGCGCAACATCGGCCAGCAGCTGCCCGGCGCGCGCGTCGCCGCTCACCGCGACTGCCATCGCGGCGGTCGCGCTCGGCAGGAATGCGATCCGAACCAGGGCTTCGCGCTCGTGCTGCGGCATCGCCGCCATCACCTCGCCGGCAAACAGATCGAACAGCCGCGGCCGCGCAACCCCTTCGAAGCTCGGAACATCGGCCGGAAGCTCGCTCTTGGCCGCGAGCATCAGGATCATCGCGGCGGCCCAACCGTCGGTGGCCTGGCGCAGCGCGTCGGCTGACCAGCTCCGGTCGTGCAGCGTGAGCAGGCTCTGCGTTTCGTCTGCGGTGAAGCGCAAAGTGGAAGCCTCGAGCACTGCCAGCTGCTGTCCGGCAAGTGCGCGCGCATATTGCGGCGGCGGCGGTTCGCGGCTGATCGCGATCACGCGCGCGCCCTCGGGAAGTTCGCTCAGTGCCGCCGCGATTCCTGCGTGCAGCGTCGAAGCCCGGTCGATCTCCTGGGCGTTGTCGAGCACCAGCACCCACGGATGATCGAGCGACGCGGCCATCCGGCGGATGCAACGTCGAATGAACGCCGGCACGTCGCGCAGGTCGTCGATCGTGGGCAGCGGCAGGCGGAGCCGGCGGCGCGGCGCGATCAGCGCGGCGCTGCCGGCGAGGAAGTGCGCGAAGGTGGACGGGTCGGCGTCGGCGACGTCGAGCTGCAACCACGCGCAGGGCAAGCCGCGCGCCTCGAGCCAGGTCGCGACGAGCGTCGTCTTGCCGAAGCCCGCCGGCCCCGAGACCCACAGGCCGGGCGCGGTGGCGAGCGCGTCGATCGCGGCGAACAACCTGTCTCGTTCGAACGAACGGCCGAGCCGCGGAGGTCGAAGCTTGCCCAATACGGGTCTGCGCGCAGCGCGGGTGGCGGGCATGTGCCACATCCTATCCGAACGATTCCGGGCCCTGGCGGGATGGCGACGGACGCACGGCCGCGCCCGGGCGATCCCCGACGACAAACCCGAGGGAGGGCTTCGCGGGCCCGCCCCCGGCGCGTAGGGCGCGCCGAGCGAACGAGGAAGCGCCCGCCCGCTCAGGGAGCGGGCGGATCAGCGGCTTCCGAAGGTAGCGAGGGCACCCCGCGAAGCGGGGCGCGACGTCCGCGCCGGGGGCGGGCCCGCGAAGCCTTCCCGGCGCGCGCCGCCTTCCCGGGGCGCGCCGATGAAGCCGTCAGCCGGCGAGCTTCGCGCGCAACAGATCGTTGACCTGCTGCGGATTCGCCTTGCCCCTGCTCGCTTTCATCACCTGTCCGACCAGCGCGTTGAACGCCTTGTCCTTGCCCGCCCGGAACTCCTGCACCGACTTCGCGTTCGCCGCGAGCACTTCGTCGACGATCGCCTCGATCGCACCGCTGTCGCTGATCTGGCGCAGGCCCTTGTCGTCGATGATGCGATCGGGCGCCTCGGCATCGTCCGACGGCGCCGCCCACATCGCCGCGAACACTTCGCGCGCGATCTTCCCGGAGATGGTGCCGTCCTGGATGCGCGCGATCAGCAGCGCGAGCTGCTGCGCACTCACCGGGCACGCGCCAATCTCGATGCTGTCGCGGTTGAGCGCCGCGGCGACGTCTACCATGACCCAGTTCGCCGCTGCCTTGGCCTGCGCGCGCGCCGCCTCCTCGGACGCCGGTTCGACGACACTGCCTATCGCGGCGACCACCGTGTCGAAGTACGTGGCAACGCCGCGCGATGCCGACAGCGTCGCCGCGTCGTAGCCCGACAACCCGAGTCGCTCGACCCAGCTCGCGCGCAACTGCGCCGGCAACACCGGCATCGAGGCGCGCACGCGTTCGATCCATTGGGCGTCGATCGCGAGCGGCGGCAGATCGGGGTCCGGGAAATAGCGGTAGTCGTGCGCGTCTTCCTTGCTTCGCATCGAGCGTGTTTCGTCGCGATCGGGGTCGTAAAGGCGCGTTTCCTGCACCACGCGCCCGCCGTCCTCGATCAGCTCGATCTGGCGGCGCACCTCGAATTCGATCGCGCGCTCCATGAATCGGAACGAGTTCAGGTTCTTGATCTCGCAGCGCGTGCCGAACTCGGCCTGGCCCAGCGGACGCACGGAAACATTGGCATCGCAGCGAAACGACCCTTCCTGCATGTTGCCGTCGCAGATTCCGAGCCAGGTGACCAGACCGTGCAGCACCTTTGCGTAGGCGACCGCCTCTTTCGCCGAGCGCATGTCCGGCTCGGTGACGATTTCCAGCAGCGGCGTGCCCGCGCGGTTGAGGTCGATCCCGGACATGCCGTGGAAGTCCTCGTGCAGCGACTTGCCGGCGTCTTCCTCGAGGTGCGCGCGCGTGAGGCGCACGACGCGCTCGCGCTGCTCGCCGCTCTCTTCCCACGCCACCGCGAGCGAACCGCCCTGCACCACCGGGATCTCGAACTGGCTGATCTGGTAACCCTTGGGCAGGTCCGGGTAGAAGTAGTTCTTGCGCGCGAACACCGAGCGCGGCGCGATGTTCGCGCCCACCGCGAGGCCCAGGCGTATCGCGCACTCCGCCGCGGCCCGGTTCATCACCGGAAGAACGCCGGGAAGCGCGAGGTCGACCGCGCTCGCCTGCGTGTTCGGCTGCGCGCCGAAGGCGGTCGACGCGCCGGAGAAGATCTTCGAGCGCGTGGCCAGTTGCGCGTGGGTCTCCAGGCCGATCACCACTTCCCAGTTCATCTCGTGCTCCAGCGCCGGCGCGTCAGTTGCGCGCGCAGCTGCCGCTGCCGGGGTCGAACATCACCGGCCAGGCGCGGTCGTAAACACCCGGCGTGCAGCGCGCCTCGCAACCCGCGTGCGCTAGCGTGACGCGGCGCGGCTCCTGCCACACCATCAGCTTGCAACCGGTACCGTCGCGCGCGCGCATTTCGATGTGCGGGGTGCGCTGGGTCTGCTCGAAGTCGCCGCGCTCGAAGCGACACCCGCCGCTCTTTCCGACCCACAACTCCCAGGACAGCGACTGGATCACGTCGCGATCGATGCGCAGGCGCGCGAGCTCGCGATATCCGTCGGCTTCGGTCTGCTCGCAGTGCGCGTCGAGCGTGATCACGCGGGCGGCGATCGGCGCGGGGCGCACCAGGCCGTCGCGGGTCGACGATGCCGGGCCGGGCAGCACCGAACATCCGGCAGCGACGGCGGCGAGCAGCGCGGCCAACGCCGCGGCGGCGGCGCGCGAGCGCAGCGACTTCACGATGCCGCGCCGCGCGCATCGGGGCGCATCGCGTGCCAGCCGCTGACCGACTGGAATCGGTGCGCGACGTTGAGCAGCCGCGCCTCCGCGAAATAGTTGCCGATCAGTTGCATGCCCACCGGGCGGCCCTGCGCGCCGAAACCCACCGGCACGGACATGCCGGGCAGGCCCGCGAGCGAGGCGGGCAGCGTGAAGATGTCGGCGAGGTAGTTGCGCACCGGATCGTCGTTGCGCTCGCCGATGTTCCACGCGACCGTTGGCGCGACCGGCCCCGCGATCAGGTCGACCTCGCCGAAGGCGCGCGCGAAGTCCTCGGCGATCAGGCGGCGCAGCTTCTGCGCCTTCAGGTAGTAGGCGTCGTAGTAGCCGTGCGAGAGCACGTAGGTGCCCATCAGGATGCGGCGCCTGACTTCGGCGCCGAAGCCCTCGGCCCGGGTGCGCTGGTACATGTCGACGAGGTCGTCGTAGTGCTCGGCGCGCAGTCCGTAGCGCACGCCGTCGAAGCGACTCAGGTTGCTCGACGCCTCGGCCGGCGCGATCACGTAGTAGGCCGGAATCGCCAGTTCGGTGCGCGGCAGCGAGACCTCGACGCGTCGCGCGCCGAGCTTCTCCAGTTCGGCCAGTGCGGCGTCGATCGCGGCGCGCACGTCTGGCGCGAGTCCCTCGCCGAAGAACTCGACCGGCACGCCGATCCGCAAGCCCTCGAGCGGCGCGTCGAGCGAGCGCGCGAAATCCTCGGGATCGCGATCGACACTGGTGGAGTCGCGCGGGTCGAAACCCGCCATTGCGCCCAGCAGTGCGGCGCAATCGGCCGCGCTGCCGCCGAACGCTCCGCCCTGGTCGAGGCTGGAGGCGAAAGCGATCATGCCGTAGCGCGACACCCGGCCGTAAGTGGGCTTGATGCCGGTGATGCCGCACATCGCCGCGGGCTGGCGCACCGAACCGCCGGTGTCGGTGCCGGTGGCGATCGGCGCGAGTCCCGACGCCACCGCGACGGCCGAGCCGCCCGACGAGCCGCCCGCAATCGCGCCGCGGTCCCAGGGGTTGAGCGCGGGTCCGAAGAAGGAATTCTCGTTGGACGAGCCCATCGCGAACTCGTCGCAGTTGGTCTTGCCCAGGCACACCGCGCCGGCCGCCGCGAGGCGCTCGACGACGGCCGCGTCGAACGGGCTCACGTACCCGGCGAGCATCTTCGATCCGGCGGTGGAGCGCCAGCCGCGCGTGACGAAGATGTCCTTGTGCGCGATCGGCACGCCGAGCAGCGCGCCGCGCTCGCCGCCCGCACGGCGGCGATCGGCCTCGCGCGCCTGCTCCAGGGTGAGCTCGGGCTGCACGTCGATGAAGGCGTTCAGCGTGTCCGACGCGATCCGATCGAGGAACGACCGTGCGAGTTCGACCGCGCTGGTCTCGCCGCGATCGAGCAGCGAGGCGATCGCCGCCACCGACCCTGTCTCGACGGGCATCGGCGAGGCGCTCACTCGAGCACGCGTGGTACCAGGTACAGGCCCTGTTCGACGCTGGGCGCGACCTTCTGGTAGCGCTCGCGCAAGTCGGGCTCGGTGACCGCGTCCTCGCGCAGCCGCAGCGTCATGTCCTGCACGTGGGTCATCGGCTCGACGCCATCGGTGTCCACCGCCTGGAGCTGCTCGATCAGACCGAACACCGAATTGAGCTGGTCGAGCGTGCGCGCGCTCTCCTCATCGGAGAGCGCAAGGCGCGCGAGGCGCGCGATACGGCGGACGTCGTCGGCGGTGAGCGACATGTTGCGCAGCTTGCGGGAAGGTGGGCCGAGGAGGCCGCGCCCGGCGCGAAGACCGGCCATGGCCGCCGATTCCCGAGGCGCAGCGCGCCTGCCGGGAAGGGAAACATTATACGGTATGATCTACCCTCTTCTCGGGTCGCCACGAGCGGCGCTGCCAATGGTGCCGCATCTTCGCGGCGATCGGGCAGCGGCGGCGCCTTGCAGGCGCCGCCGATCCGCCTGCTGTCATCCAATTCAACGGAACCGACATGTTCGGGTTTTTTCGAAAGTATTTCTCCAACGACCTCGCGATCGACCTCGGCACCGCCAATACGCTGATCTACGTTCGCGGCAAGGGCATCGTGCTGGACGAACCGTCGGTCGTGGCGATTCGCCAGGAAGGCGGCCCGAGCGGCAAGCGCACGATCGCCGCGGTGGGCACCGAAGCGAAGCAGATGCTGGGCAAGGTGCCGGGAAACATCGAGGCGATCCGCCCGATGAAGGACGGCGTGATCGCCGACTTCACCGTCACCGAGCAGATGCTCAAGCAGTTCATCAAGATGGTGCACGAGACGCGGCTGTTCTCGCCCAGTCCGCGCATCATCATCTGCGTGCCCTGCGGCTCCACCCAGGTCGAGCGCCGCGCGATCCGCGAGTCGGCACTGGGCGCCGGCGCCTCGCAGGTGTTCCTGATCGAGGAACCGATGGCCGCGGCGATCGGCGCCGGCCTGCCGGTGTCCGAGCCCTCCGGGTCGATGGTGGTCGACGTCGGAGGCGGCACGACCGAGGTGGGCGTGATCTCGCTCGGCGGAATGGTCTACAAGGGCTCGGTGCGCGTGGGCGGCGACAAGTTCGACGAGGCGATCGTCAACTACATCCGCCGCAACTACGGCATGCTGATAGGCGAGCAGACCGCCGAGTCGATCAAGAAGACGATCGGCTCCGCGTTTCCGGGCTCCGAAGTGCGCGAGATGGAAGTCAAGGGGCGCAACCTCTCCGAGGGCATTCCGCGCAGCTTCACCGTATCGAGCAACGAGATCCTCGAGGCGCTCACCGATCCGCTCAACCAGATCGTGTCCGCGGTGAAGATCGCGCTCGAGCAGACCCCCCCCGAACTGGGCGCTGACATCACCGAGCGCGGAATCATGCTCACCGGCGGCGGGGCGCTGCTGCGCGACCTCGATCGCCTGCTGATGGAAGAGACCGGACTGCCGGTGCTCGTGGCCGAAGACCCGCTCACCTGCGTCGTTCGCGGTTGCGGCATGGCTCTCGAGAAGATGGACAAGCTCGGCACGATCTTCACCAACGAGTAGCCCGCGCCGTGCGCCCGAAACCGTCGGGTGAATGATGGATCGCAGCCCGCCACCGTTCTTCAACCAGGGCCCTTCCGCGCACGCGCGCCTCGCGTTCTTCGCGATCTTCGCGATCTCGCTGCTGGTGATCGACTCGCGGCTCGGCCTGCTCGTCGCACTGCGCGAGGGTGTGGGCACGATGCTCTATCCGGTGCAGCGCACCCTGCTTGTGCCGCGCGACCTGTTCGGAATGAGCGCCGACTACCTCGCAGAGATCCGCAGGCTGCGCGCCGAGAACGCCGAGCTGCGCCGCGTCGAGGTGGCCAACGCCAAGACCCTGCAGCAATCCGAGCAGCTCGCCGCCGAGAACGCGCGCCTGCGCGAACTGCTCGAGACGCGCGAGCGAATCGCGCTGCGCTCGGTGATCGCCGAGGTGCTCTACGAGCCGCGCGATCCCTATACCCGCAAGGTGGTGCTCGACCGCGGATTGCAGCACGGGCTGCTGGCCGGACAACCGGTGATCGACGCGCACGGGGTCATCGGACAGGTGACCCGCGTGCTGCCGCTCTCGAGCGAGGTCACGCTTCTCACCGACCGCAGTGCGGCGATCCCGGTGGCGGTGCGGCGCACCGGCCAGCGCTCGGTGGCGTTCGGCGGCCTGGGAACCGGCCTGCTCGAGTTGCGATTCCTCAGCGCGGCGAGCGATCTTCAGGTCGGCGACGTGCTGATCACCTCGGGGCTCGACGGGATCTTCCCGCACGGGCTCGCTGTCGGGTCGGTCGAGCGGGTCGACTCGGCCGCCTCGTCGGCGTCTTCGGCGCGGGTGCTGGTGCGCCCGGCCGCCGGGCTCGATCGCAGTCGCATCCTGCTCGTGCTGCTGGTCGATCGCAGCGCTCTGCCGCCGCCGCCCCCTCCGGAGAAACCGGTCGATTCGCGGCGCCGCCGCGCGCGGCCGTAACATCGGCCGATGGCGACGCGACAGGAGTACCTGCTGCTGCCGGCGAACCGGGCGTTCATCGCGTTCACGCTGGTCGTCGCGTTTCTGCTCAACCTTCCGCCCTACGGCCGGATGACCTGGGTCCCGGACTTCCTCGCGCTGGTGCTCGTGTTCTGGAACGTTCACCAGCCGCGCAAGGTCGGGATCGGGATCGCGTTTCTGTTCGGGCTGCTGATGGACGTCCACGAGTCTGCGCTGCTGGGCGAGCACGCGCTCGCATACAGCCTGCTGTCGTACGGCGCGATCAGCCTCCAGCGCCGCGTTCCCTGGTTCGGCCTGCTCGGGCGGATGCTGCACGTGCTGCCGCTGTTCCTGATCGCGCAACTCGCGACGATCGTCGTGCGCGTCGCAGTCGGAAGCGGGCTGCCCGGGTGGCCGTACCTGCTCACTAGCCTCACGACGACGCTGCTGTGGCCGCTGGCCGAGTTGCTGCTGCTCGCGCCGCAACGCCGCGCGGTCGAACGCGACGAGAACCGCCCGCTCTAGCGCGGCACGGGCGATCGCGACATGATCGAAGTCCGAAACACCGAGCGCGAACTGGGCCGGATGAGGATGCGGCTCGGCCTCACGTGGCTCGTGGTGCTCGCCTGTTTCGCCGCGCTCGCGGCGCGCATGGTCTACCTGCAGGTCGTGCGTTACGCGGACTTCCACGCGCAGGCCGAGGACAACCGGATCGCGCTGCTGCCGCTACCGCCCCCGCGCGGGCTGATCTACGACCGCAACGGCGTGCTGCTCGCCGACAACCTTCCCGCGTACACGCTCGAGTTGATCCCGGAACGCGTCGCCGACATCGAGCGCACGGTCGACGACCTGGCGGGGGTGATCGAGATCTCGCCGCGCGACCGTCGCCGCTTCAAGCGGCTGCTCGAGGACGCCCGAAGCTACGAGCCGATACCGATCCGCACCCGGCTCACCGACGAGGAAATCGCGCGCTTCGCGGCGGTGAAATTCCGCTTCCCCGGCGTGGAGATCGGCGCGCGGCTGTTTCGCACCTATCCGCTGGGCGAATCGGGCGCGCACCTGCTCGGATACATCGCGCGCATCTCCGCCGGCGACAAGCGCAACATCGACGACGACGAGGCGCAGGCCGACTACGCGGGCACGACCCACGTCGGCAAGCTCGGTGTCGAGGCGTCCTACGAGCGCGCGCTCCACGGGCGCGTCGGCGCCGAGACAGTGGAGGTGTCGGCAGGGGGGCGCACCGTGCGCTCGCTCTCGCGCACCGCGCCGCTGTCGGGCTCGAATCTCACGCTCACGATCGACAGCCGCCTGCAGAAGCTGGTCGAGGACCTCTTCGCGGATCGCCGCGGCGCGCTGGTCGCGATCGAACCGGCCAGCGGCGAAGTGCTCGCGATGGTCTCCAGGCCCGGCTACGACCCGAACCTGTTCGTCGACGGAATCGATCCGCAGTCGTGGCAGGCGCTCAACGAAGACCCCGACAAACCGCTGCTCAACCGGGCGCTGCGCGGGGCGTATCCGCCGGGCTCGACCTACAAGCCGTTCATGGCGCTCGCCGCGCTCACGACCGGCGTGCGCACCCCGCAGACGACGATTGCCGATCCCGGCTACTTCCAGCTGGGAAACCACCGGTTTCGCGATTCCAGGCCCGAGGGACACGGCAGCGTCGACCTGCACAAGTCGATCGTCGTCTCGAGCGACACCTACTACTACAAGGCCGCCTACGACATGGGCGTGGACGCGATCCACGACTTCATGAAGCCGTGGGGATTCGGACAGATCACCGGCATCGACCTGCTCAACGAGTCGACCGGCACCCTTCCCTCGACCGAGTGGAAGCTCAAGCGATTCAGGCAGAAGTGGTTTCCGGGCGAGACCCCGTCGATCGGAATCGGCCAGGGCTACAACGCGTTCACGATGCTGCAGCTCGCGCACGCCACCGCGACGCTGGCCAATGACGGCGTCGTGCTGCAACCGCGGGTCGTGCGCGCGATCGAGGACCCGACGACGAAGGCGCTCAGTGCGCCGGCGTTTGCCGAACCGGTGCGCATCGCGCTCGATCCCGAGCACCTGCGCCTGGTCAAGTCGGCGCTGGTCGACGTGAACCGCTTCGGCACGAGCCGCATCGCGTTCGCGAACACCGGGTACGTCGCCGCGGGAAAGACCGGAACCGCACAGGTCGTCGGAATCAGGCAGAACGAAAAATACGACGCCAGGCGCGTCGCCGAACGGCATCGCGACCACTCGCTGTTCATCGTGTTCGCACCAGTGCAAGCGCCCCGGATCGCGCTCGCGGTGATTGTCGAGAACGGCGGATTCGGCGCGCAGGCAGCGGCGCCGATCGCACGCAAGGCGCTTGATTTCTACCTGCTCGGGAAGATCACGCCGGACACACAGGTGTCCGCGCCGCGGCGCGCCGATCCGGGCTCGACGCGGGACGCCGAAG
>JAHDXY010000498.1 GCA_023384005.1 Burkholderiaceae bacterium | reverse complement strand
GGCGCTCTCGGCGACATCGACCTTCGTCCGGGTCGTGTTCTTTCCCCTGGCCATGGTGTTGCCTTTGGTAGCTGACGCTCGCCGCCGCGGACAACGGTGGCAGCTTATACTTTGACCCGCCCTTCGATCATTGTCTGTTCGGCAACGTACATTGGCAGAGTTTCGAGTTGCGCGGACAGTTTACTCAACTCCGGGTCTTGGGCGTTCCCAATCCGGCCAACCAGACTCTTCGACACCAAAGGTAGAGGCGGGCGCCCAAAGGAAATCGGGTTCGTCACACGAATGTATGCATAGTTTGAGGTAGAGGAAGAGCCCCCAAACAGTGATACAGATTCAGGATGTAGGTCTTTGCCGTTCTGAATCCGTAGGCTCTATGGATAACGAGCTTGGCCTTGTTGTTCAAGCCTTCGACGATGCCGTTGTCGAGCGGGATTCGGAAGTAGTTGAGGATGTCTTCCTCGTGGCGACGCAGCATCCACGCGAACTCGCGCATAGGTGCGAGTCGCGAGTGCGTCGCCCACCAGAACCACTTCTTCAGGTAGCGCTTCGCCCAGCCCGCTTTCTGGTAGCTCCAGAAGTTTCGAAACAACTCCTTGAGCAGATAGGCACGATTGATCTTCAAGTTGAG
The DNA here is from genome assembly GCA_023384005.1 of Burkholderiaceae bacterium. Lineage (GTDB taxonomy): Bacteria > Pseudomonadota > Gammaproteobacteria > Burkholderiales > Burkholderiaceae_E > Quisquiliibacterium. The sequence continues at coordinate 1,040 of JAHDXY010000498.1, read as the reverse complement.
GTGTTCGAGCTCGCCGAGCCTGGCCTCCTGCTTCTCAGTGAGGTTCCATGGGTTCTTCAGCCAGATGTAGCGCGTGCGATGCATGAGGTCCTTGTGCGCTTTGCCCTTTTCTCGGATCTCATCGCGTCGGACCTGATCGACTGCGTCCATGAGATGGCGAACGATGTGGAACTTGTCAAACACTAATACCGCGTTCGGCGCACGGGCCTTGATCACGTCGATGTATGGCTGCCACATGTCACAGCAGATACCCTCGATCGCGGCGGATTTATCCGGTCCGAGGAAGTCGAAGAACGCCTCCAGCGTCTTCTCCTTTCGATCCGCACCGCTCCACAGCAAACGCTTGCTCTCAAGGTCATAGGCGTTGGTGACATAGACGTGGCCCTTCTTGCGCGAGATCTCATCGATGCCGACATAGATCACGCCCGAGAGATCGCGATGCGCCAAACCGTACTCTACCGCCGTCTCCACGGCCTTGTTCACCGTGCCCCATGAGCACCGGAACAGCCTCGCGACCTGCTGCCACGGCAGCACCCGGGTCCAGGTCGCGAGCGTGACCATCAGCGCTCGAGTGAACCGCTGCTTGCCCGCCACCCACGGCATCGCCTCGACGTGAATCCCCTCGCAACGCTCGCAGCTCACTCGCCGCGGCTCGTAGAGCAGCTCCACCGGGATCCCCCACAGGGGCACATGGCGAAAGTGCCGGATCGGACGCGTGTCGCGGTACCGGCCACGCTCCCCGCACTGCCCGCAACGCGGCGAGAACCGCAAATCCGGCCCCAGTTCCACCACCAGGCCCGCCGTGTCGCCCGTCACCGCAACGACCCGAAACCCTTGCAACTCCAACGTTGCTTTAACCAGACTCTCCAAGAGCATGAGTCCCCTCTCAGATACGAAGGCAGCTTCTCAACTCCTAAGTACCTGATGGGACTCGTGCTCTTCAACATTCGCCCGCTCTCACACCGCACCGGTTCGTGGGAGGAACCACCTTTGTTTGCGCCCAGGGTCCGTGGATGGTGGCGTTTGCGGCGCTGGCGCGC
>JAHDXY010000110.1:265-12579 GCA_023384005.1 Burkholderiaceae bacterium | reverse complement strand
ATTGCAGCGGCTGCGCGCAGGCGGCTGCCGCGTCCAGGCAAAAGCCCACCCGCCCCGAGGCGACGTCGATCCGGATCCAGACCGGGACGTGAGCGGCCACCGCGCGTTTTTGCGCGAAGCGCATCGCACCGGCCAGTTCCTCGGCGGCGGAATGTTGCGCGAACGCGTCGCTCGACCCCGATCGCGACAGCGCGACGAACGAAAGGATGCCGAGCAGCGCGAGCAGCACCACGAGCTCGACCAGCGTGAACCCGCGCGCCGAGGGCTTCTTCGGTTGCCCCGCGCGGCACGGCGCGGGGCCGCGTCGCAGCTTCCCGGCCGACGTGCACGCGCCCGCGCGCGGCAGGCGCGCAGCCGGGCGATGCACGATCGCGGCGAAGGCATCCATGGGCGCCAAGTAGACATCGCGCGCGACCCTCCCCAAGCACCGAATAGCGCGGCTCGGGCGGCGCTGATTCGCGACTCGCCCGCCGCGGGCAGCGCTAGTCTTGCCAGGTCCGGAAATCCCAAGGCCATGCCCCAGCCAAAACGAATCCGCATCGGCGAGATGCTCGTCAACGACGGACTGCTCTCGGCCGAGCAGCTCGAGGCGGCGCTCGCCGACCAGAAGCTGAGCGGGCGGCGCCTCGGACGCGTGCTCGTCGAGAACGGGCTGATCGACGAGCTGCTGCTGTCCAAGCGGCTCGGCGCCCAGCTCGGCATCCAGTTCATCGACCTGAGACACCACCCGATCGATCGCCAGCTCGCGCGCCGACTGCCGGAGCAGCACGCGCGGCGCTTCCGTGCGATGGTTCTGGCGAAATTCGGCGAGAGCGGCCTGCTGGTCGGACTGGCCGACCCGACCGACCTTCAGGCCTTCGACGAACTGTCGCGGGTCCTGAACTGCGAGGTCGAGCCGGCGTCGATCGCCGAGTCGCAGCTGCTCGCGACACTGGACAAGGTCTACGACGCCAGCGACGGCCTGGCCGATCTGGCGCGCGAACTGAAGGAAGAACTCGCCCCCGACTCGTCGATGCTCGCGCAACTCGCCGGCGCCGGTCCGGACGACACGACGCCGGTCGCGCGGCTGCTTTCGGGAGTGTTCGAGGATGCGGTCAAGGCACGCGCCTCCGACGTGCACTTCGAACCGCAGGCCGATCGCCTCGCGGTGCGCTTTCGCGTCGACGGCGCGCTGCACGACCACACCCGATTCGACTCCGAGATCGCCGGCGCGGTCGCGCTGCGCCTGAAGCTGATCTCGAACCTCGACATCGCCGAGAAGCGCCTTCCGCAGGACGGTCGCTTCGAGGTGACGGTGCGCGGCGCGCAAGTCGACATGCGCATCTCGGTCATGCCCTCGCACTGGGGCGAGTCGGTGGTGTTGCGCCTTCTCGCCTCCGGGCAGAACGCGCCGACGCTGGCCAAGCTCGGGATGTCCGCGCAGATCGAGGCGCAGGTGCGAGACGCGATCAGCCGCGGACGCGGAATGATCCTGGTGACCGGCCCGACCGGATCGGGCAAGACCACGACGCTGTACGCGCTGCTCGACGAGTTGCGCAACGAGGAACACAAGCTGGTCACGGTGGAAGACCCGATCGAGTACCGGCTTCCCGGGATCACGCAGGTGCAGGTCAACGACAAGATCGACCTGAGTTTCGCGCGGGTGCTGCGCTCGGTTCTTCGCCACGACCCCGACATCGTGATGGTGGGCGAGATGCGCGACCGCGAGACCGCCGAGATCGGCGTGCGCGCGGCGGTGACCGGGCACCTCGTGCTCTCGACGCTGCACACCAACGACGCGCCGGGCACCGCCGCGCGGCTTTCGGACATGGGCGTGCCGAGCTACATGCTCGCCGCGTCGCTGCAGCTCGTGCTCGCGCAGCGCCTGATGCGCACGCTGTGCAGGAACTGCGCAGGCGAGGCCGGCGTGTCTCCGCAGGAGCACGCGTGGTTGCTGCGCACGGTCGGCGCCGGGCGCGCCGACGGCATGCGCACGCGCGCCGGCAAGGGCTGCACCCAGTGCGCCGGCACCGGCTACAGCGGGCGCGCCGCGATCTACGAGTCGCTCGTCGTCACGCGCGAGATCGCCGACGCGCTGGCGCAGGAGGACACCACCGCCTACCTGCGCGCCGCGCGCGAACAGCTCCAGGGACGCAGGCTCGCGCATGACGCCGCGCGCCTGGTGCACGCCGGGATCACGAGCGTGGCCGAAGCGATGAAGGTCACCGCCGAAGACGTGGTCGACGACTGATGCCCACTTTCGCCTACCAGGGACGCGACGCCACCGGCGCACCGGTGGCCGGCACGATCGAGATGCCGTCGTCGGAAGCGGCGGCCGCGATCCTGCTCGGACGCGGGATCACGCCGGTGCAGATCGACGTCAGCGCCGACTCGGTCGGGTCCGGGCCGTTGCTCGGTCTGACGGGCGACGCGCCGATGTCCACCGAGGAGCTTCAGCTCTTTTCGCGCCAGCTCCACGCGATGGTCAAGGGCGGGCTGCCGATCATGCGCGCGCTCGCGTCGATGCAGGAATCGGCGACGCGCCCCGGGATCGCGCGGCTGCTGGCCGACCTGTGCTCGAGCCTGGACAAGGGACGCGAGCTCTCGACCGCGCTGGCGCGCCACCCGCGCAACTTCCCGGCGCTGTACGTGGCGATGGTGCGCGTGGGCGAGCAGACCGGTCGCCTGGACGAGATCCTCAAGCGCCTCGCGAGCTGGCTCGAGTTCGAGCGCAAGTCGCGCGAGCGCGTCGGCGCCGCGCTGCGCTACCCGACGTTCGTCGTGCTCGCGATGGCGATCGCGCTCGTGATCGTGAACATGTTCGTGATTCCCCGATTCGCCGGCGTGTACAAGTCGATGAACGTCGAACTGCCGTGGATGACGCAGCTGCTGATCGGCTTTTCCGACCTGATGGTCTCGACCTGGCCGCTGATGCTCGGCGCCGCGGTCGCGGGCGTCGTGCTGTTTCGCCTGTGGCGACGCTCGTCCCGGGGCGCGATCGCGTGGGACGCGTTCACGCTGCGCCTGCCGGTCGCCGGGAGGATCCTGCGCCACGCCGCGCTCGCGCGTTTCGCGCGCAGCCTCTCGATGGGACTGCGCAGCGGCGTTCCCGCCTCGCAGGCGGCGCAACTGGTCGCGAGCACGGTCGGCAACGCGTTCATGGCGCAGCGCTTCGAGCGCGTGCGCAGCGGGATCGAGCGCGGCGAGAGCCTGCTGCGCGCGTGCGCGGCCACGCGGGTGTTCACGCCGATGGTGCTGCAGATGATCTCGGTCGGCGAGGAGTCCGGCACGCTCGACGAGATGCTCGAACATGTCGCCGACTTCTACGAGCAGGACGTCGATTACGACCTGCAGCGACTGTCCGCGGCGATCGAACCGATCCTGATCGTGATGCTCGGCATCGTCGTGCTGGTTCTCGCGCTGGGCGTGTTCCTCCCGATCTGGGATCTGGGAAGGACCGCGATCGGCCGCGCCTGATCCGGCGCGCGACGAATTGCGCTGACCCGCGATGGAATTGTCCGTCGCGCCGTGCTCGGTGCGCAGCATGTCCGAGATCGCCAACGGCGTCGCCCCGGTCCTGCTCGCGTGCGCCGCCGACGTCGTGCTGAAGGAAGGCCGCAGGCTGGTCCTGATGGTGCGCGAGACGCCGCCGCATCTGGGGCACCTGCGCACGATGACCCGGCTCGCCGAGATCGGCGCGATGATCTCGCCGCCGGTGCCAGCTTTCTGCACCCGCCCCGCGCCGATCGACGAGATGGTCGGCCACAGCTGCGCCCGCGTGCTCGACCTCTTCGGGATCGATACCGGAACCGTGCGCCGCTGGGGCGAACCGGCCGATGGCGACGACGACGAACCGGTGATCAGCGCCTGAGCGGCGCGCGTCACCAGTCGATCGTCTGCGCGATCGCTTCGGCCGACTGGCGCAGCTGCGGCAGGTACTCTAACGCCTGCGCCAGCGGCATGCGCGAGACCGGTGCGTGCAGCGCGAGCGCCGCGACCAGCCTGTTCTCGGCGGTGCGCACCGGAACCGCGACGCAGCACACGCCGCTGAGGTACTCCTCGTCGTCGACCGCGTAGCCGCTGGCGCGGATCGCGTCGAACTCGCGCGCCAGCCGCGTGCGATCGACCAGCGTGTTGGGCGTGTGCGGGATCAGCGGGGTCACGCTGAGGAAACGGTCGCGGCTGCGCTTGGGCATGTTGCTCAGGAACAGCTTGCCGCTGGCCGAGGCGTACAGCGGCAATCTCGATCCCGCGCCGAGCGCGACCCGCTGCGGCCACGAGACCTCGACCCGATCGAGGTAGAGCACCGCGTTGTTGTTCGCGATCACGAGGTTGCAGGTCTCGCCCACCTGCTCGACCAGCTCCTCGAGCACCGCGCGCCGCGCCGCGCGGTTCGGCGAGTTGAGCAGCGTGTTCCCTGCGAGTGCGTTCAGACGCTCGGAACAGGTGTAGCGCTTTTCGCCCGGTTCGCGCCCGACCAGTCCGGCCTGCTCGAGCGTCGAGAGGATGCGAAACACGGTCGGCTTGGGCAGGCCGACTTCGCGGCAGATCTGCGCGAGTTGTAGCGGAACTCCCGAGGCCGCGATCGTCTCCATGATCCGCACCGCGCGCAGGATCGCCGATCCGCCCGCGGCGCCGCCAGTTTCGCCGACTCCTGCCGCGCCTTCGCCGGCATTGTCGCCATCTCGTCTTTCGAGCAGCATCTTCCGTCCTCCGAGACCCTCATTATGCAGAAATCGGAACCATGCGATCCGTATTCGTTTTCCCGGGTTTGCGTGGAACCGTCGCGGCGCGACAATGTGGCGCAGAGCAAAGGAGACGACGATGAACGCGATCCCCACCGGGCAAGGCCCGGCGCCAGCCACCCGCCAACGGATGACCTACTCGGAGGCCTTCGTCGAAACACTGGTCGCGCAGGGCGTGCGCGACGTGTTCGGGATCGTCGGCTCGGCGTACATGGACGCGCTCGACATCTTCCCCGCCGCGGGGATCCGCTTCGTTCCGGTGGCGCACGAACAGGGGGCCGCGCACATGGCCGACGGCTACGCACGCGTGTCGGGGCGCCACGGCGTGTGCATCGGGCAAAACGGCCCCGGCATCACGAACTTCGTCACCGCGGTGGCCGCTGCGTACTGGGCGCACAGTCCGGTGGTCGCGATCACACCGGAGACGGGCAGCCTCACCGTCGGGCTGGGCGGCTTCCAGGAGACGGACCAGCTGCCGATCTTCTCCAGGATCACCAAGTTCCAGGCGCACGTCAACAACCCGAAACGCATCGCCGAACTGACCGGGCGCGCCTTCGACCGCGCGATGCTCGAGATGGGGCCCACGCAGCTGAACATCCCGCGCGACTACTTCTACGGCGACGCCGAACTGGAGATCCCGCGCCCGATCCGGGTCGAACGCGGCGCCGGCGGCGAAGCGGCGCTCGACGAGGCGGCGGCGCTGCTCGCGCGATCGCGATTCCCGGTCATCCTCGCCGGCGGCGGGGTCGTGATGGGCGACGCGCAGGCGCAGGCGATCGCGCTGGCCGAGCTGCTGCACGCACCGGTCGTGTGCAGCTACCTGCACAACGATTCGTTCCCGGCCTCGCACCCGTTGTGGTGCGGGCCGATCGGCTACCACGGCTCGCAGGCGGCGATGAACATCGTCTCGAAGGCCGACGTCGTGGTCGCGCTCGGGTCGCGGCTCGGTCCCTTCGGCACGCTGCCGCAATACGGAATCGACTACTGGCCCAAGGGCGCGAAGATCATCCAGATCGACGCCGACGCGCGGATGCTCGGGCTGGTCAAGCCGATCTCGGTCGGGATCTGCGGCGACGCCGGCGCGGCGGCAGCCGCGCTCGTCACCCGGCTCCAGGGCGGCGAACTCGCCAGCCAGGCCACGCGCGCCGAGCGCTCGATCGCGATCGCGCACGAGAAGTCGCGCTGGGAAAAGGAGCTCGACGGCTGGGCGCAGGAGCGCGACGAGTGGTCGCTGCAAGTCGCGAACGAGTCCGAGGGCATGCATCCGCGCCAGATGCTGCGCGAACTCGAGCGCGCGATGCCGACCGGCGCGATGGTGTCCACCGACATCGGCAACATCTGCCAGGTGGCGAACTCGTACCTGCGCTTCGAGCAGCCGCGCTCGATGTTCGCGGCGATGTCGTTCGGCAATTGCGGCTACGCTTTTCCGACGATCGTCGGCGCGAAGCTCGCGGCGCCGCATCGCACGGCGATCGCCTACGTCGGTGACGGCGCATGGGGCATCAGCTTCAACGAACTGCTCACCTGCGCGCGCGAGCGCATCGGCGTCACGGTGTGCGTGTTCAACAACCGGCAGTGGGGCGCCGAGAAGAAGAACCACGTCGACTTCTACTCGCAGCGCTTCCTCGGAGTGAACCTGGACAACCCGAGCTGGGCCGGCGTGGCGCGCGCCTTCGGCTGCGCGGGAATCACGGTGGACAAGCTCGCCGACGTCGGCCCCGCGTTGCGCGAGGCCGTGGCCGCGCAGTCCGAGGGCCGCACGACCGTGATCGAGCTGATGTGCACGCGCGAACTGGGCGACCCGTTTCGCCGCGACGCGTTGTCCAAGCCGGTGCGCCTGCTCGAGAAGTACAGGCAGTACCAGTAGCGCCTGCGCGCCGGCTGCAGTGGCAGCGCCGGCGCGCACGGCTCGGCCGCGGCGCCCGGCGCGCCGGCCTCAGCGCTCGACGGTGAGCGCGACGCCCATCCCGCCGCCGATGCAAAGCGAAGCGATCCCCTTTTTCGCGTCGCGCCGCTGCATCTCGTGCAGCAGCGTGACCAGGATCCTGCAGCCCGACGCTCCGATCGGGTGACCGATCGCGATCGCCCCTCCGTTGACGTTGACCTTGCCGGTGTCCCAGCCCATTTCCTTGTGCACCGCGCAGGCCTGCGCCGCGAAGGCCTCGTTGATCTCCAGCAGGTCGAGGTCGGCGGGTTTCCAGCCGGCGCGCTCCAGCGCGCGCCTGCTCGCGGGCACCGGTCCCATTCCCATCGTCGCCGGATCGAGCCCTGCCGAGGCGTACGACGCGATCCGCGCGAGCGGCTTCAGGCCCAGCGATTCGGCCTTTTTCGCGCTCGTCACCACGACCGCCGCGGCGCCGTCGTTCAGGCCCGATGCGTTGCCCGCGGTGACCGAGCCCGACTTGTCGAACGCCGGCCTCAGGCCGGCCAGCGCCTCGGCGTTCGTCTTGCGATTGACGTACTCGTCGGCGGCGAACACGATCGGATCGCCCTTGCGCTGGGGGATCGTGAACGGAACGATCTCATCCTTGAAGCGGCCCGCGTCCTGCGCTGCGGCCGCCTTTTGCTGCGACGCGAGCGCGAGCGCGTCCTGCGCGGCACGGTCGATCCCGTATTGCCTTGCGACGTTCTCGGCCGTGACCCCCATGTGGTACTGGTTGTAGACGTCCCACAGCCCGTCGACGATCATCGAGTCGACCATCTTCCAGTCGCCCATCCGCGCGCCGTTGCGCGAGTTCGGCAGCACGTGCGGCGCCAGGCTCATGTTCTCCTGCCCGCCGGCGATCACGACCTCGGCGTCGCCGTCGCGGATCGCCTGCGCGGCAAGCATCACGGCCTTGAGGCCCGATCCGCAGACCTTGTTGATCGTCATCGCCGGCACGTGGTTCGGCAGGCCCGCCTTGATCACTGCCTGGCGCGCCGGATTCTGCCCGGTCCCGGCCTGCAGCACCTGCCCGAGAATCACCTCGCTCACCTGGTCGCCGTCGAGTTTCGCGCGCTTGAGCAGTTCGACGATCACCGCGGCGCCGAGATCGGCCGCGGGCGTGCTGGCGAGCGTTCCGCCGAATTTGCCGACCCCGGTGCGGGCCGCGGCGACGATGACGATGTCGGTCATGTTCTTTCTCCGTTCGTTTCCTGGATTGAGCCTGAAGCTTGCGCGCCAAGTTTAAACCGAGCGCCGATCCGGCCCCGGTCCAACCCGGTCAGGCCCGCGTCGAAGCCGATCAGGCGCCGGAAGGAACGAACCACCACCAGCTCGCCCAGACGACGGCGAGCAGGCCGATCAACCCGGGAAGAACGGCCGCGACGAAGCGCGGCCCGCCGCCGACCCACGCCGCGATCAGCTTGCTCACGGTGTTGGTCGAGAACGCGAGCGCGATCGGCAGCCCGCCCTCCTCGACCAGCGCGCGGCCCGATTCCACCAGCACCCCCACCGCCGCGGCCGCCGCGTGCACGTCCACCGAACCGGCGAGCGCCGCGGCTGCGATCACCGCGAACGATCCGAAGCGCTCGCCGATCGCCGCGGCAAGCATCGTCACGCCGGTGAGCACGGCGGCGAAAGCGAGCGAACCGCGCACGTCGAACACCCGATCGAGCAGTGGCGGGCTCGACGCGGCGCTCGACGGGCGCAGCGTGGCCAGCGCGGCCCCGCCGACGGCGGCCGCCGCGCCGGCCGCGTACATCGGCCAGATCGCGGCGAGCAGTTGCGGCGCCACGGTGAGCGTCACCAGGCCCAGCTGCAACAGCGTCGCGACATTCGACACCAGCGCTCCGCCGACCGCGGCACGCCCCAGTTGCGGTTCGGCCCGCGCGCGCGCGCCCATCGCGGCGAAGGTCGCGGTGCTGGAGACAAAGCCCGAAGCGAGCCCGGAGAGCGCGAGCCCCACGCGCGGCCCCGCGACGCGCATCGCCAGGTAGCCCGCCGCCTGCAGCGCGAGCAGCAGCACCACCAGCCCCCACAGCGCGCGCGGATTGACGCCGGCCAGCCATTCGATCGATCGCGCCGGCACGAGCGGCAACACCACGAGCGCCGCGCCCGCCAGGATCAGCGCGTCGCGGATCTCGCTGTCGCGCAGCGTCGTGCGGGAAAACCGGTGCAGCCGCGTGCGCGCGGCGAGCAGGATCGCAACGGTGGCCGCGCCGCCGGCGGCCAGCGTAGGGTCGCGCACGGCGGTCACGCCGAGCAGGTAGGTGACGAACAGCGCGAGTTCGGTGGTGATTCCGGGATCGTCGCGATCGGAGCGCCAGTGGCTGAGAATCGCCAGTGCTGCCACCAGCAGCGCGCCGACGGCGACGAGAAGCGGCTCGCCCAGCGACTGCGCGATCGCCCCGGCGAGCGAAGTCACCGCGAAGCTGCGCACCCCGGCGGCGTAGCGCGTGGGCCCCTCGCCCTTGCGCCGCTCGCGCTCGACGCCGATCAGCAATCCGCAGCCGAGCGCGACTGCCATCTGGACCCATTCGAATTGCGTCGCCAGCACCCGGTCAGTATCGCACGGGCCCGCGCGCCGGCCACCGCCCGCGCGGTGCCCGCGCAGCGCCCCGGCGGCATCCGCCCAGTGCCCGCGCAGCACACCCCCGCAGCACCCCCGCAGCACCCCCGCAGCACCCGCGCAGCACCCGCCCAGCGCCCGCTCAACTCCCCGCGAAGCGCGCGCGAAGGTCGGTCTTGAGCACCTTGCCGTAGTTGTTCTTCGGCAGCGAGGCGACGAACTCGAAGCGCTTTGGCCGCTTGAAGCGGGCGACGTGCGCGAAGCACAGCGCGTCGAGTTCAGCGGGATCGGGCGGGCGTTCGCCGCGCGGCGCGATCACCGCGACCACGACCTCGCCCACTTCGCCCGTCGCCACCGGTTCGCCGTCGGCCCCGACCACGGCCACTTCCACCGCGCTCTGCGCAACGCCCACCGAAGCGAGCCGGGCGAGGTAGTGCGGATGCGCCGTGTCGGCGAGGTCGGCGCGCGAGAGCGCGGTGATTGTCATCGGACTCTCCCCCTGCCCGTAGATCTGAACGAAGCGCTGCCCCATCACGTCGAGCGCGCGCGGGATGTCTGCCTGGTACATCGGCCCGCCGCCGTAGACGATCGTCCTGATGCCCTCGCAGTTCGCGCCGCTCGCGGCCACGTGCTCGACCAGCCTGTGCACCATCGTCGGCGCCGCGAACATCGACACCCTTCGGTGCCGCGCGGCGAGCGCGAGGATCTCGGGCGGGTCGAAACGCCCGGACTGCGGAACCACGTGGCGCGCGCCGCGAAGAACGTGCGCAAAGCTGTAGATCCCGGCGCCGTGCGAAATCGGAGCGGCGTAGACGATCGAATCGTCGCGATCGACCGTGTCCACGTCGCTGAAGTCGCACATCGTCATCGTCGCCAGATTGGCGTGCGAGAGCATCACGCCCTTGGGCTTGCCGGTGGTGCCCGAGGTGTAGAGCAGCCACGCAAGCGCGTCGGGCGCGACGCGTTCGAGCGGCATCGGATCGGCGTCGCGCAAGCGCTCGAACGCCGTCGAACCGAATTCGATCAGCGTGCGATCGGCAAGCGCGGCGCCGAGCGCGCCGCCGTGCTCTTCGTCGACCAGGCACAGCGTCGCGCCCGAGTCCTCGACGATGAACTGCGCCTCGCGCGCGTGCAGCTTCGCGTTGATCGGAACCGCCGCGAGGCCGGCCCAGAAGATCGCGAACAGCGCCTCCAGGTACGCGGGCGTGTTCGCCGCGAACAGCGCGCCGCGCTCGCCGCGAGCCAGGCCGTTGCGCGCGCGCAGCGCGGCGCCGATGCACGCCGCGCTGCGTTGCAGCCAGGTCGCGGGGTTCATCGTCGCATTGTCCCGCTGTTCGGGGCCGCAGCCGCTGGTCCGATATAGTCGGCTCCACTGAGAATCAGATGGACGCCACTAAAGTCAATGCCTTGGCCGGGGCGATCGCGGCTGCGGGGTTGCTCGCCGCCACGACCGCGCGAGCGCAGTCGGCCCAGTTCATCAACGCGCTGACCGCGGCCTTCGTCGCGCCGCACCCGCTGCGCGCGCACCGATCGGCACGATGCTGATCGCGGCCTGCATTCTCGTTGCCGGCTCGATCGCCGCGACCATTCCCGGCGAGTTCTTCACGCTGCGCCGGACGCACTCGATCGAGACGATCTCCTGGGAAGAGGACTACCGGGTCGCCGGCGACGCGCTGGTGCTGACCAACTCGCGGGTGCGCGGCTCCGGAGCGGGAATGCAGCCGCAGCCCGGCGCGCAACTCAGGGACGGCGTCTGGCATCGACGCGAGGAGCTCAGGCTCGAGCAGCTCGCGCTCACGCGCTCTCGCTACGCCGATGACTACACATGGTGCAACCACAGCGGCTGCCGTCCGCTGTCGCACTGGCTCGGCACGCGCGCCGAGACGCAGTTCATCGAGGTGCGCGCCGGAGCGCGATGCAAGGAACGAGCACGCTGAACTGCGGCTACGACCGCTTCGCGACCCGGACCGGAAAATGGCTCGCCGGACCAAGCCACGGAAGCAGCCCGACGCTGATGCGGAGCTGCCGGAGCATCGGCAAACGCGAGAGCACGCCGCGCGGCGCGAAGCGTGCACAATGCCCGACGATGGACGGCGAACTGGCGCGCGGTTGGCGCATCGAGGCTGCCGGCGATCGCTGCCTGATCGTCGAGCTCGGCACGCGCGTCGATCCGCAGATCAACCGCAGGGTGCACGCGCTCGCGTCGCGATTGATCGCCGCGCGCATCGAAGGCGTCAGCGACGTCGTTCCGGCATTCACGACGGTGGCCGTTCACTATCGCCCCGAGAAACTGCCGGGATCGGCAAGCGGCGAGAGTCCGCACGCGCGACTCGAGAAGACGGTCGAGGCGCTGCTCGCCAGCGGCGCCGATGCCTTCGCCGCCGAGGCAAGGACGGTCGAGATCCCGGTGTGCTACGGAGGCGACTTCGGTCCGGACCTGGACGAAGTCGCCAGCGCCTGCTCGCTCAGCGCCGGGCGGGTGATCGAACTGCACGGAGCATCGCCGCACCTCGTCTACATGCTCGGATTCGCGCCGGGGTTCCCCTACATGGGCGGGCTCGACCCCCGGCTGGCGATGCCGCGAAGGTCGACGCCGCGCCTGAAGATCGCCGCCGGCACGGTGGCGATCGCCCGCGAGCAAAGCGCCATCTACACGCTGCAAACCCCTGGCGGATGGAACCTCATCGGGCGCACGCCGCTCACTTTCTTCCGACCCGACGCCGATCCGCCGTCGCTGCTTCGCCCCGGCGACAGGGTGCGCTTCGTCGCAGTGTCGCGAGAGCGCTACGACGAGATCGCCGAGCGGGTCCGCGCCGACCTCGAGCGCGCGCCGGGGGATAGCCGATGAGCCTGCTGGTGCTCAAACCGGGCGCGCTGAGCACGCTGCAGGACATGGGTCGCCAGGGATTCCAGCGCTTCGGCGTGATCGCCTCGGGGGCGATGGACGAATGGGCGCATCGTGCGGCGAACCTGCTGGTGGGCAACGACGGCGACCAGGCGACGCTCGAGCTCACGCTGATCGGGCCGAGCCTGTTGTTCGAGCAATCCGTGCTGGTCGCGATCACCGGGGCCGACCTTTCGCCGCGAATCGATGCGCGCG
>JAHDXY010000110.1:0-255 GCA_023384005.1 Burkholderiaceae bacterium | reverse complement strand
GGTACCGATGCACACTCCGGTGCTGGTGCGCGCGGGGCAGCGCATCGACTTCGGGCAGCGCCGCAGCGGCTGTCGCGCCTACCTTGCGGTGCACGGGGGATTCGCGGTCGAGCCGGTCATGGGCAGCCGAAGCACCTACTTGCGCGCCGGCATCGGGGGTTTCGAGGGGCGCGCACTGAAAAAGGGCGACAGGCTGGCGCTCGCCGAACCCAATCAGGCCGGCCGCTATCCGGGCCTGCGACTCGCGCTCGAAGT
>JAHDXY010000109.1 GCA_023384005.1 Burkholderiaceae bacterium | reverse complement strand
GCTCACGCTGGTCGCGGTGCTCGGCCTGCTCGCGACGATGGTCACGATGCAGTTCGGTGGCCGCGAACTGTCGATCGCGCGCCGATTTCGCGCCGCCGCCAACCTGATGGTCCAGGCCGTGCCGATCGCGGCGCTGTTCTTCCTGCTGTTCCCGCGCCTCGACGGCCCGCTGTGGGGCATGCCCGAGGATGCGCACGCGAGCCGCACGGGCCTTTCCGAATCGATGAGTCCGGGCCAGATCTCGCGGCTCGGACACTCCGACGAGGTCGCGTTCAGGGTGAAGTTCGACGGCGCGGTTCCGGCACCGGCGACGATGTACTGGCGTGGGCCGAGCTTCGTGCGCTACGACGGCCAGACATGGACCGCGCCGGTGCGCGCAGCGCTCGCTCAGCCGGCGCCGCAGGTCGAACCCGACGCGTCGTCGCTGGTCGCGTACACGGTCACCCTCGAGCCGACCAATCGCAACTGGCTGTTTGCGCTCGAGGCGCCGGTGCGGGTCGAAGTGCCCTCGTCGGGCGCCGCGCTCATGCCCGACCTGCAACTGGTGGCGCGCGAACGCCTGAGCGACCGGCTGCGCTACCGGATCGAGTCGGCGACGGCGTTTCGCTTCGGGCTCGGCGAGCCGGCCGGCACGCTGCGCGAAGCGCGCGAACTGCCCGAGGGCTTCAACCCGAAGACGCTCGAAATGGCGGCCCGGTGGCGCGCGCAGGACGACGACCCGCAGCGGCTGGTGGAACGCGCGCTTCAGTTCTTCGTGCGCGAGCGCTTCAGCTACACGCTCACGCCGCCGCTGCTCGGGCGCGATGGCGTCGACGAGTTTCTGTTCGACACGCGAGCCGGATTCTGCGAGCACTTTGCCGGCGCCTTCGTCGTGCTGATGCGCGCGATGGGCGTCGCGGCACGCGTGGTGACCGGTTATCAGGGCGGCGAGCAGAATCCGGTGGACGGGTTCTGGGTGGTTCGGCAGGCCGACGCGCACGCCTGGGCCGAAGTCTGGATCGCGCAGCGCGGTTGGGTGCGGATCGACCCGACCTCGGTGATCGCACCGGAGCGCATCGAGTTCGGCAGCCGCAGGCTGCGCGAGTCGGCGCGCGACGCGCTTTCCGGACTCGAACTGGCGAACTGGTCGTCGTTGCGCTTCAGGCTGGACGCGCTCGCCAATGCCTGGAACCAGTGGATCCTCTCGTACGACCACACGCGCCAGCGCAAGCTGTTCTCCTCGCTCGGGCTGGGGCTGGACGACTGGCGCGACCTGGTCGGCGCGCTCACGGCCGGGCTCGCGCTGCTGCTCGCGGGTGTCGCGCTGATCACGCTGCACCAGGGTCGACCGCGCGAGCCGGTCGACCGCTGCTACGATGAATTCTGCAAGAGGATGTCGGGCGCGGGAGTCGAACGCGCGCCGCACGAAACCGCCGGCCACCTGCTCTCGAAGGCCGAGCGCGTGCTCGACCCGGCGCGGATGCGCGACGCGCGGCGCATCGTCACGCTGTACAACCGATTGCGCTACGGCGCGACGCCGGCGAACCGTTCGGAGAGCGTGAGACACTTGCGCACACTCGTGAACGCGTTCAAGCCTTGAGAAAAACCCGACGACTCCTTCTTCGCCATGCCTGCAGCGCCCTTGCAGCGCCGTTCGCGCTGGGCGCACTCGCTGCTGGCGCCACGGCGCTCGCGATCCCGGGCGCCGCCGCGCGCGCGGCCACCACGCGCAGGCCGGCGGCGGGCAAGCCGAGCCACTACGCCGCGCACCCGGAACTCGATCGCTTCGTGCAGCGGATGATCGAGCTGCACGGATTCGACGACGCGAGCTTGCGCCGCACCTTCGGCGGCGTGCGCCGCAACGCGCAGGTGCTGCGCCTGATCGCGCCGCCCGCGTCGGGGTTCCGGCGTTCGTGGCACGCCTACCGCGCCCGTTTCGTCGAGCCGCTTCGCATCCGCGAGGGCGGCGAATTCTGGCAGGCGAACGAAGCGACGCTCGCGCGCGCCACCCGCGCCTTCGGCGTGCCGGCGGAGTTCATCGTCTCGATCATCGGCGTCGAGACGATCTACGGAAGGATCACCGGGGAGTTCCGCGTGATCGACGCGCTCGCGACACTCGCCTTCGACTACCCCAGGCGCGCCGAGTACTTTCGCGGCGAACTCGAGCAGTTCCTGCTGCTCGCGCGCGAGAACTCGATCGACCCGTTCTCGGTACTCGGTTCGTACGCCGGGGCGATCGGGCTGCCGCAATTCATGCCGGGCAGCATCCGCCGCTACGCGGTCGACTTCGACGGCGACGGGCGAATCGACCTGCGCCAGAGCGCGACCGACGCGATCGGCAGCGTCGCGCGCTTTCTCGCCGAGCACGGCTGGGTGCGCGGCGAAGCGACGCATTTCGGCGCGCGCATCGCCCCCTACGCGCGCCTGGACGCGCTGCTCGAAGCGGGAATCGAACCGCGCTTCACCGCCGCCGAACTCGCCGCCCACGGCGTGTCGGCCAGCGAACCGCTTCCCGAGGGCATGCGCGTGGCGCTGATCGACCTCGACACCGAAGGCAGCCCCACCGTGTACGCGCTCGGCGCGCGCAATTTCTACGTGATCACGCGCTACAACCGCTCCAGTTTCTACGCGATGGCGGTGATCGAGCTGGCGCGCACGCTCAAGCTCGAGCACGAGGTCCGGCGCTAGCCGGGGCGCAACGGCCACAGCCACGGCAGCAGCAGCGCCGCGACCACGAACACCACAAGCGTGAGCGGCGCGCCGAGCTTGAGGTAGTCGCCGAAGCGATAGCCGCCCGGCCCCATCACCAGCACGTTCGCCGGGTGCGAGACCGGGCTCGTGAAACTGGCCGACGCCGCGATCGCGACCGCCATCATCGCGGTGTGCGCCGAGATGCCGAGTTCGGCGCTGGCCGACAGCACGATCGGCGCCATCAGCAGCACCAGCGCGGCGGTCGGGACCACCATCGTCGCGAACGCGGTCACGCCGTACAGGCCGGCGATCACCGGCCAGGGGCCGTAGTCGCCGAGCAGCGCCATCGCGCCGTCGGCGACGAACTGCGCCGCGCCGGTGCGCTGCATCGCGATGCCCAGCGGAAGCATCCCGGCGATGAGGAAGATCGACCGCCAGTCGATCGCGCGATAGGCCTGCTCCATCGTCAGGCAGCGGGTGAGCACCATCAGCGTCGCGCCGGCCACCGCCGCGACCGAGATCGGTTGCCAGCCGGCGAGCACCGCCGCGACGATCGCCAGCACGATCGCCCCGGCGAGCGGCGCCTTGGCGGTCTCCACTGCCGGCGCGCCGACCGGCGTCACGACGATGAAATCGGGGTTCGCGTTGAGTGCCGCGAGCCGGGCGCGCGGCCCGACGAGCAGCAGCGCGTCGCCGCTGCGCAGCGCGACGCCAGCGAGACCGGAGCGCTGCGGCTTGCCGTTGCGCCAGATCGCGACCAGCTCGAGCTGGTAGGCCTCGCGCAGTTCGAGCTCGGCGACCGTCTTGCCGACCAGCGAGGAGTGCGGGTGCAGCGTCGCCTCGACCATTCGCAACGCGTCGGAGTCGAACACGTCGAGATGCGCGCTCGCGTCGTACTGGATGTCGAGCTCCTGCAATCCGCGCAGCACCGCGAGGTCTTCGGGGCGACCCTGCACGATCAGCAGGTCCGCGGGCGCGATCTTCTCGTCTGAGGCAGGCATCACCAGCATCTCGCCGCCGCGAAAGACGCCGAGCAGGCGGAAGTCGAAGACGTCGCCCAGGCGCGACTCGCTCATCGTGCGCCCGACGAAGACCGAGTCCTGCGGCACGTGGATCACGAAGGCGCGCTCGTCGATCGCATAGAGCTCGGCGCGTTCCTCTTCGCTCACGCGCGCGAGCGCGTCGAACTCGCTGGCCGACTCGAGTCCGGCGATTGCGCGCGCGTCGCACTGCACCAGCAGCCGATCGCCCGGCTGCAGCGTCAGCTCGCTCAGCCGCGTTCGCCAGACCGTTCCGGCGCGACGCACGGCGAGCACGTTGGCGTGGAATCGCTCTCGGAAATCGCCGTGGTGCAAAGGCGCATCCACCAGCGTCGAGCCGGCGGCGAGGCGCAGTTCGCGCAGTTCGATGCGCTGCGAGAGGAACTCCTGCAGCACCGGGGATTCGCGCTCGATCTTCAGCGAACTCCACTTGCGCAGATCCTCGAATCGATCCTGGCGGCCTTCGACCAGCAGCAGGTCGCCCGCGCGCAGGGTGGTCGTCGGATGCGGAAGCGACAGCGTCGTTCCATCGCGCACCAGCGAAATGATGACCAGTCCGGCACTGCGCGCGAGCCCGATCTGGTCGATCGTCCGCCCGACGGCGATCGAGCCCGGCGGCACCCTGACCATGAACATCCGCTCCTTGAGCCGGTACAGGTCGCGCAGCGCGGCACCGGCTTCGCCGCCGGTCTTGGGCGCCGTCACGCTCGGCAGGAGATGGCGCCCGACCAGCGCGACGAATGCCGTGCCGGCGGCGAGGATCACCACTCCGATCGGCGTGAAGTCGAACAGGCTGAACGGCCTGAGTCCGGCGTCCGCGAGCGCGCTGCTCACCAGCAGGTTTGGCGGGGTGCCCACCAGCGTCGTCAGCCCGCCCAGCAGCGAGCCGTAGGCGAGCGGCATCAACAGCCGCGACGCCGGCAGGTTGCTGCGCGCGGCGATGCCGACGATCACCGGCAGCATCAGCGCCGCCACGCCGATGTTGTTCATGAAGCCCGACAGGATGCCGGCGGTGAGCATCACGACGACGATCATCCTGACTTCGCCGCGGCCCGCGACACGCAGTACGCTGCGCCCGATCAGGTCGGCGACCCCGGCGCGGCTCAGCCCTTCGCTGATGATGAACATCGCCCAGACGGTGATCACCGCCGCGTTGCTGAAGCCCGAGACCGCCTCGCCGGCGTCGACGAAACCGAACAGCGCGAGGATCGACAGCACGAGCAGCGCGACCACGTCCATGCGCACGATCTCGGTGACGAACAGCACCAGCGCGAAGGCCAGCAATCCCAGGACGAACGCGATCTCGAAGCTCATCGCCGCCCTCGCGGCTGCCCGGTCACACGATGCGTGGCGAGCGCGCGCATCGTGTCAGGCGGGGAATACCCCGGTGGACAGGTATCGGTCGCCGCGATCGCAGACGACGAACACGATGGTGGCTCCCTGCAGGTGCTCGGCGATGCGCAGCGCGACGCAGCACGCGCCGGCGGCCGAGATCCCGGCGAACAAGCCATCCTCGAGCGCGAGCCGGCGCGCCATCGACTCGGCGTCGGACTGCGACACGAGCTCGAGCCGGTCGACCCGCGCGTGGCGGTAGATCTTCGGCAGGTAGACATCGGGCCACTTGCGGATGCCCGGAATCGACGAACCCTCCTGCGGTTGCGCGCCAATGATCTCGATCGCCTCGTCGCGCTCCTTGAGGAAGCGCGACACGCCCGTGATCGTTCCGGTCGTACCCATCGCCGAGACGAAATGCGTCACGCGCCCGGCGGTCTGCGCCCAGATCTCGGGCCCGGTCGTCTCGTAGTGCGAGGCCCAGTTGTCGTCGTTGGAGAACGGGTCGAGCACGCGGCCCCTCGGACTGCATCTGCGCTGCGAGGTCGCGTGCGTACTCCATGCCCTGCGCGCGCGTGACGAGGACCAGCTCCGCCCCGTAGGCCTTCATCGCCTGGCGCCGCTCGAGCGACAGGTTCTCCGGCATGATCAGCACCATCCGATAGCCACGGATCGCGGCGGCCATCGCGAGCGCGATTCCGGTGTTGCCCGAGGTCGCCTCGATCAGCGTGTCGCCGGGGCGAATCTCGCCTCGCGCCTCGGCGCGCGCGATCATCGCCAGCGCGGGCCGGTCCTTGACCGATCCGGCCGGGTTGTTGCCCTCGAGCTTTGCCAGGATCAGGTTGCCGCGTCGCGCGTTGTCCTGGCCCGCGACGCGCACCAGCCGCACCAGCGGCGTGTTGCCGATCGCCTGCTCGATCGTCGGGTAGTCGGACCGGGTCATCGCGCCCTGGCGGGAATCGTCGCTCGGCGCACGCACCGCGCCGCGCTCAGTGCGCGACCTCTGGCGCCCTGGGCAGCGTGCTCACGCCGGGGAGCTTCGCGCCAAGGATCCCTCGACGCAGCGCGTCGATCGCCTCGTGTCGCGGATAGCTCTTGCGCCAGGCGAGCGATACGCGGCGCACCGGCGGCGGAGACTCGAAGGGCACGTAGCTGAGCAGCCCGTCGCGCCTATCGCCCGGCACCGCCGACACGGGCAGCACCGTGATTCCGATCCCCGAGGCCACCATGTGGCGAATCGTCTCGAGCGAGGATCCCTCGAATGTCTTCTGGATCCCTCCCGTAGCCTGCGAGTAGCGTTCGAGTTCGGGGCAGACTTCGAGCACGTGATCGCGAAAACAGTGGCCGGTCCCGAGCAGCAGCATCGTCTGCGCCTTCAGCTCGACCGAGGGGATCCCCTTGCGGCGCGACCAGGGGTGCTTCTTCGGCACCGCGATGATGAACGGCTCGTCGTAGACCGCCTGCGTGACCAGCCCGGCGTCGGAGAACGGATCGGCGAGGATCGCGACGTCGATCTCTCCCTGGCGCAGCGACTCGAGAAGCTTGACCGTGAAGTTCTCCTGCAGGATCAGCGGCATATCGGGCGTGCCGGCGATCATTCGCGGAACGAGGCAAGGCAGCAGATAGGGTCCGATCGTGTGGATCACCCCGACGCGCAACGGCCCCGACAGAGGATCCTTGCCCTGCTGAGCGATCTCGCGGATCGTGTTGGTCTGCTCGAGCACCTGCTGCGCCTCCTCCACGATCAGCTCGCCAACCGGAGTCACGGTGACTTCGACGTTGCCGCGCTCGAACAGCTGCACGCCGAGCTCGTCCTCGAGCTTCTTGATCGCCACCGAGAGCGTCGGCTGGCTGACGAAGCAGGCCTCGGCGGCGCGACCGAAGTGGCGCTCCCTGGCCACGGCGACGATGTACTTCAATTCGGTGAGCGTCATGGTCCGGCGGATGATAGCAAGCGACACCTCGCGCGAGCGGGTTCGCGCGTCGGGCCGGTGGCGCGATCGTTCATACTGGCGCGATGTCGCGAGCGCGCCTGATCGGTCTGGACCGGGGCACGAGGACTCTGCGCGCCTACCCGGATGCCGCAGTGATCGCCTGCGCGATGATCGGCAGCCGCCAGGGCTGGGCCGAAGCGCCCTGCCTGCCGACCCCGGCCGGCTTTCGCGATATCGTCGCCGGCCTGCTCGACCGAGCGCTGGCAACGCCGCGCGCCGGTTCGCGCCGGCGAAAACGCGCAGCTACAAACAACTACGCGCCGATATACGCTTCGCGACCGGCGAGCCAGCGTTGCAGGTGGCGGTGCGCGGCCTGCGGATCTTCGCGCATCAGGCGCTGCGCGCAGTCGCGCGCCGCGTCGACCAGCGCGGCATCGCGCTCGAGGTCGGCAAAGCGCAGCAACGGCACGCCCGACTGGCGCGCGCCGAGGAACTCGCCTGGTCCGCGCAGCGCCAGGTCACGGCGCGCGATCTCGAATCCGTCGGTGGTTTCGTACATCACGCGCAGTCGCTCGCGCGCGGTGTCGGACAGCGGCGCGCGATACATCAGCACGCACACGCTGTCGTCGACGCCGCGCCCGACGCGGCCGCGCAACTGGTGCAGCTGCGCCAGGCCGAAGCGTTCGGCGTGCTCGATCACCATCAGCGACGCGTTGGACACGTCGACGCCAACCTCGATCACGGTGGTCGCGACCAGCACGTCGATCGCGCCGCGCGTGAACTGCTCCATCACCGACTGCTTGTCTGCGCCCGACAACCTTCCGTGGACCAGGCCGACCGACAGCGGCGCGAGCTCCTGCGACAGTCGCGACCGCGTGTCGATCGCGTTCTGCAGATCCAGCGCCTCGCTCTCCTCGACCAGCGGGCACACCCAGTAGGCCTGGCGCCCACTGGCGACCGCCGCGCGCACCCGCCCGACCAGTTCGTCCCGGCGCGATTCAGCGAGCAGCTTGGTGACGACCGGCCGGCGCCCGGGGGGCAGCTCGTCGATCACCGACACGTCGAGGTCCGCGTAGTAGCTCATCGCCAGTGTGCGAGGGATCGGCGTCGCGCTCATCATCAGCTGGTGCGGCTGCTCGTCGGACTTGGCGCGCAGCGCAAGCCGCTGCGCGACACCGAAGCGGTGCTGCTCGTCGACGATCGCCAGTCCGAGACGCTCGAACTCGACCGACTGCTCGATCAGCGCGTGGGTTCCCACGAGCAGGTCGACCTCGCCCGCGGCGACCGCTGCCCTGACCTTTCGCTTCTCGGCCTGCTTGAGCGAACTCGCGAGCCACGCGACGCGCGCGCCGACGCGTTCCAGCCAGGGTCGAAGCTTGACCAGGTGCTGCTCGGCCAGGATCTCGGTGGGCGCCATCAGCGCGGCCTGCGCGCCGCTGCCGATCGCCTGCGACGCCGCTAGCGCCGCGACGACCGTCTTGCCGCTGCCGACGTCGCCCTGCAGCAGGCGGTTCATCGGCCGGTTCGCGGCGAGTTCGGCGCCGATTTCGCGCCAGACGCGTTGCTGCGCGCCGGTGAGCGTGAACGGCAACGCGGCGCGCAGCCGGTCGGCCAGCGCGGTGTTCGCGAGCGGGCGGGCACTGCGTGCGGCGCGCTCCTCGCGCGCACGGCGCAACGAGAGCTGTTGCGCGAGCAGTTCGTCGAAGATCACCCGCTGCCACGCCGGGGGGGTACGCTGCTGCAGCGACTCGAGGTCGGCGCCCGCAGGCGGCTCGTGCAGCAACCTGAGCGCGGCGAGCGGCGCCATCAAACCGAGCGCGGCGCTGCAGGCCGCGGGCACGGCGTCGTCCCAGTCGGCGACGTCCAGGGCGCGGCGCACCGCGGCGCGCAACCAGGCCTGCCCGATTCCGGCCGCCGCCGGGTAGACCGGGGTCAGTCTCTGCGGCAGCGGCTCGCCTGGGCGAACGACGCGGATCTGCGGGTGCACGATCTCGGTGCCGAACAGCCCGCCGCGCGGTTCGCCCCAGGCGCGCACGCGATTGCCCGGCGCGAGCTGCGCGCGTTGCGACGGATAGAAGTGAAAGAAGCGCAACGTGAGCGTCGCGCTCGCGTCGCGCAGCTCGACGACCAGCGTGCGCCGCCCGCGCCCGGAAACCTCGCTGCGCACGACCTCTCCCTCGACCTGCGCGAGTTCGCCGGCGCGCAACTCGCGGATCGGCGTGACCCGCGTCAGATCCTCGTAGCGCAGCGGCAGGTGCAGGACGAGGCCGTCCTCGCGTTCGATCCCGAGCTTGCGCAGCTTCGCCGACTGGTCGGCCACGCCAACGCCCGCCCCCGCGACGACGCCGTTGGCCGCCTTCAGCCGATGACCATCACGGCTTCGACCTCGAACGCCGCGCCGCGCGGCAGGCTCGCCACTCCAACCGTCGAACGTGCCGGATAGGGCTGGGCGAAGTACTCCTGCATGATCTCGTTCACGCGCGCGAACTGACCCAGGTCGGTGAGAAACAGCGTGAGCTTGACGCAGTCGGCGAGAGAACCGCCCGAGGCCTCGGCGACTGCCTTGAGGTTGGAGAAGGCGCGACGCGCCTGCGCGTCGATGCCGCCCTCGACCAGCTGCCCCGACTCCGGGTCGAGCGCGATCTGCCCCGACGCGTAGACCGTCTGGCCCGCGCGCACCGCCTGCGAATACGGGCCGATCGCGGCCGGTGCCTTTTTGGTCGCAATCACTTTCCTGTCCATTGCCTTCTCCTCGATGGTTCGTGCGAAGCGTTCAGCGTCCCGGCGACGCGATCAGTCGAGCCCGATCTCGACACGCCGGTTGCGCTTGCCCTCGCTGCGGATCCTGAGCACGCGCATCGTTCCGATCTCGCCGATGTTGCGCACGTGCGTCCCGCCGCAGGGCTGCAGGTCGATGCCCGCGATCTTGAGCAGGCGCACCCTGCCGGCGCCGCGCGGCGGCTGCACGCTCATCGTCTTGACCAGCTCGGGCTGGGCATCGAGCTCGGCGTCGCTGATCCACACCGTCTCGGTGTCGACGGCGCGTGCGATCAGCGCGTTCACGCCCTGCTCGATGCGCGCGGCGTCGAGCTGGCTCATTTCGATGTCGAAGTCCAGTCGCCCCTTGTCGGTCGCGATGTTGCCCCCGGTCACCGGCGCGACCACGACACACGACAACACGTGCAGGCAGGTGTGCACGCGCATCAGCTTGTAGCGGCGATCCCAGTCGATCGACGCGACGACCTGCTCGCCCACCGCCAGTCGCGCAGCGCCGGGTTCGGGGACGTGCACCACCGCGTTCGGCGCTTCGCCCTTTCGCGTGTCTGCGATGCGCACCGTCGCGCCGTCGGCTCGCAGCAGCGTGCCGAAGTCGCCGGGCTGCCCTCCGCCCGCGGGGTAGAACACGGTGCGGTCGAGCTCGATCCCGCGTTCGGTGATTGCGACGACGCGCGCCTCGCACTGCTTCAGGTACGCGTCGTCGACGAACAATCGTTCGGTGGGCATTGCCGCGATCTCCTTCATCTCGCCACTGTACGGCGCGCCAGGAACAAGGTCTCGAGCGAGATCGCCATCACCGACACCATCATGATCGTCCCGGCCACCAGCGCCGCGATCGCGACGAACACCGGCGCCCAGCGGTTGTTCGAGCGCCGCGCGAGTCCCGCGTTGCGCAGCGCATCCCAGCGCTCGTCGGGCGTCAGGCTGAAGCGGATCGCCTCGCCGAAGGCGACCAGCGCCACCACGGTCGGGACGACGATCGCCGGATGCCGGAACCACTCCTGCGCCTGCAGCGCCAGCGCCAGCGGGGGCAGCGCGAGCACCGGGTAGAGCCACCACAGCGAGGAACCGAGATAGAGGCGATGCGCGCCGAGCACACCGGCGAGCAGCGCCAGGAGGCCTGCGATCGGCTTCGATCGGAACCTCGTCTGGTCGGCGGAATCATTCGCTTGCACCGCCGAAGTGTATCGAATGCGCTGCTGTTAGACTGCCCACTCCCGACCCGCAGCACCCCCCGGCAGACCATGAACGACGACGACGCGCGCGCGATCCGCATCCGGGGCGCGTGCCAGAACAATCTCCGCAACCTCGACCTCGACCTGCCGACCAACCGCCTGGTGGTGGTGACCGGCGTCTCGGGTTCGGGCAAGTCGTCGCTGGTGTTCGACACGCTCTACGCCGAAGGCCAGCGCCGCTACGTCGAGACCTTCTCCGCGTACGCGCGCCAGTTCCTCGACCGGATGGACAAGCCGAAGGTCGCGCGGATCGAGGGGGTTCCCCCGGCGATCGCGATCGACCAGACCAATCCGGTGCGCACGTCGCGCTCGACCGTCGGAACGATGACCGAGGTCAACGATCACCTGAAGCTGCTGTTCGCGCGCACCGCGACGCTGCATTGCCGCAGCTGCGCCCAGCCGGTTCGGCGCGACACGCCGGCGACGATCGTCGACGCGATCGTCGCGCGCGCGGCGCAGGCCGGCGACCCCCGGCTTGTGTTCGCTTTCGCAGTCCAGGTGCCGGAGAACTTCAGCGAGCAGGAGGTCGAGAGCCACCTTCTCGCCCAAGGCTACGTCCGCGTGCACAGCCGCGCGAAGACCGGGTCGAAGGGCTCGGTCACGCTGACCGTGGCGCAGGACCGCTTGCGCGCCGCGAGCGCCGAGCGCAGCCGCATCCAGGAGGCAGTCGAAGCCGCGCTTCGCCAGGGACACGGACGGATGTCGGTGCACCTGCTCGCGGACGACGGCAGCGACGCAGACGTCTGGCGCTTCAGTTCGGCGCTGCACTGCGCGAGTTGCGACATCGGCTACGCCGACCCGCTGCCGAGCCTGTTCTCGTTCAACTCCCCGATCGGCGCGTGCGAGACCTGCCGCGGGTTCGGCCGCGTGATCGGGCTCGACCTCGGACTGGTGATCCCGGACGAGACGAAGACGCTGGCGCAGGGCGCGGTCAAGCCCTGGCAGACGAAGAGTTTCAGCGAGTGCCAGCGCGAGATGAAGCGCTATGCGCCGCACGCGGGCGTGCCGCTCGACGTGCCGTGGAAAGACCTGTCCGAGGCGCAGCGCCGGTGGGTGGTCGAAGGCGGCGACGACTGGAGCGGCAAGTGGCGCACGCAGTGGTACGGAGTGCGCCGCTTCTTCGCCTGGCTCGAGTCGCGCGCCTACAAGATGCACATTCGCGTGCTGCTCTCGAAGTACCGCGCGTATACGCCCTGCGTCGCCTGCGGCGGCGCCCGGCTCAAGCCCGACGCGCTGCTCTGGCGCGCCGGTGCGGTCGAGGGCGGGCGCGGCTTGTCGATCCACGAACTGATGCTGTTGCCGATCGAAGGCGTGAGGGACTTCCTTGCGAGCCTCGCCCCGCGCATCGCGCGCACCGCCCCGGACGGCGCCGCGCCCGCCGCCGACGCGGCGCGCAGCGCGACCGACGAGGCGCTCGAGATGCTGCTCACCGAGCTCGGCGCGCGCCTGGCGTTCCTGTGCGAGGTCGGCCTCGGCTACCTGACGCTGGACCGGCAATCGCGCACGCTCTCGGGCGGGGAGGTTCAGCGGATCAACCTGACGACCGCGCTCGGGACCTCGCTGGTCAACACGCTGTTCGTGCTCGACGAGCCGTCGATCGGCCTGCACCCGCG
>JAHDXY010000108.1 GCA_023384005.1 Burkholderiaceae bacterium | reverse complement strand
TGATGTCCTTGCCCTTGATCACGATCGTCCCGTCCTTCTTCATCGTGATGCTCGCGCTGCCGGTCTTGATCGTGATCGAGTCGCCGGCGTCGATCACAAGGTTCTTGCCGACCGTGAGCTGATCGTCCTTGCCCACCGTAGTGGTGCGCCCGTCGGCCACCTGCTCGGCGTGCGAGCCGCCGGTGTCCACCGACTGGTCGGCCGCCACCGAGAGGCTGCTGCTGCCTCCGATCGTGGTCGCCTGCATCGCGCCGATCGTCAGGATCTGCGCCGCGCCGATCGTGATCTGCTGCGCGGCGCCGATCGTGATCGTCTCGTTCGCTCCCACCGTGTGCGTGCGTTGCACGCCCACCGTCAGCGTGTCGTTCGCTCCCACCATGTGGGTGCGATTCACCCCGATCGTGACCTGCTCGTTGATGTCCACCGTTTCCGTGCGATTCTGGTGGATCGTGATCGTCTCGTTCTTGTCCACCGTCTCGGTGCGCTGGCCGTGGATCGTGATCGTTTCGTTGTTGTCGACCGTCTCGGTGCGGTCGTGCTTGACGTGCGTGGTCTCGTCGTGATCGATCGTCTTGGTGCGGTCGTGCCCGACCCAGTGGGTCTCGTCGTTCTCGACCTCGATGTCCTGGTTCTTCTCGGCGTGCAGCCAGACCTGCTCCTCTCCCTTCTTGTCCTCGAAGCGGATCGCGTTGGCGTTCGCGGCGCTGCCGCCCTTGCTCGAGCGGCTGAGCATCCCCCACTGAGTCTTGTTGGCCGGGAGTTCCCACGGCGGCATGTTCGCGCCGTTGTAGACCACCCCCGTGACCAGCGGGCGGTCGGGGTCGCCTTCGAGAAAACTGACGACCACCTCGTGCCCGATTCGCGGGATCGAGACGAAACCCCAGCGCGCGCCAGCCGCGAGGAAGGCCACTCGCAACCAGCACGAGGTCTTTTCGTCGCTCTTCCCGAGTCGGTCCCAGTGGAACTGGACCTTGATCCGCCCGTACTGGTCGGTATGGATCTCCTCGCCCGAGGGGCCGGTGACCACGGCGGTCTGGATGCCCTGGACGATCGGCCGCGGCGTGGTGCGCGCCGGGCGGTACTGCTGGTCGGAGGAGATCGCGCTAAAGCTGCACGAGTGCCCTGATCCGCCGCCGCCCGAGGCTTCGTGCCCGGCGTCGTGCAGTTCGTACTGGACGGACGTGATCAGGTACTCGGCGTTCTGGTCGCGCCGGTGGTGATTCGCGAGCTTGAACCTGCGCCCGGGTTGAAAGCTGCGCAGCGTGCCCTTGCCGTGATAGTGAAACGCCGCGGAGTGGAACTCCTCGATCCGCGCGCCGGCGTAGGCGTCGCCCTCGGAGTGCGTGTCGTACTCGCCCGGGTAGTCGAAGATCTCGTAGTCGGCCCTGGCGTGGCGTTGCTCGAGCTCGGGGCGCCGCGTGACCTGCAGATCGGTGCCGGGGCGTTTGAAGTCGTAGTCGTCGTTCACGACCACCCCAGGCTGGATGTCCTGGCGCATCTCCCAGTCCGAGACGAAATCGTGTTCGTGCGCCGCGCTCGAAATCGCCGGCAAATACGAGATCGACGTCTCGCCCTCGATCGCCGCGTGCGTGTTCTTGCTGTCGATCAGCACGATGCGATGCGAGCCATCGTCGTGCTCGAAGAAGTAGTAGATGCCCTCCTGCTCCATCAGACGCGACACGAAGTTGAAATCGGTCTCGCGATACTGGACACAGTACTCCCAGGGCTCGTACTTGCCCCGGTCGCTGAGGCGTTCGTCGACCGCCTTCAGACTCTCGTCGGAGAACACGGCGTCGACGATGTCGGGCACGTTCATCGACTGGAAGATCCTGCAATCGGAGGTGCGGGTCAGAAACCAGACCCAGGGGCTGAGCGTCATCCTGTAGACGAAGTGCCGCCCCGACACGCCAGCCTGCCCGAAACGCGTGACGTATCCGTTGAAAAAACGCGTGGTGCCGTCTTCGAAGTTCACGCGCACCGTCATGCTCTTGCCGAGCAGAGCGCGCGGATCCACGTCGTGCTTGAGGCTCAGCACCTCGAGCCTGTACTCGAACAGCTGCGACAATCCCTCGCTCACGCGCATTCGCCAGAACAGCAGCAAATCGTCGAGCGGGCCGGACAATTCGCAGAATCGAGCCATCAGCGTCACCCTCCAGGCTGCGCGCCGCGGTCGCGGACCGCGCGAACTGGCGCATCGGTCCAAGGGTATAGCGCCAGCGGCGGCGTGAACATAGTACCGAAGTGCTGGCGCGCCGGGGCGCGCGCGCTCATCCGAAATCCTGCGCGACAACCCGCTTGCGCACCCACCCGAAATCGTGCGCCGAATCCGCCTCCCGCGCTCACCCGAAACCGTAGGCGAAATCCGCGTCGCGCACCGTCAGCACTATCGACTCGAGCGGCTTGCCCTCGGCCAGCCTTCCGAGGTACTCGCGGCTGATGCGCGGCAGCACCGTATTGGTGAGGACCGCGTCGATCATCCTGCCGCCCGACTCGAGTTCGGTGCAGCGACTGATGATCAGCTTGACGACCTCGTCGTCGTAGCTGAGCGGTATGCCGTGGTTCTCGCGTACGCGCTTGACGATGCGCTCGAGCTGCAGGCGCACGATCATCGCCAGCATCTGGTCCGAGAGCGGAAAATAGGGGATCGTCACGATGCGCCCGAGCAGCGCCGCCGGAAAGACCTTGAGCAATGGCTCGCGCAGCGCCTTTGCGATCGCGTCGGGTTCAGGAACGAGTTCCGGGTCGGCGCAAAGGCTCGTGATCAGGTCGCTGCCCGCGTTCGAGGTGAGCAGGATGATCGTGTTCTTGAAATCGATGTAGCGCCCCTCGCCGTCCTCCATCCAGCCTTTGTCGAATACCTGGAAGAAAATCTCGTGCACGTCGGGGTGCGCCTTCTCGACCTCGTCGAGCAGCACGATCGAATAGGGCCTGCGCCGCACCGCCTCGGTGAGGACCCCGCCCTCGCCGTAGCCGACGTAGCCCGGGGGTGCGCCCTTGAGCGTCGAGACGGTGTGCGCTTCCTGGAACTCGCTCATGTTGATCGTGATCACGTTCTGCTCGCCGCCATAGAGCGCCTCGGCGAGCGCGAGCGCGGTCTCGGTCTTGCCTACGCCCGAGGGGCCCACCAGCATGAACACCCCGATCGGCTTGCCCGGATTGTCGAGCTTGGCGCGCGAGGTCTGGATCCGGCTGGCGATCATGTCCAGCCCGTGGCGCTGGCCGATCACGCGCTCGTTCAACGCGTCTGCGAGGCGCAGCACCGACTCGATCTCGTTCTTCACCATTCGTCCGACCGGCACCCCGGTCCAGTCGGCGACCACGCTCGCGACCGCCTGCGCGTCGACCGAGGGCATGATCAGCGGGTTCTCGCCCTGCAGTTCGGCCAGTTGCGCCTGGAGCGACTTCAGCTCGTCCAGCAGCTGTTCACGCGGCAGCGGTGGCGCGCTCGCGGGCGGTGGCGCGCTCGCGGGCGGCGCCGTCGTCACGTTTCCATTGGCGGAATCGACCGCCTTGCCCCCCTCGCGCAGCGTGGCGCGCAGTTCGAGAATCTGGTCGACCAGCCCCTTCTCCTCTTGCCAGCGTGCGCTCAGTGTCGCCAGGCGCGCGTTCTCGGCGTCGAGCCTGGCCTGCGCGTCGATCTTGCGGTTGCCGATCGGCTCGCCCACCGCTTCCTCGCGCCCGATAATCTCGAGCTCGGTCCGCAGCGCCTCGATCCGCCGCTGCGAGTCCTCGACTTCGGGCGGGGTCGCGTGCTGGCTCACCGCGACGCGCGCGCAGGCGGTGTCGAGCAGGCTGACCGCCTTGTCCGGAAGCTGGCGCGCCGGGATGTATCGGTGCGAGAGCTTCACCGCCGTTTCGATCGCCTGGTCCAGCAACTGCACCCGGTGGTGCTTCTCGAGCACCGTCGCGACGCCGCGCAGCATCACGACCGCCTTCGCCTCGTCGGGTTCGTCGACCTGAACCACCTGGAAGCGGCGCGTGAGTGCAGGATCCTTCTCGATGTACTTCTTGTACTCGGCCCAGGTCGTCGCGCCGATCGTTCGCAGGTCGCCGCGCGCGAGCGCCGGTTTGAGAAGATTCGCCGCGTCGCCGGTGCCGGCAGCGCCTCCGGCGCCCACGAGCGTGTGGATCTCGTCTATGAACAGGATGATCGGCTTCGGGCTCGACTGCACCTCGTCGATCACCTGCCGCAGCCGCTGCTCGAACTCGCCCTTCATGCTCGCGCCCGCCTGCAGCAGGCCGATGTCGAGCGTGAGCAGCGACACGTCCTTCAACTGCGGCGGCACGTCGCCCTTGGCCAGGCGTTGCGCGAATCCCTCGACCACGGCGGTCTTGCCGACGCCCGCCTCGCCGATGAGCACCGGGTTGTTCTGGCGCCTGCGCATCAGGATGTCGACAATCTGGCGTATCTCCTCGTCGCGCCCGCTCACCGGATCGATCTGACCCTTGCGCGCCTTCTCGGTGAGGTCGACCGCGAACTTCTTCAGCGCCTCCTGCTTGCCCATCTGCGCCGGGGCGATCGCTCCGCTCGCCTCGCCCGGCGCCGAATCGGTGACCGCGTCGGCGCTGCCGAGCCGATCTTCGGGCGACCCCGCGGTGATTCGCGCGAAATCGTCGCTCAGCGTCTCGGCCTTTATCCGGGCGAACTCGCGCGACACCGAAAACAGCGCGTTGCGCAGCGACGGGGTCTTGAGCAGGCCCACGAGCAGGTAGCCGCTTCGCACCTGGTTGTCGCCGAACAGGAGCGAGCCGTAGACCCAGCCTCGCTCGACCGCGCTGTCGATGTGCTCGGACAGATCGGAGATCGACGTAGCGCCTCTGGGCAGCCGATCGATCGCCTCGGTCAGGTCCTTCGCGAGCACCGACGCATCGACCTCGAAGTGGCGCAACGCCCGGTGCAGGTCGGAGTCCTGCAGCTGGATCAGCTGGTTGAGCCAGTGAACCAGCTCGACATAGGGGTTGCCGCGCAGCTTCGCGAACACGGTCGCACCTTCGACCGCCTTGTACAGGACCGGGTTGAGCTTTCCGAATGATCTTGCGCGGCTGATCTCTGCCATGGTGTCCTCCGATCGAACGATCTAGTGCGAACCCGACGAAAGCGCGAGGCGCACGCCGGTTGCCGGCCGATTCCCGCGCCACTGCCCGAGCCAGCTCGTCCACCCGAGCTTGCCCGACTTGCCCAGGCGCAGTTGCGGCACTTCTTCGGCGTGCAGCGAAACCGTAGCACGCACGCCGTATTCTTCGCCGACGTACTGGCGAACCCAATCGCGCACCCGAAGCTCCCATCGGGCTCCAGGCAGCAGTTGTTCGTAGGCGGCGAGCGGCGCCGGCCCGATGCGGATCATGAAGTGGTGCTGCGCGTCGCGCACGCGCCGCCCCAGCACCGTTCCGACGCCGAGCCGGGTCGCGTCGCCACCGCGCCCCAGCGCCGAGCGCTGATCGACAGGAAGCGCCATCCAGTGCGGCGCGAAACTCTCGAGCTGCACCGGCAATTGCAGGTAGGCGCTGAGCACGTCGGCCAGCCCGTCGGCGTTGCGCGCACCGCGCGCGAGCGTGCCGCAGAAGAATCGCTTTGCGTCGTCGGGAACGCTGTCGCGGTTGTGCAGCGCCTCGGATCCGAGCCCGAACAACGCGCCGACGTAGGTCCTGAAACGGTCTCTCTCGGCCCGGTCCCGACTCGCGGTGGGCTGCGCCATGCGCCAGGCACGGTAGAACGCGAGCAGCAGGCGATGATGGAACATGTCTGCGAACCGCGCGAGCGTGGGGTCTGCGTGGCTGCGCATGCGCTCGCGCGCGAACTCGGTGAGGTGCAGCGGCATCGGCCCCTGCGGCCCCCACAGCCCGAGGAAGCGCACCGCGATTCGCGGCCTCGCGCCGCGAAGGTCGACCCGAGAGAGGCTCGCCGGCGCGAAGGTCATCTCGGGATCCTGACCGAGCCGCAGCGGTTCTTCGGCCGGCTTGCGCGCCTCGCCCAGCCGCGGCAGCGAAGGGTTCAGACCTTCGATGCGTCGCATCACGTAATAGAAGTCGAACGCCCACGGACGGCGCTCGAGCTCGCCGAGAAAACTCAGCCGAGAATCCGCGTGCCTGTCCGCGCCGGCCACCGCGCGACCTCCCCGCGCGACTCCGAAACGAGCCGCGTCTGCGTGAACGAATTGATCGAGACGTGGCGCGCGAAGAACCGATCCAGCACCGACGCCAGCAGGAAGCCTCCGGCCCCGCCGAACGCGGACTCGTTGAGCGCGAGCTCGATCTCCAATCCGCGTCCGAAGGTGATCGGACCCGCGCCCGGAAGGCGGCGGACCACCGCCCGCGCGCGCACGCCGATCAGCGACTCGATCTGCTTGCGCTGCGCGGGCTCGGCGATGTTCGCATAGAGCGAGAGCAGCTCGCGCACCGCGGCCACCGCGCCCCCGGCGTTGCCCGCGTCGAACAGCGACAGGTAGTTGAGCGACATGTGGCTCAGCAGGCGCCAGGCGTAGTCGCCTTCGGCCACTCCCGCACGCGGGCGCGTCGGGCCCTTGAGCACCCTGACCGACTCCACCGGCGCGGCATCGTCGAGCGTGATCGCGTTGACCGATCCGATCGGCAGCAGCAGCGCAAGGTCGCGGTTGGTCGCGAGTACCTCGACGGCGAGCTGCTTCATCGAGCGCTTGTACGGTGCCTCGCGCTCGTCGACCACCGAGAGGAATACCTCGCTGCCCACGTACCCGGTGCGCGGGCCGTGCTTGCGCTGGCGCTCCGAGAGCACGCGCGGTTCGCGGCGCACCGTGTAGAACGCTTTGGCCGCGATCGATTCATGGTGCACCAGGTCGCCGTAGAACGGCGCGAAGTCGGTCGCGTCGTCGACGTCCTCGCCGAGCCCTCGAACCGAGCTGACCGAGAACACCTCGAAGTCCATCGGGCGGGTCCGGTCGATCACCAGGTGCTGTTCGTGCTGGCCTTCGGCGAGCTGGATGCGGTCGGCGCGGCGCGGGAACAGGTTGACCACTGGTGTCGCGTACAGCGAGAAATTGCTCTCGTCGATCGCCCCCTCGAGGGCTGCGTCGGCACGGTCGAACAGCAGCACCAGCTCGCACTCGCGCGCGTCCAGCCCGGCGAATGCGCGGCTCAGCCCGCTCACGCGAATGAAGTGAAAGCGCTGCGGAAACCAGAAGTACTCGCGCAGCAGCCTGTAGCCCTGGAACGAGCGCCTGCCGAAAGGCAGCAGCGCCTGCTCGTCGTCGAAACCGTCCTGCGAAACCTGCGAGGCGTCGAGCCTCGCGAGCACGCGTGGCGGCGAATTGGTGCTCACGACCAGCGCCGCGACGCAACGGGCGGCGATCGCCTCGTAAAGAGGTCCGACCAGTTCGTCGGCGCCACAGAGATGGAGCGACAACTCGTCGCATCCGAGCTTGCCGAAGCTCGCCCCGGCGCGCGCCGCGAGCCTGAGCCGCAGGCCGCCGCGCACCTGGCTCGTCAGGCCGAGCTGGCCGAGCGGCAGGTCGGGAGCGAAGCCGAAGTAGCGTGCGGCGACGAGTTCGATCGGCCAAAGCGTGACTTCGTGCGCGGTGCGAAACTCGCAGGCGCTTTGTTCGCCGCGCGGAACGACGCTGCGCAAGGCGGCGCCGCGCGCGAGCTTCACGCCCTCGACGAGCGCCGGGTCGGACAGATTGGGCTTGAACTCGACGATCATGCTCGAAGGCGTGGGCGTCAGGTAGTGCGGGTAGACGATCTCGAGCAGGTGCTGGGTGAAGCGCGGGAACTCGGCATCGATCTTGAGCTGCACGCGCGCCGCGACGAAGGCGAATCCCTCCATCAGGCGCTCGACATAGGGGTCGGCGACTTCGAGCCCCTCCATGCCCAGGCGCCCGGCGATCTTCGGGAATTCGCGCGCGAACTCGGCGCCCATCTCGCGCAGGTGCGCGAGTTCCTGGTTGTAGTAATCGAGCAGTCTCGGATCCATCGGCCCGTGCGCCCTCTAGCTCACCACGCGGCGCCCGCGCCGCCGGCCGAATCGATCTGCTGGACGGTGTTGCCACCGCGGTCGCGCAACTCCACCATTCCGGTCTCGAGGTCGAGGTCGGTCTTGAGCATCAGCTCGAGCGGATAAGGCTGCGCCCAGAGCCTGCCGACGATCTCGAAACTGAGCAGGTTGTGGTGCCCGAGCGCGTCTTCGGGCGCGATCCCGGTGACCTTGAGCGAGTCGGGCAGGATGCGGGGTTCGAAATTGATGATCGCCTCGCGCATCGCTCTCTCGAGGTCGACGATCTCCACCTTCGAGACCAGCAATCCCGACAGTGCCGGCATGCCGTAGTTGACGGTCGATCGCAGAGCGTGCGCGAAGGCCGATTCGTCGACCTTCGCGTCGAACCCGGCCTGCGCGTTGAACAGCCAGGCGAGGTCGCGCAGGACGCTCTGGCGCAAACGCGACTTGGTGATCGCGCGCGACTCGACCGGCTCGACCTTCGAGCCGGGATTCTCGTCGATCAGGCGGTCGAGCAGTGCCGGCTGCAGGCGGTCGCGGGAGAACGCGTCCGACATCCGCTGGCCGCTCTCAGCCGAGTTCGATCTGGCGAACGTCGAGCATCGCGACCTCGGCCTCGTCGGTCGCCCAGACGCGCTGGCCCAGTCCGCGCCAGCCCTGCTCGTCCGAACCCTCCCAGACCGTCTTTCGGGCGAGCCTGATCGCGTCGTCGTCGCTGGATTCGCTTCCCGGGTAGCGGACCGGAATCAGCGCGTGCTTTTCGCCTCCGCCGCTGAAGGTGATCTCGGCCGAAGCCCAGACCATCTCGAGCACGTCGTCGGGTTCGCTCAGTCCGAGACGGGCGATGCGCTCGAAGGGAACCCAGTAGTACTTGCCGTCGATGAAGCACTCGCACACCGGACCGAGCCGCGAATCGGCGTCGGCGACCCACTCGAAAGCGGTCCCGTCGAGCCGCCCGGCGCTTGCCCGCGCGGACTCCAGCGCCTGCGCTCGCAGCGAAGCGCCGCCTGCGCTGCCGCCGGAGTCGGCGCGAAGCGCCTCGACCATCAGCGCGAGCCACTGCGGCGGCTCGCCCGCGATCACCGGCGTGCGCCTGCCCTGGAACACCTCCGTTCTGAAGCGCTCGCAGGCGATCGCCTGCTTGTAGACCATCGCGGTGAAACCGAGCGAGGTGTCGAGGTTGCTGGCGGTATCGAGCTGGGTCTTCGCGCGCTCCCACTGCCCGGTGACCGCGAACAACCGAAACAGCTTCATCCGCGCCGACGCGTCGGTAGGCGCGGACCGCGCCGCGGCAGTCGCCGCATCCATCATCGCCTTCAGTGTCGCTTCTTCGGCCATCGGGATCCCGTCCTCGCGCGCACGCACCACGACCCCGCCGTGAGGCCGGGGACCGCAGCGCGCTGGTTCTTCATGCTAGGGCTTGTCGTTGAGCCTCCAATCGAAGCTCTGGTTGTTCTTGTCGCCCCCTTCGCGCGACTGCATCGTGTACTCGAACTTCACGGCTTCGAACGCGAGGGTCACGCGCTCGAGCGGAATCAAGTTGTCGGCGTCGTGCTGCGCCAGCACCGAGGCGACTTGCACGTCGCTAAAAGTGATCTTCAGGTAGCTCTGCGCCTTGGAGCCGCCCGCGCGGCGCATCGTCACCAGCGCCTTCTTGAGCTTCGTCCCGAGGAAGCAGCGGTTCATCAGCGGAGCGGAGGCGTTGTCGAGCCGGTGGGTGAATTCGAACACCCGCACGTCGGCGCTGCCCCGCCTGCCGCCGCTGACCACTGCGCGATTACCCGACCAGTTCACGCCCCACTCCCAGGAAAGCACGTCGATCGCCCCGGCAAACTCCTTGTCCTGGGCCTCGCCGGTGACTTCGTCGATGGTGATGAAACAATCGCCGCTCACGTGCTTCTCCGATGCGCGCAACCCGACAGTGCAGCCACCCGCAGCAAGATCCTGATCCGGCTCCCGGCGGCGCGGGAACGCCCCGCCGGGACGGCTCCGCCGCGGACCTCCGCGTCACCCCGTCTTGTTGGCCTGTACGTCGTTCCCCGCCATAGCCCCGGCGCCCAGCGAAACCTCGGGCTTTTGCTACTTTTACTCCCACTCGATCTTCGCGAAGTTCATCGAGATCTGGTCGACCGGGATCACGTCGCCCGAAGACCCGCCGGTCTGGTAGCTGCTCACCAGCAGGTCGGACATCGTGATCTTCAGGTATTCCTGCTGCTCCTTGCCGGCCTTGCGGCACAGCAACTCGGCCTTCTTGATGTGATCGCCGGTCGCGCAGGCGAGAAACAGCTTGGGCGAGGCCTTGTTGACTTTCATCACGAAGTGGAAGTCCTGCATGGTGACCTTGCCCGCTCCGCCACCGCCGCCCGACGCGTGCGAGCCGGCATTGGTCTCGCCCCAACTCCAGCTCTCGACGTCGATCGAGTTCTTGTGCTTCGAGTCGGCTGACTCGCCGTCGATTCCATCGATCTTCAGGAAATAGTCTACAGCCATGATCATTGCCTCCAAGTTCGACCGTCTAGTTCATCTCTACATCACTACGACTGCACTGTACGCCGGGCGCGAGCGAACGAACATCCGGCCTAGGACGTACGTCGAAGGTACTACGTTCGCGCCCCGAAGCGTTCAACCGGCCCGCGCCGAGGGCAGGCGCGATACGAGCCGCAGCGACACCGTCAGTCCCTCGAGCTGGTAGTGCGGGCGCAGGTAGAACTTCGACGTGTAGTACCCCGGATTGCCTTCGACCTCCTCGACCACGACTTCGGCGGCCGCGAGCGGGCGCTTTGCCTTGGTCTCGTCGGACGAGATGCTCGGGTCGCCGTCGACGTAGTTCATGACCCAGTCGTTGAGCCAGCGCTGCATGTCGTCGCGCTCCTTGAACGAGCCGATCTTGTCGCGCACGATGCACTTCAGGTAGTGCGCGAACCTGCAGGTCGCGAACAGGTAGGGCAGGCGCGCGCCGAGGTTCGCGTTCGCCGTCGCGTCAGGGTCGTCGTACTCCGCCGGCTTGTGCACGGACTGCGCCCCGATGAACGCCGCGAAGTCCGAGTTCTTCTTGTGGATCAGCGGCATCAGCCCGGCCTTGGCGAGCTCGGCTTCGCGCCGGTCCGAGATCGCGATCTCGGTCGGGCACTTCATGTCGACGCCGCCGTCGTCGGTGGGGAAAGTGTGCACCGGCAGGTTTTCGACCGCGCCACCCGACTCGATGCCGCGGATCTGGGAACACCAGCCGTAGAGCTTGAACGAGCGCGTGATGTTGGTCGCCATCGCGTAGGCCGAGTTGGCCCACGCGTAACGGCTGTGATCGCCCCCGGCAGTTTCCTCCTCGAACGCGAACTCCTCGACCGGGTTGGTACGCGCGCCGTAGGGCTGGCGCGCGAGGAACCGCGGTGCAGCGAGCCCGAGATACTGCGAGTCCTCGCTGTCACGCAGCGATCGCCAGGCCGCGTACTCGGGAGTGGTGAAGATCTTTGAGAGGTCGCGCGGATTGGCGAGTTCCTGCCAGGAATCCATCTGCATCAGCGCGGAACCGGCGCCGGCGATGAACGGGCAGTGCGCCGCGCTCGCCACCTTCGACATCTCGCCCAGCAGTTCGACGTCGGGCGGGCTGTGGTCGAAGTAGAAGTCGCCCACGATCGCGCCGAAGGGCTCGCCGCCGAACTGCCCGTACTCCGCTTCGTAGATCTGCTTGAACAGCGGGCTCTGGTCCCAGTTCGTTCCCTTGTAACGCTTGAGCGTCTTTCCGAGTTCGGTCTTGGTGATGTTGAGTACGCGGATTTTCAGCAGCTCGTCGGTCTCGGTGTTGCTCACGAGGTGATACAGGCCGCGCCACGCGCCCTCGAGCTTCTGGAACTCCTCGTGGTGCAGGATCTGGTTGATCTGCTCGCTCAGCTTCTTGTCGATCTCGGCGACCATCGCCTGGATCGATTCGACGACGTCTTCGCCGATCAGCTTGGTCTGGTCGAGCGCCTGCAGGGCGAGCGTCTTGACCGCCTGCTGCACCGCCGATTTCGCCTCGTCGGTCTTGGGCCGGAATTCCTTGTTGAGCAGCTTCTCGAACTCGTCGTATTCGAGCGTGCCTTCCGTGGTCTTGAGCTGGGTGTCTGCCATGGGTGACTCCGCGTTCCTGGTCGTTGTCGGGCCGCCGCAACGAGGCGGCCGCCTGGTTTACTTGCCGGGTTCCTTGTCGGATTCGCCGTCGGGCGGTTTGGCCTGCGCGGCGAGCGACTTCAGCAGTTCGGGGTCCCTCATGATCTTCTCGACGAACTGCTCGGCGCCGGTCTTGCCGTCCATGTAGGTGACCAGGTTCGACAGCTGCTGGCGCGCTTCGAGCAGCTTTCTCAACGGCTCGACCTTGTTCGCGATCGCCGCGGGCGAGAAATCGTCCATGCTCTCGAAGGTCATCTCGACGGCCATGTTGCCCTGGCCGGTGAGCGTGTTGGGCACGGTGAACTGCACGCGCGGCTTCATCGCCTTCATCCGCGCGTCGAAGTTGTCGACGTCGACCTCGAGGAACTTGCGATCGGCCACCGGCGCAAGCGGATCGGCCGGCTTGCCCGAAAGATCGGCCATCACGCCCATCACGAACGGCAGCTGCACCTTCTTCTGCGCGCCGAACAGCTCGACGTCGTATTCGATCTGCACACGCGGTGCCCGGTTGCGCGCGATGAACTTCTGACTCTTTGCCATTTGCTGCCTCCAGTGTCGCTAGGTTCTCATCAGTCTCAGG
>JAHDXY010000107.1 GCA_023384005.1 Burkholderiaceae bacterium | reverse complement strand
GCGCTGTCGCACCTGGTGCTGATCGTTGGAATCGCGATCATCGCCTTTCCGGTCTACCTGACCTTCGTCGCATCAACGCACGACGCATCGACGATCGTGCAGGCGCCGATGCCGCTGATTCCGGGCGACCAGTTCATCGAGAACTTCAGCGCGACGCTCACCGGCAGCTCGCAGGGCCCAGGGTCGACTGCGCCGGTTTCACGGATGATGTTCGTGAGCCTGATGATCGCGCTGATCGTGCCGCTGGGGAAGATCTCGATCTCGCTGTTGTCGGCTTTCGCGATCGTCTACTTCCGCTTTCCGTTCAAGACCTTCGTCTTCTGGGCGATCTTCGTCACGTTGATGCTTCCGGTGGAGGTGCGCATCGGGCCGACCTACCAGGTCGTCGCCGATCTGGGCCTGCTCAACTCATTCGCGGGCCTGACCATTCCGCTGATCGCGTCTGCGACCGCGACGTTTCTGTTCCGGCAGTTCTTCATGACGGTTCCCGATGAACTCGTCGAGGCGGCGAGGGTGGACGGCGCCGGGCCGATGCGCTTTTTCAAGGACATCCTGGTGCCGATGTCGATGACCTCGATCGCGGCGCTTTTCGTGATCCAGTTCATCTACGGCTGGAACCAGTACCTGTGGCCCCTTCTGATCACGACCGAAGAGCGGATGTACCCGGTCGTCATCGGAATTCAGCGCATGATCGCCGGTGGCGATGCGGCCAACGAGTGGAACATCATCATGGCCACGGCGCTTCTTGCCATGATCCCGCCGGCGATCGTCGTGCTTTCTATGCAAAAGCTGTTCGTCAAGGGGCTCGTCGACGCCGAGAAGTAGCGGCGCGCGACCCAAGGCGGGCAGACAAGGCTTTATCCAGGAACAGGCATGGCATCGATCTCTTTTCGCGACGTGACCAAGACCTACGGACGCGGCGCGCACGCCAACAAGGTGATCCACGGCGTCAGCGCCGAGATCGCCGACGGCGAGTTCGTCGTCATCGTCGGGCCCTCGGGCTGCGGCAAGAGCACGCTGCTGCGCATGGTCGCCGGACTCGAGGAGATCACCGGCGGCGAGATCTCGATCGGCGAGCGCGTTGTCAACGACATCGAGCCCGCGCAACGCGACATCGCGATGGTGTTCCAGAACTACGCGCTGTACCCGCACATGTCGGTCTACGACAACATGGCCTACGGGTTGAAGATCGCCAAGGTGCCCAAGGAGGAGATCGAACAGCGCGTGCGCAAGGCGGCGAAGATCCTCGAGATCGAAGACTATCTCAAGCGCACGCCGCGCCAGCTCTCGGGCGGCCAGCGCCAGCGGGTGGCGATGGGGCGGGCGATCGTGCGCATGCCCAAGGTCTACCTGTTCGACGAACCTCTCTCAAATCTCGACGCCAAGCTGCGCGCGCAAACGCGCATCGAAATCCAGAACCTGCACGCCGAGCTCGGCACCACGTCGCTCTTCGTCACCCACGACCAGGTCGAGGCGATGACGCTCGCGCAGCGCATGATCGTGATGAACGCCGGCGTCATGGAGCAGATCGGGACTCCCGAAGAGGTCTACCGCAAGCCGGCAACCACTTTCGTCGCGAGCTTCATCGGCTCTCCGCCGATGAATCTGATCGAAGGCGAGGCCAGCGGCACGAAGTTCAGCGCGCCCGGCACTGTTCTCGACTTGCCCGCGCCTGCTCCGCGCGACGGCCGGCTGATCCTCGGCATGCGACCCGAACATGCGGACATCGTCGCCGACGCGCGCGGTGGCTGGCGAGTGAAGGTCGAAGTCGTCGAGATGCTGGGCGCCGAACGCCTGATCTACGGGCGCCTGTGCGGACAGCAGTTCATCCTGCGCATCGACGAGACCCTCACGCCCCCGCGGGTGGGGGACACCGTGACGCTGGCCGAGGCGCCGGACCATCTGCATTGGTTCGACGCGGCCAGCGGCAGGCGCATCGCGCGGTGAGCCGGGGGGCGCGTCGCGCGCGTCGTTCGAGCTGCCGCGCGCACCGACCGGCGCCATGAAGGTCACCTACGAGAGCTGGCCGTACCCCCGGCGCGTCGCACATCGCGGCGCCGGCCTGCTTGCGCCGGAGAACACCCTCGCCGCGATGCGCGTGGGTGCCGCGCACGGCTACCGGATGTTCGAGTTCGACGCCAAGCTCGCGGGCGACGGCGCCGTCGTGCTGATGCACGACGCGACGCTCGAGCGCACCACCGACGGCCGGGGGCGCGTCGCGGGCGTGACGCTGGGCGAACTCGCCAAGCTCGACGCGGGCAGCTGGCACAGCGCGCAGTTCGCGGGCGAGGGCGTGCCGACGCTCGCGCGGGCCGGAGCCTGGCTCAAGGCCAATCGCCTGATGGCCAACGTGGAGATCAAGCCCTGCCCGGGGCTCGAGGCACAGACCGGCGCCGCGGTCGCGCTCGAGGCGCGCGCGCTGTGGCGCGACGCGCCGGTGCCGCCGCTGCTGTCGTCGTTTTCCGAAGAGGCACTCGCAGCGGCGAAGCGCGCTGCGCCGGAGTTGCCCCGCGCGCTGCTCGCGCACTCGCTGCCCGAGGACTGGATCGAGCGCTGCCGGGCGCTCGATTGCGTCGCGATCGACGCGAATCACCATGTGCTCGCGGCCGAGGTCGTCGCGCACGCGCACGATGCCGGACTGCGCGTCGTCTGCTACACCGTCAACGACCCCGATCGCGCCGAACTGCTCGATCGCTGGGGGCTGGACTGCATGATCACCGACGCGGTCGATCGAATCGATCCGGACTGAGCGGCGCGCGCGATCAGCCCCGCGCCCAGCCGAGCGCGCGCCGCACCGCGCGCGCCCAGTCCTCGCGCAGCGCGGCCGCACGTTCGCGCGGCATTGCTGGTTCGAAACGTCGGTCCAGCTGCCAGTTGCGCGCAACCACGTCGCGCGACGCCCCGCAGCCGACCGCGAGTCCGGCGAGGTAGGCTGCGCCCAGTGCGGTCGTCTCGGTGACCCGGGGCCGGATCACCGGCACGCCGAGCAGATCGGCCTGGAACTGCATCAGCAGGTCGTTCGCGCTCGCGCCGCCGTCGACGCGCAGCTCCACCAGCGACTGGCCGCTGTCGGCCTGCAGCGCATCGAGCACGTCGGCGCTCTGGAACGCGATCGCCTCGAGCGTCGCGCGCGCGACGTGCGCGCGCGTCGTCCCGCGGGTGAGCCCGACGATCGTGCCGCGCGCGTGCGCGTCCCAGTGCGGCGCTCCCAGGCCCGTGAACGCCGGAACGAACACGACGCCTTCGCAGTCGTTCACGCTGGCCGCGAGCGCCTCGACGTCCGCCGAGCCTTCGATCAGGCCAAGGCCGTCGCGCAGCCACTGTACCGCCGCGCCGGCGACGAACACGCTGCCCTCGAGCGCGTATCGAAGCTTCGCGTCGCCGCTCGCCGCGACGCCGCGCCACGCGATCGTCGTCAGCATCCGGTGACCCGAGTGCAGCGGGGCGCTGCCCGTGTTCATCAGCAGGAAGCAGCCGGTGCCATAGGTGTTCTTCGCCATTCCCGGTTCGAAGCAGGCCTGGCCGAACAGCGCTGCCTGCTGGTCGCCTGCGATGCCGGCGATCGGCACGCTCGCCGCGCCGAGCCGCGCTTGTGCGACGACCGCGCTCGAGTCGACGACCAGTGGCAGGCACGCCGGCGCAATGCGCAGCAGTTCGAGCATGCGCTGGTCCCACTCACCGGTTTCGAGGTTGAGCAGCAGCGTGCGGCTGGCATTCGACACATCGGTGAGGTGTGCGCCGCTCAGTTTGTAGACGAGCCAGCTGTCGATCGTTCCGAACGCGAGTTCGCCGGACTCGGCGCGCGCGCGCGCTCCGGGCACGGTGTCGAGCAGCCATGCGAGCTTCGTCCCGGAGAAGTAGGGATCGAGCAGCAGGCCCGTGCGCCGCGCGACTTCGTCCTCGACGCCGGCGGCCTTGAGCCGCGCGCAGGCGTCCGCGGTACGGCGGTCCTGCCAGACGATCGCGGGCGCGATCGGCTCGCCGGTGCGCCGGTCCCACAGCACGGTCGTCTCTCGCTGGTTGGTGATGCCGATCGCGGCGATGTCGCTCGCCGTGATGCGCGCCTGCGCGAGCGCCTCGTCGATCGTCGCGCGCTGGGTGCTCCAGATCTCTGCGGCGTCATGCTCGACCCAGCCCGGCTTCGGGAAGTGTTGCGCGAACTCGCGTTGCGCGCTCGCCACCGGTGTGCCAGTGGCGTCGAACACGATCGAGCGCGAGCTGGTCGTTCCCTGATCCAGTGCGAGAATGAAATCGGGCATCTGCGGATTCCGTTGCGTGCGCGCGGGTTGCGCTTGCGCAATGAAATGTCGGCGTTGCCCGTTATGATTGTCAAGAGCGATCTGTTTCGGGTCGCGCTCGATCGGGCGCGCGCACGATGGTCGCGTGCCGGCGCGTTGCGCGTCGCGAACGAGGAGAATGGTGATGCCGGTCGGAAAGAAGGATCTCGCGATCGTCGAGCAGGCACTGCGCGCGCGCGCCAAGGTGCTGCGCGCCGAGATTTCCGGGACGCTCGGCGAGGCGGCGGACGATGCCGGCGGAATGAACACCGGTGGCGATTTCGGCGACCAGGCGCTGGCCTCCGGCGAGAGTTCGCTCGATCTGGCCGAGGCGAAGCGCGA
Organism: Burkholderiaceae bacterium; assembly: GCA_023384005.1. Classification (GTDB taxonomy): domain Bacteria; phylum Pseudomonadota; class Gammaproteobacteria; order Burkholderiales; family Burkholderiaceae_E; genus Quisquiliibacterium. The sequence continues at coordinate 8,106 of JAHDXY010000107.1, read as the reverse complement.
TCTGGCCGAACTCGGTCAGGTCGACGCCGCGCTCGAGGCGATCGCGGCGGGCAGTTACGGGGTGTGCGTGGACTGCTCCGAGCCGATCCCGATGGCACGTCTGAAGGCGCAGCCGCTCGCGTCGCGATGCATCGCTTGCCAGGAGCGCGCCGAGCGCCAGGGCGGGGATCGACGCTCGTCGATTTGAGTGCTTGCCGGTACGGGTGACTCGCCGAGTCGGCCTTTGGCATGTTGCCAGTAGCGGCAGGCGCTAGCCGAAGCGGCCCTGCACGAACCACCCGCGCCGATTCTCGGGCTGAGCGACGCGCTCACGATAGATCCACAGCAGCGCGTCCGACTCGTCGATCGCGATGAAGTAGTCGCGCTGCACCAGCGCGTCGTCCCACCACCCGCTCTCGATGCGTTCGGGGCCGGCGAGCAGCGTGAGCGGTCCGTGCCAGAACGGGCGGTTGTTGCGCTCGGTGAGCGCGAGCGGCGGGTCGAGCAGCCACAACGGGCGCGGCAGCGCGCCGGCGCCGGCGGCGTCCTGTTTGCCGGCTGCGAGTTCGCCGAGATCGTCCACCACCTCGATCCGATACGCCGCTTCGGGGCGATGATCGGCAGCGACCAGCAGGCGTTGCACCTGCCCCTGCCCGAGCCTGGCCTGCAGGCGCTCGATCAACCGTCCCAGGCTCTCGCGTGCGCTGGCCGGCACCGGGAACAGTTCGGCGTTGTCGGCGGCGAGCGCGCAGACCTCGTCGCAGCGCAACTCGATCGCGTGCACTGGAGCGGCGAGCCGGGTGAGCGACAGGCGCTCGCGCAGCAGCACGAGCAGGCGGGCGGTGTCCCGGCTCGGCTGCGCCAGACGCAGCCTGAGCGCGAGCGGGGGAGCGGTTTCGGACTCGCACATCAGCGTGAACGCGCGCACCGCGGCATGGCGCGCAACCAGCCAGCCGCCGAGCTGGGCGATCAGGCGCTGCGCGGCGAATAAAAGCGCCCCGGCATCTTCAACCTGTGCGAGCAACTCGAGGCGCGACCCGAACCTGAGCGGGGCTTCGAACCAGCGCCGTGGTTCGGGCGAACGGCCCAGCGCACGATCGAGTTCGACCAGCAATGCCTGGCCGAAGCGGCGCGCCAGGCCGGCACGGGGAAACTGCGCGAGATCCTTCAGCGTGCGTGCGCCGATCGACTCGAGTGTCGCGAGGTGAGGATGCGCGGCATCGAGCAGCGCCACCGGAATCGGGGCAAGGCGCGCATTGAGTTGCGCCTGGGTGGCGGCGAAGGCTCCGTCATGGTGGCGAGCCAGCAGCCACGCACCGGTGGCGCTGGGTGCGCAGGCGATCCGGGCCGAGACGCCCAGTTCGGCGAATCCGTTGCGCAGGCGCGCGAGCAGCGCGTCGCGTCCGCCAAACAGGCGCAGGCTGGCGCCGATCTCGAGCAGCAGGCCGCTCGCCTGATCGCAGGCGGTGCCGGCACGCGTTGACGCGGCGGTTTCCTGCAGACTCAGTTGCGGCGTGAACTGCAGTGCCCAGCAGGCGAGTTGACAAAGGGTTTCGTGCTCGAGCGCGCGGTCGCGCTCGCGCAACACCAGTTCCGAGGCCAGCCCGAGCGCGGTGGCGCGTTTGATTCCCGGGCGAACCCCGAGTGCCAGGGCGGCGTCGCTGGCCTGCACGATGTGCTGGCGCTCGAACACCGCCAGGCAGGGGTTGGCACCAGCGCGCAGGAAGACTTCCAGCGGCAGGCGCGACAGACACGAGGCCAGCCACAGCACGAGGATTCAGTGCACTGCGATCGATGGGCGTGCGGGCGGTTGCGCGTGGATCGTCTGCAGCGATCCGCTTGCTTCGCGCTCGCCGGATACGGGCTGCGCACGCAGGCGGATCGCGGTGACCGGCTGCGGAAGGTCGAGCAGGATCTGGTTCGCGAGCATCGGCCCCCGGCGCTTGAGGATCTGCACCGACAGACGTTGCCCGGGCCGGGCGAGCAGCAGCAGCCGAAGCGGCGCGGGCGAGGGCTCGAACTGCGCCGCCAGCGTTCGGAACAGCAACACCGGCCCCTGCGCGCCCTGGGCGCAGAGTTGCAGACGTCGCAGGTGTTCGGGGCGGGTCTTTTCCTGCGGCAGCCAGGCGAGCAGCGCACCGAAGCAGGCGCTGCGCAGGGTCTGCTCGACCGCCCAGAGCCGGTCGGCGGCATTGGGCGCCTGGACGACCAGGAGATGGTCGAGTTCGACCCCGAAGCTGGCAAGCGTCGGGGCGTAGGGAATGTGCGGCGGCGCGAGCAGGATCACGGTTCGGCGCTCGCGGGTGAGCTGGCGCAGCAGCGGCACCAGAAGGCGCAACTCGCCGATGCCCGATTCCCTGCCGATCAGTTCGGTGAGTACGCCGCAGGGCCAGCCGCTACCGGGCAGTTCGCGATCGAGTCGGGCGAACCCGCTCGAGAAGGCAGTGGCGGGGGCGTGGCCGAGCTGATTCGCAAGCCAGAGCCCGGCGTGGATCGTGGTGGGGTCGGGGGAAGCGGCCATGGCAGGAATTCACAACGCCTTGCCGCCGCGCAGCAGGCCTACGCCGATGCCTTCGAGCGTGAAGTCGTCGCTGCGCGCGTCGACCACGATCGGGGCGTAGTCGGGGTTCTCTGGAAGCAGCTCGATCGAATGGCCACGGCGGCGCAGGCGCTTGACCGTGACCTCGTCGCCGACCCGGGCGACCACGATCTGCCCGTTGCGCGCCTCGTGGGTGCGCCTGACCGCGAGCAGGTCGCCATCGAGGATGCCGGCGTCGCGCATGCTCATGCCGCGGACCTTGAGCAGGTAATCGGGAGACTGGTCGAACAGCTTCGGGTCCAGCGCATAGCTGGTTTCGATGTGTTCCTGAGCCAGGATCGGGCTGCCGGCCGCGACCCTTCCGACCAGTGGCAGCGAGATCGCGATCCCGACCGCGCTGGAGGTGTCCGTGCCCGGTGCGTCGGGCAGCATCCGCAGGCGAATTCCGCGCGAAGCGCCCGAAGTGAGTTCGATCACTCCCTTGCGCGCCAGGGCTTTGAGATGTTCCTCCGCGGCGTTGGGCGAACGGAAGCCGAAACGCCCGGCGATTTCGGCCCGGGTGGGCGGAAAGCCGGTGACGGCGATGTGTTCCTTGATCAGGAGCAGGATCTCCTGTTGCCTCTGGGTCAGGTCACGCATGTTCCACCTCGGGAATGGGGCGGTTCGACAGTAACTGTATTTTTATACAGGTTCAACCGATATTTCAAGCCTCTCGAGATGTTTCGTGCCGGCAGCGCGCTCGTCGAGGCGATCCGGGCCTGGGGGCGCCACGCCACGCGCGGGGGCGGGGGATGGCACGTCCCGCGAGTTTGTGGCACAGTGCGCGCCGTAAGACCCGCGCGTGCGCAAGGCGCATAGCGATTCTAGGATTGCATTTCCCGGTTCACTCTCCGGTTCGCCTCGAAATGCAATATTCGTTTCCTGTGTTTCGAGGATGATTTGATGCCTACCAAGATTTACGTCGGAAATCTGCCCTGGCGGGCTACCGACGCTCAGCTCACCCAATTGTTTGCCGCTCACGGCGAGGTCAGCGAGGCACGCATCGTGACCGATCGTGAAACGGGCCGTTCGCGGGGTTTCGCGTTCGTCACGATGGGTAGCGCCGACGCTGCACAAAACGCGATTCGTGCGCTCAACGGTCACTCGCTCGAGGGCCGTGCGCTGGTCGTGAACGAAGCGCGCGAGCAGCAAGGCGGTGGCGGTGGCGGCGGCGGCTTTCGTCGCGGTGGCGGGGGTGGTGGCGGCGGCTACGGTGGCGGCGGCGGCAGTGGCGGCGGCGGTTACGGTCGTGGCGGCGGCGGTGCTGGTGGCGGCGGTGGCGGCGGTTACGGCCGCGGTGGCGACGGCGGCGGCGGCGGCGGCGGTTACGGCGGCCCGCGCGGTTCGCGCTAGTTCGATCGCTTCATTCGCGGGGCGATGCCTCGCGAACGAAGAAAGTGCCGGCCTCGTGCCGGCATTTTTTTCGGTGCTTGCGCCGATCTGCGCGCCGCGCGCTCGGCCAGGCGTTTCCTGATCGGCGAGCGCTACGGCGACGCGTCGCGCGCGCTTTCGCGCTCACATCCCAGAGTAGTTCGGCCCGCCGCCGCCTTCGGGCACGACCCAGACGATGTTCTGCGTCGGATCCTTGATGTCGCAGGTCTTGCAGTGCACGCAGTTCTGCGCGTTGATCTGCAGTTGCTTGCCGCCCTCGTTGTCATCGACGAATTCGTACACGCCTGCGGGGCAGTACCGCTGTTCGGGCCCGGCGTAGGTCGCGAGGTTCACCTTCGTGGGCACGGCGTCGTCGACGAGCCTGAGGTGAACCGGCTGGTTCTCTTCGTGGTTCGTGTTCGACACGAACACCGACGAGAGCCGGTCGAAGCTCAGCTTGCCGTCGGGCTTCGGATAACGGATCGGTTCGAACTCGGCGGCAGGGCGCAGGCACTCGTGATCGGCGTGTCTGACGTGCATGGTCCACGGCGCGCGCCCGCCGAACAGCACCTGGTCGATGCCCACCAGCAGCGTTCCGCTCCAGAGCCCCTTGCTCATCGCCGCCTTGAAGTTGCGCGCGCGGTACAACTCGTCGTACAGCCAGGATTCGCGAAACGCCGACGGGTACGCGTCGAGGGTGTCCGACGTGCGCCCCTGCGAAATCGCCGTGAACGCGGCTTGCGCGGCCAGCATGCCGGACTTGATCGCGGCGTGGCTGCCCTTGATGCGCGAGGCGTTCAGGTAGCCGGCGTCGCAGCCGATCAGCGCGCCGCCGGGAAAGACGGTATCGGGCAACGCGTTCAGCCCGCCAGCGGTGATCGCGCGCGCGCCGTAGGCGATGCGCTTGCCGCCTTCGAAGAAACCGCGAATCGCCGGATGAGTCTTGTAACGCTGGAACTCCTCGAAGGGCGACAGATACGGATTGGCGTACGAGAGTCCCACGACGAAACCGACCGCGACGCGATTTCCGTCGAGGTGATAGAGGAACGATCCGCCGTAGGTGTCGTTCTCCAGCGGCCAGCCCGCGGTGTGAACGACCAGCCCCGCCGAGTGCTTCGCCGGATCGATCTCCCACAACTCCTTGAGCCCGATGCCGTAGCTCTGCGGGTCGCGCCCCTTGTCCAGTTCGAACCGGGCGATCAACTGCCTGCCGAGGTGGCCTCGCGCGCCCTCGGCGAACAGCGTGTACTTCGCGTGCAACTCCATGCCCGGCTGGAAGTTCGCGGTGTGCGCACCGTCGCGCCCGACGCCCATGTTGCCGGTGGCGACGCCCTTGACCGAGCCGTCGTCGTGGTAGAGCACCTCGGCTGCCGCGAAGCCGGGGTAGATCTCCACCCCCAGCGCCTCGGCCTGCTGGCCCAGCCAGCGCACGACGTCGGAGAGGCTGACCACGTAGTTGCCGTGGTTCTTGAAACACGCTGGCAGCATCCACTGCGGGATGCCGCGCGCCCCGGACTCGGAGAGGAACAGGAAGCGATCCTCGCTGACAGGTGTGGTGATCGGCGCACCGTCGTCCTTCCAGTTCGGGAGCAGCTCGTCGATCGCACGCGGGTCCATCACGGCGCCGGAGAGGATGTGCGCGCCGACCTCGGAGCCCTTTTCCAGCACCGTCACGCCGAGTTCGGTGCCAGCCTCGGCCGCGAGCTGCGTGAGCCGGATCGCCGCTGCCAGGCCGGCCGGCCCGCCGCCGACGACGACGACGTCGACCTCCATCGCGTCCGATATCCATTGTTCGCTTCCCCCGGTCGGTTGTTCGGAGGATTGTCGCGGATATTGCCGAGGGCGCGCAAACGGCGCGCCCTCGCGCGCGTCGACCGGACCCGGCTGCGGACGCTCGGCTGTGCGATCATCGACCGGGGTGTTCGCGAATTCGGGGAGGAGCGCAAGTGCACACGAGCTTTGATCTGACCGGAAAGGTCGCCTTCGTGACCGGTGCGTCGAGCGGGCTGGGCGAGCGCTTCGCGCGCGTGCTGGCGGCCAACGGCGCGCAGGTGGTGCTCGCGTCGCGCCGCGTCGAGCGCCTCAAGGAGCTGCGCGCCGAGATCGAGTCCGAGGGCGGCGCCGCGCACGTCGTCGCGCTCGATGTCACCGATCTGGACAGCATCCGCGTTGCGGTCGCGAACGCCGAGACCGAGGCGGGGCCGATCGACGTGCTGGTGAACAACTCGGGCGTGAGCACGACGCAGCGGCTGGTCGACGTCAGGCCAGACGATTTCGACTTCATGTTCGACACGAACACGCGCGGCGCGTTCTTCGTTGCGCAGGAGGTGGGCAAGCGGATGATCGCGCGGGCCAGGGGTTCCGCCGCCGACGCGCATCCGCGTCACGCGCGGATCATCAACATCGCGTCGATGGCCGGATTGCGGGCGCTCTCGCAGATCGGCGTATATTGCATGAGCAAGGCGGCGGTGGTGCAGATGACCAAGGCGATGGCGCTCGAGTGGGGCCGGTTCGGGATCAACGTCAACGCGATCTGCCCCGGTTACATCGTCACCGAGATGAACGAGAAGCACTGGGAATCGGAGGCCGGGCAGCGGCTGGTGCAGATGCTGCCGCGCAAGCGCCTGGGCAAGCCGGAGGATCTCGACGGACTGCTGCTGCTGCTCGCCCACGACCAGTCGCATTTCATCAACGGCGCGGTGATCGCCGCCGACGACGGCTTCGTCTTCTGTGGTGGGCGCGTCGCCGGCGAGCACCGACCCGCGCGCGATCGCGGCCGGCTTCGAACTCGCCGCATTGCCCGACGCGTTCTACGAAGATCCTTACCCGACCTTCGCCGCGCTCACCGAGCACGAACCGGTGCGCGTGTTGCGCGACGGCAGCCTGATCCTCAGCGCGTACGCCGACGTGGTCGCGATGTACCGCAATCCGGTCGCGAGTTCGGACAAGAAGGTGGAGTTCAAGCCCAAGTTCGGCGACTCCGCGCTTTACGCGCACCACACGACCAGCATGGTGTTCAGCGACCCGCCGCGGCACACGCGCTTGCGCCGGCTCGTAATGGGCGCGGTCAACCAGAAGGCGATCGCGCGAATGGAACCCAGCGTCGTCGCTCTGGTCGACGTGCTGCTCGATCAGATGTCGGACAAGCCCGAGGTCGACCTGATCGACGAGTTCGCGGCCCGCATCCCGGTGGAGGTGATCGGAAACCTTCTCGCGATACCGCACGGCGACCGCGGGCCGCTTCGCGCCTGGTCGCTCGCGATCCTCGCCGCGCTCGAACCGGTGCCCAGCGCGCAGATGCTCGAACGCGGCAATCGATCGCTGGTCGATTTCAAGGCCTACCTCGAAGGGCTGGTCGCCGATCGCCGCGCGCGTCCGCTCGACCCGGAGGTGGACGTGCTCACCCGGCTGATCCAGGGCGAACCCGACGGCGAGCGACTGAGCGAGGAAGAACTGGTTCAGAACTGCATCTTCCTCCTCAACGCCGGTCACGAGACCACGGCCAACCTGATCGGCAACGGACTGGAGCTGTTGATGCGCCATCCCGACGAGCAGCGCCGGTTGCGCGACGACCCCACGCTCGTCGCGAGCGCGGTCGAGGAGATGCTGCGCTTCGAGAGCCCGATCCAGCTGAACAACCGCCGCCTTCTCGCGCCTTCCGAGATCGGCGGGCGGCGCTTCGACGCGGGTACGCTGGTGAACATCTCGATCGGCGCGGCGAATCGCGATCCGGCGCAGTTCCCCGATCCGCAGCGCTTCGACGTGGGCCGCAAGCCCAATCGCCATGTCGCGTTCGGGCAGGGCGATCACGCCTGCGTGGGGATGAACGTCGCGCGCATGGAGGGTCGCATCGCGCTCGGGCGCCTGGTCGCGCGTTTCGAGCGGCTGGAGTACGCCGGCCCTGCGCAACGCGACCATCGCGTGCGGTTTCGCGGCTTTCGCAGCCTGCCGGCACGGCTGCGCTAAGGGCACGCGCGATTTAGTCGGCGGGAGTCGCCGCTTCGCGCGACAGGCGGCGGATGATCGACTTGCGGATGTGTCGCACGCCCATCGCCACCGCGAGCGCAATTGGAATCACCGACCACCCGGTGGCGAGATCCACGTCGATCGGCGCGCCCGCGGCTTTCAGACCCTTGAACAGGTAGGCAGCGAGTCCGACGGCGTAGTAAGTGATCGCC
>JAHDXY010000106.1:4087-12799 GCA_023384005.1 Burkholderiaceae bacterium | reverse complement strand
GATCAGCCACCTGCACGAACGACTGCTCGCCAACCTCAGGCTCGCCATGACGGTGTTCCTCGACGGGCACCTGCGCGACGCTCAACGCCTTCTCGAGGAGAAGGCCCGGTTCCGCGACCTGGAGATGTCCTACGCCGCCTCGCACCTGGCGCGGCTGCACGAACAGACGGTGCAGAGCATCGAGACCAGTTCGCTGCACCTGGACCTGATCAGCGAGTTGAAGCGCATCAACTCGCACCTTTGTTCGATCGCCTACCCGATCCTCGAAGCAGCCGGCGCGCTCGCAAACACGCGCCTCGTGCAGCCGGGTCTGATCGACGACGTCGCGCCCGACCCCGCCGGCGCCAACGGCGACTGAGACCCGCTCAGCCGGTGCTCCATGCCCTGGGGCGTTTCATCCCGGCGATCTTGCAGGCCTGCTGCACGTAACCGTAGGGGAACAGCTCGAACAGGCGGTCGCGCGCGGCCTTGCCGTGGCCGAGTTGGATCGCGATGAACCGGATCACGAAACGCGCATCGGCTGCGACCTGGCGCTCGGCGTAGAACTCGCGCATGAACTCGATCACCCGCCAATGCTCTGCGCCGAGGACGATCTGCTCGCCGCGCGCGAGCGCCTCGGCGACCTTCTCGTCCCATTGTGAAGGATCGACCAGATACCCCTCTGCATCGGTGTCGATCGACCGTCCGTCGAACTCCAGCACCATCGCTTCGCTACTCCTCGTTCGTTCGCCTGACAAAACGCCAGCCTAGCCGCGCGATCGCCCGCTCGCGGCGACCGGCATCAAGGTTTTCCCCTGATCCGGCACCTGAGGTACCAGAAATAGGGCAACTCGTCGACCTCGATCGCTTCGGCGAATGCGTCCAGCGCGTCGTGCAGTTGCCGCCGGTTCGGGAAGTTCTTGAGGACCTCGTGCTGCGTGCCGTCGTCGAGACGGCGCAGCTGGTAGGTGTTGCCGCGCCGGTCGCTGCGAGAGAGCGCCGTGCTGCTGCCCTCGACATAGCGGTTGTCCAGCATCACGACGAGCGCACCGGGCGCGAGCCGCGCGCGCAGCGACTCGAGAAATCGCGGCTGCGCCTCGAGCGGCACGTGCGACCACCAGAACCCGGCGAACGCGCCGTCGAACAGCCCGAGTTCGGGCGCGAGCGCATAAGCGTCGGCGACGCCGAACTCGACGCCCCGCACGGCAAGGCCTTTCGAGCGCGCGACTTCGAGCGTTTGCGGGTTGGCGTCGAGCGCCACGACGCGGCGCGCGCTGCGCGCGATGAACCGTGTCCAGTACCCGGTGCCGCAGGCTAGCTCGATCACCTCGCGCGCGGCCAGCGCCTGCTCGACACGGCGTTCGAGCACGCGCAGGTCGGCCTGGCGCTCGGGCTTGTCGTAGATGCGTTCGTACTCGCGCGCGCGTGCGGCGTAGTACGCGAGCAGCGCCGGGTCCGCGCCGAGCGGATCGGCCGCGTCGGGTTGTGCAACGGGCGGCAACGGTAGAATGCGGGCTTTCAATGAACGATGAATCGGAGGGATTTCAATGTCCAACATCAAGATTCTAGCGGCCGCGAGCGCAGTCGCGCTCTTGCTTTCGGGCTTGACCGCGAGCGCGGGCGCCGAGACTCGCGTGACGCTCAAGTCGGCGAAGTCCACCTCGTCGTACTACCTGATGACGGTGCAACTCGCCGAGGCGATGAAGGCGGCCGATTCGAGCTACGTGCCCACGGTAGAGGAGAGCCAGGGCTCGGTACAGAACGTCCTGGAGTCGAAGTCGCGCCCCGGAAACTACATCTTCACGACGCCCCCGAGCCTGCTCGCGAGCGCCCGCCAGGGCAAGAAGCCCTTCGAGGCCGGGGCCTTCGACAACGCGCGTACGCTGTTCGTGATGCCTTTCGTGACCGTGCACCTCGTTGCCCGCGCCGACGCCGGCATCAACTCGATTGCCGATCTGGCGGGCAAGACGATGATTCCGGGGGGCAAGGGATCGTTCTGCGGCACGGCCACCGAAAAGATCCTGGCCGCGTTCGGGCTGACCGACAAGGTCAAGACGGTCGAGGTCGAGTTGAGCGCGGCAGGCCCCGCGATGCGCAACGGCAAGGTCGACGCGTTCGCCACCTGCTCGTCGCACCCGACGCCGCAACTGGTCGAGCTCGCCACCACCACGCCGATCAGGATCCTGTCGCTGTCCGAAGCCGAGCGCACCAAGGTGCTCGCGCTGGACGCTTCCTCGGGCCCGCTCACGATCGCCGCCAACACCTACAAGGGTCAGGACAAGCCGGTCAACACGGTCGGCCTGCCGGTGGGCGCCTACGGCACGACGGCGATGAGCGACGATGTCGCCTACTTCGTGACCAGGACCTTCTGGGAAGGCAAAACCAAACTCGCCGAGAAAAGCCCCTGGTGGAACGGCGTCGAACCCGACATGGTCAAGCTGCTGGGCGCAGAAGTACACCCGGGCGCGATGCGCTACTACAAGGAGAAGGGAATCGCGGTCAAGTAACTGACGCCATGCCGCGCCGATCGCCCTGATGCCCGATCAGCGCAAGCCGGAAAGCTTCGTCGACCAGGTCGCGCGCGCCGCCCTCGCGCCGCGACCTGGCGTCTTGGTCACGCTGTTCGCGGCGGTCACGGTCGGCTTTCATCTCTATCTCGTATTCTCCGGGCTGATCCCGAACCTGATCACGCGGCCGGTGCACTACCTGCTCGCGCTGCCCTGGATCTTCCTCTTTGCCCCGAGCAACTCCGCGCCGGCGCGGCTGTTCGGGTGGGCGTGTCTGGCGCTGGGAGGCGCGAGCGCCGCCTACGTCGCGCTGGCGAGCGGCACGCTCTCGGACCAGTACGGGATCCTGCACGGCCCGCTTCAGATGGCGATCGCGGTCGTGCTGATCGTCGTCACGCTGGAGATGGCCCGGCGCGCGATCAACTGGGTGCTGCCGGCGATCACGGTGGTGGTCCTGTCCTACGGGATCTTCGGCCATCTGATACCGGGGACCTTCGGCCACGACCCCTTCGCGCTCGATTCCTTTCTGGGCGACCTCGTGATCAGCGAGAGCGGACTGTGGAGCGAGCTCACCGGGCTTTCCGCCGACACGATCGCGCCGTTCCTGATCCTGGGGGCCTTCATCTCGGCCGGCGCGGCCGGCTCGGGGTTCATGTCGCTGTCGACCCAGATCGCCGGTCGATTCCGCGCCGGCGCGGCGAAGGTCGCGGTTCTCTCGAGCGCGATGTACGGCACGATCTCGGGTTCGGCGTCGGCCAACACCGCGTCGACCGGCATGGTCACGATTCCGGCGATGAAGCGCATGGGCTATCCGCCGAGCCTCGCGGCGGCGACCGAGGCGGTCGCCTCGACTGGCGGGCAGATCATGCCGCCGCTGATGGGCGCGGGCATCTTCGTGATGGCCGAACTGCTCGCCCTGCCGTACACGACGATCATGGTCGCGGCCACGCCCGCAGCGATTCTGTTCTTCGTCACCGCGTGGGTCGGGGTGCACCAGTACGCGATCAAGTTCGACCTTCGCGGCATGGCGCCGGACGAACTTCCGGGCTGGGTGCGCGTCGCGCGCACGCTGCCTTTCTTCGCGGTGCCGTTCGCGATCCTGATCTACGTGCTGGGCTGGACCGCGTACACGCCGCAGTACGCCGCGCTCTTCGCGACCGCCGCCACCGTGGCACTGCTGGCGTTTGACACGACCGGAGCGCTCGACTTGCGGCGCTGGATCGACCGGCTGCGGATCGCGGTCGTCGACGCGGCGAGGCAGATCGCCACGATCGCGGCGATCCTGATCTGCGCCGGCCTGATCACCGGCGTGTTCCACAAGACCGGCGTTGGCGTGAAGATCACCTCGCTGATCCTGTCGGCTTCCGACGGCAGCCTCTGGGTCGGCCTGCTTCTGACCGGCCTTGCGAGCCTGCTGCTGGGAATGGAGCTGCCGACGACCGCCGCGTACGTGATCTGCATCGCGGTGGCTGGCGACGCGCTGCAGTCGATGGGGCTCACTCCCTTGTACGCTCACCTGTTCGTGTTCTGGTACGCGCTGCTGTGCACGATCACGCCGCCTGTTTGCGGCAACGTCTTCATCGCCGCGGGAATCGCCCAGACGCCGTGGCTGCCGGTGGCGGGTCGCTCGATGCTGCTTGGCGTCGGCCTGTTCGTGCTTCCAATGGGTTTCATCGCAAATCCCTGGCTGCTCAAGCTCGCGACCGACCCCGCGATGGCCCTGATCGCGACTCTCAAGGTGGGCGCGGGAATCTGGATGATCTCGGCCGCGCTGATCCGGCCGATGCGCTGGGCGGTGCTGCGACCGCTCGTCCTTGCCGGCGGCGCCGCGATGATCTTCTTCGACGCCTACGGCTGGGACGACGCTGCGCGCACGGCGATGTTCCGGTTCTGAGCGTCGCGCTGTCGCGCATGGCGCGCCAGCGCGATGACAGGTCCTCCTGCAGCATCACCAGCGCCGGCGTGAGCATCATCAACAGCACGGTGCCCAGCAACACGCCGACGGCGATCGAAACCCCTAGCGGGATAAGGAACTGCGCCTGGATGCTGCGCTCGATGATCAACGGGAAGATGCCCAGGAAGGTCGTGATGGTCGTGAGCAGGATCGGCCGGAAACGGCTCTTCGCGGCCTGCACGATCGCCTCGCGCGTTTCGACTCCCGCGTTGCGCTGCTCGTTGAAGAAATCGACCAGCACCAGCGAGCCGTTGACGATGATCCCCGACAACCCGACGATGCCGAACAGGCTGGTCAGACCGAAACTCAGCCCCATCACGAGGTGGCCCGCGGTGGCTCCCACCAGACCGAACGGAATGGATGCGAGCACGATGAACGGCTGGACATACGAGCGAAACGCGAGCGCGAGCAGCGTGTACATCCCGAATAGCGCGAATCCGAAGTTGCGCGCGAGCGAGGGCAACGCCTGGCCTTGCTCGCGTTGCTCGCCGCCCATCGTCCACGAGAGCCCGGCGACCTGCTCACGGATCGACGGAAGTATCTCGCCCAGAAGCTTCGCGTTCACCTGCTGGCCGGTGACCCGCGCCGAGTCGACGTCGGCGAACACCGTGATCACGCGGCGGCCGTCCTCGCGAACCAGCGTCGACAGACCTTGACCTAGCGTCACTTCGGCGAGTTCGTGCAAGGGGATGAAATCGCCCGCCGGCGTGCGGATCCGGTAGCGCGAGACGTCGGCCGGCGCGTCGCGCTCGTCGCCGGGGAGCCGGACGTAGACCCTGACCTCGTCGCGTCCGCGCTGCACGCGGATCGCTTCGGCGCCGTAGAACGCGTCGCGCACCTGCTGCGCGAGCAAGTCGGTGGTCACGCCAAGCGCGCGCGCCCGGGGTAGCAGCCGAAACTGCAATTCGCGCTTGCCGCCATCGCGATCGTCGCGCACGTCGAGCACCCCTTCGATGAGCGCGAGTTCCTGCTCCAGCAGCGCGACCGCGTGCGCGAGCCCGTCGGCCGACCGGGCCGAGAGCGAAACCTGCACCGCCGATCCCACGTTGATCACGTTCGACGCGTAGGAGATCTTCCTCACGCCGGGAATCTGCCCCGCGATCTCTCGCCACTTCAACTCGAAGGCGCGCGAACTGATCGTCCGCACCTCGGGGTCGAGCAACTCGAACACCACCGAGGCACGGTGCCCTTGAAGGATGCCAAGCGCACCCGACGCTCCGGGGCCCGACGCCTCCTGCCGGCCGATCGTGACGAACTCCGCGGCGACGAGCGCGCGCCCGCTGGGATCGGGCAGCGCCGCCCCGGCCTGGCGGCCCGCGCGCGAGAGTTCCTGCGCCACCTCGAGCGTGGCTTGCGAGGTCGCGCCAGGGGCGAGATCGATCGACGCGGTCACGTAGCGGCCCTCGACGACCGGAAAGAAAGTGAACTTCACGTAACCGCCCGAGATCACGCCGATGGTGAGAACGAACAGCGAGATGCTCGCGGCGATCACCACGCCGTAGCGTGCGGTCGCGAAACGCAGCGCGCGCTCGAGCGGGCCGTTCACGAAACGGGTGAGCACGCGGTCGATCGCGTGGCGCAGATCGGCCAGCGCGGCACCGACGCGGGTGCGCGCGGTGTAACCGGCTATCTGCAGCCGGGCGAGGTGGTGCGGCAGGATCAGCATCGCCTCGAGCACCGAGATCGCGAGAACGATGATCACGATCGCCGGGATCTGGAACAGGAACTTCCCGACGTTGCCCGGGACGAAGAGCAGCGGGACGAAAGCCGTGACCGTCGTGCCCACGGCGAGCGCCACCGGCAGCGCCACGCGCTGCGCGCCGAGCACGGCGGCGTCGAACCCGGCACGCCCCCGTTCGTTCTCGGCGTAGATGTTCTCGCCCGTCACGATCGCGTCGTCGACCACGATTCCGATCGCCAGGATGAAGCCGAACAACGACATCATGTTGATCGACAGCCCGAGCAGCGACATCGCGCTGAAGGCGCCTACGAACGAGACGAAGATCCCGGTCGCCACCCAGAACGCCAGGCGCAGGTCGAGAAACAGCGCGAGCGCGCCCATTACCAGCGCGAGACCGATCAAGCCGTTCTTCACCAGCAGGTCGACGCGATTGCGAAACTCGGTCGCGTCGTTGCGCCACACGGCGACCGACACGCCCGGCGGCAGGTTCGGCCGGATGCTGCTCTCGAGGTGGCTGTCGACCCTGCCGACCACGTCGAGCACTTTCTCGTCGCCGACCCGAAAGACCTGTACGAAACTCGCCGGCTTGCCGTTGTACCGCATGATCAGGTCGTCGTCGCGGAATCCGTCGTGGATTCGGGCGACGTCGCCCAGGCGCACGCTGGCTCCCCCGGGACGCGTGAGCAGGACGATGCTCTCGAAGTCGGCGCGGCGGTAGTTGCGCCCCTTCGTGCGCAGCAGGATCGACTCCTGGTCGCTGCGGATGTCGCCCGCGGGCAAGTCCAGGCTCGAGCGCCGCACCACCGCCGCGACGTCGGAGAGCGTAAGTCCGTGCGCGCGCAATGCGGCATTGGGGACCTCGATTGATACCTCGTAGTCGCGCACCCGGGCGACCTCGGCGAGCGAGATCCCGGGCAACGCGGTGAATTCGTCCTTTACCCGGTATGCGAGTTCGCGCAACGTCGCTTCGTCCGCGTCGCCGTAGAGCGCGAGTTCGATCACGCGCTGGCGGTTGACGATCTCGCGAACGACCGGGCGTTCGATCTGCTCGGGAAAGGTCGTGATCCTGTCGATCGCCGACTTGATCTGGTCGAGTGCACGCGACGAGCTCGTGCCGCGCGCGAGTTCGATTCGCACCAGCCCGACGCTCTCCGCGGCGAAACCGACGACGCGGTCGATCCCGTCGATTCCCTGCACCTGCTCCTCGATGCGCTGGACGATCGATTCCTCGATCTCGTCGGGCGCCGCGCCCTGGTACACGACACGCACCTCGATCGTGTCGAAGCTGATCTCCGGAAAGACCTCCTGCTTCATCGTGACCGATGCGACCAGGCCGCTCACGACGATCATCAGCATCAACAGGTTCGCCGCCACCGGGTGGCGCGCCATCCAGTCGATCAGCCGGTTCATTGACTGGCCGAGCGCGCGCGCGGCTCGCTCACCCTGACCTGCATGCCCTCGGTGACCACCGGCAGCGCGCTCACCACGACGCGATCGCCCTCGCCCAAGCCTTCGGCGGCGATCGCGACGCTGCGATCGTCTTCGCGCAGCACGCGAACGCTGCGGATCGATATCGCCGAGTTCGCGTCGAGCAGCCAGACACGATTTCCGTCGCGCAGCGCGGCACGCGGCACCGTCAGGTACGGCCCGCGATCGCTTCCCTCGATCTCGACCCGGGCAAACATCCCCACGAGCAGCGGCGGCGCACTGCCGTTGGCGCGGCCCGCGATCGGCTGCGCGCCCGGAGCCGTCGCGCGCGTGCCGCGCGCGGTCGCGTCCTGGACGCGAACGACGAGGTTGAAAGTCCGCGTCAGGCTGTCGAGCGAGGCTTCGACCCGGTCGATGCGCGCTGCCCATCGGTACCAGAGTCCGCCGTGCTCGACGTACACCGCCGCGCGCTGCGACTTGCCCGGCGCCGCGCTGCGCGCGGTCCAGGCGTCGCCGAGCAGCGCCATGTCGCGATCGCTCAGCGACACGGAGACCTCGAGCTCGCGCGCGTCGAAGATGCGCGCCAGCTCCTTGCCCGGTTGCACCGTATCGCCCGCGTCTGTCTTCTCCGACAGGACGCGGCCGGAGAACGGCGCACGAATCTCGGTGCGTGCCAGGTCGAGCCGACGCTGCGCGACGACCGCCTCGGCGCGGTCCGATGCCGCCTTTGCCTGGTCGCGCGCCGCGAGGCGCTCGTCGAGCGCTTGACGCGAGAGGAACTCCTTGGCGATCAGCTCCTGCGTGCGCTGTACCGTCTGCTCGGCCAGGAAGAGCGCCGCGCGCGCCGATGCGCCGTCGGCGAGCGCCTGCGCGAGTGCCGCATTGAACGGTTCGGCGTCCACGCGCACCAGCAGCTCGCCGGCACCGAAAGCGCCGCCACTCACCAGGTTCGAGCTGACGTGCACGACGCGGCCCGAAAGCTCCGCCGCCAGGACGACCTCGGCGCGCGGGCGCACCGTCCCGTTGCCGCTCGCCACCAATGCGCCGCTGCGCGCCTCGACCGCCTCGACGCGCACCAGCGGAACCTGCTTGTCGGCCGGGCGCGCCGCCGGCGTCGGTTTGAACTTCTGCAAGGCGTAGAAGCCGCCGAAGAACAGCCCGTA